>CAMLOR010000334.1 GCA_946481615.1 uncultured Aquimonas sp.
AGGGCACGTAGCGCGAATGCTCGCGCACGATCTCCAGCGCGCGGTAGCCGGAGAAGGCCGGCATCGAAAGATCGGACAGCACGATGTCGGGCTTGAAGCCGCGCATGGCCGCGAGCACCGAGGCCTCGTCGTCGGCGCGCAGCACCTCGACCGGCAGGCCGCCTTCGGCGAGCTGCGCTTCGATCAACTCGCTGTCGACCGCGTCGTCTTCCACGTGCAGGACGCGGATGGTGCGCTTGTCGTAATCCTCGATGTGCGTCATCGACGGCTCAATCGCCCAGCGGCGGCTCGTTCAGCACGGCCCAGAAGCGGCCCACCGTCTGCACGGCGGTGAAGAACTGGTGCACGTCGACCGGCTTGACCACGTAGGCGTTGACGCCCAGATCCCAGCTTCGCACCAGATCGCTCTCCTCGCGCGAGGACGACAGTATTACCACGGGAATGCGCTTGAGGTGCTCGTCCGAACGCATGCGCTTGAGCACTTCCAGGCCGTCGAGGCGCGGCATCTTGATGTCGAGCAGCACGACGGCGGGGTCGCCGCCCGGGCGGTCGGCCCAGGCGCCTTGCGCGAGCAGGTATTCCATCGCCTCCACGCCGTCCTCCACGTGCACCACGGGGTTGGCGAGCTTGGCTTCGCGCAGCGCATCCATCGCCATTTCGGCGTCGGCCGCGTTGTCTTCGGCCAGCAGGATGGTGCGCAGGTCTTTGCTGTTCATCGGATGTCCGTTCAGGCAGCCTGGCCCGGCTGGGCCGGCAGGGTGAAGTGGAAGGCCGCGCCTTCATCCGGCGCGGATTCGGCGCGGATGCGGCCGCCGTGGCGCGTGAGTATGCGCCGCACGTTGGCGAGGCCAATGCCGCTGCCGGGAAATTCCGAGGCCTTGTGCAGGCGTTGGAACACACCGAACAGCTTGCCGGCATAGGCCATGTCGAAGCCGGCGCCGTTGTCCTTGACGGTGAATTCGAGCGTGCCGTCGGGCAGGGTGCGCGACGACACCTCGATCACGGCGCGCTCGCGGCGCGCGCTGTATTTGAGCGCATTGCCCACCAGATTCTGCCAGACCTGCCGCATCATGTTCTCGTCGGCGACCACCACCGGCAGCGGCTGGATGCGCCATTCCACGTTGCGGTCGCCAAGATCGGCCGAGAACATCTGGCGCGCCTCGTCGACCAGCGACTGCATGTCCACCGCCTGCAGCCGCAGCGCATGCCGGCCGAGGCGGGAATAGACCAGCAGATCGTCGATCAGTCCGGCCATGCGGCGCGCGGAGCTGGCGATGACGTCGAGATAGTGCCGGGCGCGCTCGTCGGCGTTCTCGCCCAGATGGCGCTCCAGCTTTTCGGCGAAGCCGGCGACGTGGCGCAACGGCGCGCGCAAGTCGTGCGAGACCGAATAGCTGAAGGCCTCCAGCTCGCGATTCACTTCCGACACCTGTTCCACCTTGCCCTCGAGCTGGCGGTTGAGTTCGCGGATCTGCTGTTCGGCGCGCTTGTGCGCGGTGACGTCGGCCACCGTCATCAGCACCACGTCGTCGGCGCGGTCGGGCAGGCGCATGCGGCGCGCGTTCACCACCAGGATGCGTTCGATGCCGTCGTCCGATACCTGGCGCAGTTCGTGGTCCCACAGTTCGCGGTCGCGCGTGGCTACGTCGGCGAGGCGCTGCAGGAGCACAGCGTCGTTCCAGATGCCGCCGCCGATCTCGGCCAGCGCGGGACGGGCGTCGCCGGCCCCCGGTGGCGGCGTGCCGTAGTGCTGCGCGAAGGCGTCGTTGTGCATCAGCAGGCGCAGGCGCGCGTCGAGCAAAATGATGGGCTCGCGCACGCTCTGGAAGATGGCCTGCGCGCGCAGCACGGCCCTGCGCGAATCGCTTTCGGCGAACAGGCGCTGCGAGACCTGGCGTTCGGCCAGCCAGCTCACCGCCACCAGCAGCATGAGCTGGCCCGCGGCCGCGGCCACCGCGAGCCAACCGAGGTAGCGTCGCAATTGGCGCGTGCGGGCTTCGCGGCCGTCGAGCAGCGCGTCTTCGAACTGCACGATGCCGGCGGCCAGCTCGCGCACGCGGAACTCCGCGGCGGCGCGATCGAGTGCGGCCAGCGCCTGCGGCAGGCGGCCGGTATCGACTTCGAGAATGGCTTCTTCGAGCAGCCGGCGGCGGCCTTCCAGCATGGCGTCGAGCTGCCCGACGCGCACGAGTTGGTCGGGGTTGTCGGAGACCAGTTCCTGCAGGCGCGCCAGCTGCGGGCCGAGCTGCGCCATGGCCTGGTCGGCGCGTTCGCGGTAGTGCGCGCCCTTGAGGCCGGACGCCAGCGCGAAGGCGGCGGCTTCGGCATCGCGCACGGTGTGCATGAGGCGGTGCGTCTGGCTGCGCACGGCGTGGCTGTTTTCGACGAGCGCGCCGGCTTCGAGCGTGGATTGCGCGGCGCGCCAGGCCACGGAGAGCGGCAGCAGCACGATCAACACGATCGCCGCGCCCAGCAGCAGCAGGCGCCAGCGGAATCTCGGGTTGGATGTCGTGCGCGGCACAGGGGCCATCGGCGGGACCGTGGTTCGGTGGAACGTGGATCGTGGAACGCGCGCCTGGCGTGCGTTCCGCCTCCTCCCCCGAGTACGGCCGGGCAAGTCTGCCTTGCCCGGCCACCGATAATCAACGCACGCGGTTTACTTCAGGCCCGCGTCCGTGCGCAGCGCGTCGGCGCGATCGGTCTTTTCCCACGAGAACGCGGTGAACGACGTGCCGTCGGCGCGCTTGCCGGCGACCGGCACGCGGCCGAAGTGGCCGTAGGACGCCGTCGCCTGATACATCGGGTGGATCAGATCGAGCATCTTGATGATGCCGTACGGACGCAGGTCGAAGTGCTTGCGGATCAGCTTCTCGATCTTGGCGTCGCTGATCTTGCCGGTGCCGAAGGTGGTCACCGAGATCGAGGTCGGCTCGGCCACGCCGATCGCGTACGAGACCTGGATCTCGCAGCGGTCGGCCAGGCCCGCGGCCACCACGTTCTTGGCGACGTAACGCGCGGCGTAGGCGGCCGAGCGGTCGACCTTCGACGGATCCTTGCCCGAGAAGGCGCCGCCGCCGTGGCGGGCCCAGCCGCCGTAGGTGTCGACGATGATCTTGCGGCCGGTGAGGCCGCAGTCGCCCACCGGGCCGCCGATCACGAACTTGCCGGTCGGGTTGATGTGGTACTTGGTGCCCTTGTGCAGCCACTTGGTCGGCAGCACGGGCTTGAGGATCTCTTCGCGCACGGCTTCGATCAGATCCTTCTGCTTGATCGAAGGATCGTGCTGGGTCGACAGCACCACGGCGTCGATGGCGACGGCCTTGCCGTCTTCATAGCGCAGCGTGACCTGCGACTTGGCGTCCGGGCGCAGCCACTTGAGCTTGCCCTTCTTGCGCACCTTGGCCTGCTGCTCGACCAGGCGATGCGAAAGGTGGATGGCCGCCGGCATCATCTCTTTCGTTTCATTGGTGGCGTAGCCGAACATCAGGCCCTGGTCGCCCGCGCCCTGTTCTTCCGGCTTCTTGCGGTCCACGCCCTGGTTGATGTCGGGCGACTGCTTGCCGATCAGGTTCAGCACGCCGCAGGTGGCGCCGTCGAAGCCGACGTCGCTCGAGTTGTAGCCGATGT
>CAMLOR010000335.1 GCA_946481615.1 uncultured Aquimonas sp.
TCATGGGCGACGGCGAGACCGACGAGCCCGAATCGCTGGGCGCCATCTCGCTGGCGGGCCGCGAGCAGCTCGACAACCTCGTCTTCGTCATCAACTGCAATCTGCAGCGCCTCGACGGACCGGTGCGCGGCAACGGCAAAATCATCCAGGAACTCGAAGGCGTGTTCCGCGGCGCCGGCTGGAACGTCGTCAAGGTGGTGTGGGGCAGCTACTGGGACCCGCTGCTGGCGCGCGACCACAGCGGCAAGCTCAAGCAGCTGATGATGGAAACCGTCGACGGCGAATACCAGAACTGCAAGGCCTTCGGCGGCGCCTACACGCGCGAGCATTTCTTCGGGAAGTATCCGGAGACCGCCGCGATGGTCGCCAACATGAGCGACGAGGACATCTGGCGCCTCAACCGCGGCGGGCACGATCCGCACAAGGTCTACGCGGCCTACGCCGCCGCCTCGAAGATGAAGGGCCAGCCCACCGTCATCCTCGCCAAGACGGTGAAGGGCTACGGCATGGGTTCGGCGGGCGAATCGCTCAACCCCACGCACCAGACCAAGAAGCTCGACGATGCCGCGATCAAGGCCTTCCGCGACCGCTTCAACATCCCGGTCGCCGACGACAAACTGCCCGAGGTACCGTTCTACCATCCGGGCGAGGATTCGCCGGAAGTGCAATACCTGAAAGAGCGCCGCGCCGCGCTCGGCGGTTCGCTGCCGCAGCGCCGGCGCAAGTCGGCCTCGATCGCGGTGCCGGAGATGGCCGCGTTCGAACGCCTCACCAAGGCGACGGGCGACCGCGAGATCTCCACGACGATGGCGTTCGTGCAGGCGCTCAACATCATCCTGCGCGACAAGAACGTCGGTCCGCGCGTCGTGCCGATCGTGGCGGACGAAGCGCGCACCTTCGGCATGGAAGGCCTGTTCCGCCAGATCGGCATCTACGCGCCGTTCGGCCAGAAGTACAAGCCGGTCGACCGCGACCAGCTGATGTACTACCGCGAAGACGCCGCCGGCCAGGTGCTCGAGGAAGGCATCACGGAAGCCGGCGCGTTCTCCTCGTGGATGGCGAGCGCGACGAGCTACAGCACCAACGATCTGCCGATGCTGCCGTTCTACATCTTCTATTCGATGTTCGGCTTCCAGCGCATCGGCGATTCCGCCTGGCAGGCCGCCGACATGCGCGCGCGCGGCTTCCTGCTCGGCGCCACCGCCGGCCGCACCACGCTCAACGGCGAAGGCCTGCAGCACGAGGACGGCCACTCGCACCTGCTCGCGGGCGCAATCCCGAACTGCAAGCCCTACGACCCGACCTTCGGTTTCGAGGTCGCCGTCATCGTGCAGCACGGCATGAAGCGCATGCTCGACGAGCAGGTCGACGAGTACTACTACCTCACCCTGATGAACGAAAACTACGCGCACCCGGAAATGCCGGCGGGCGCGGAGGAAGGAATCATCAAGGGCATGTATTTGCTGACGGACGCCGGCAAGCCGAAGAAGAACGAGCTGCGCGTGCAGCTGCTCGGCTCGGGCACCATCCTGCGCGAAGTGATCGCGGCAGCGGAACTGCTGCGGGCGGAGTTCGGCGTGTCGGCCGATATCTGGAGCTGCCCCAGCTTCACCGAACTGCGCCGCGACGGCTTCGATGCGGAACGTTGGAACCGACTCAATCCCGAGGCCAAGTCGCCGCGCAAGCCGTACGTCACGGAACTGCTCGAAGGTCGCAACGGCCCCGCCATCGCCGCCACCGACTACGTGCGCGCCTACGCCGACCAGATCCGCGCCTTCGTCCCGATGCGCTACACCGTGCTCGGCACCGACGGCTTCGGCCGCAGCGACACCCGCGCCAACCTGCGCCGCTTCTTCGAAGTCGACCGCTTCCACATCGCCCACGCCGCCATCGCGGCGCTGGCCGCGGAAGGCAAGATGAACGGCAAGGACGTGGCGCGCGCGATCAAGGTGTTCAAGATCGACCCGGAGAAGGCGAACCCGGCCGGCGCCTGACGCCGCGCAGCGGCGGCCGTCGCGTGGATGTCACGCGACGGCACGACACTCGGGACTCCTGGGTTCCGGGCAAGCGCCATGATCGCCTCGCAGCTTCCCGCGCTGTTGCTGGCCGCCACGGTCGCGGCCGAACACCGCGTCGCGATCGGGCCCGGCGTGGCCTACTCGCCCTCGATGCTCGTGGTCCACACGGGCGATGTGGTGCATTTCGCCGCGAGCCAGGCGCATCCGCTGCGCTCCGACGACGGGCTCTTCGATTGCTTCGAGGATTGCTCCGTGGGGTTCGACACGATCGGCTCCTTCGGCTTCCATTGCGAGACGCATGGCGTGCCCGGTGCCGCCATGGCCGGCACGGTGCACGTCGTGGGCGCGCAGGGATGGTTGCCGCCTTCGCCGGCGCTCGATGGCCTGTGGTACGACCCGGCCGTCTCGGGCCAGGGCATGACCATCGAGACCGTCGAAGCCACCGGACAGATGCTCGTCGGCTGGTTCACATGGCGGCCCGAAAGCGCGGGGACGCACGACTGGCTGACGGGCGCGGGCCAGGTGCTGGAAGATCGCGCCGAAATGGCGCTGCGGCGCAGCAGCGGTGGGCGCTTCCTCGCAGACGATCCGGTCGCGTCGCAGGACGCCGGCGCGGCGACATTGCGCTTCTTCGACTGCTCCACCGCTTCGCTGCAGTTCGATCGCGACGATATCCATCGCAGCGGCGTGATCACGCTGCGCCGCCTGGCACCGCCGCGCGCGGAATGCGATGTGGCCGCGCTTCAGCAGCAGCGCCTGGCGCCGCGGCCGTAGCGGGCGCGCTGGCGTTCGGCGAAGAATTCTTCGTAGGCCGGTACCGGCCGTTCCGGATGCAGGCGGCGCAGGTGCGCGACGTAGGCGTCGTAATCCGGCACGCCGCAGATGAGCCGGGCGATCGTACGCAATTCGACCCAGACCCTATGCAGGAAGCGCGACATACGGCGTCTCCTGAGACAGCGGTGTAACGCTGCGCCGCGCGCGGCGGATCTCGCGCAGGCCGAAGAACACGGTGCTTAGCAGCACCGCCATGAACAGCACGCACAGGCCCGCATTCACCCAGTTGTTGAAGACGATGCGGCTCATTTCGTCGAGCGTCTTCGCGGGCGCCAGCAGTTCGCCGCGCGAGATCGCATCGGAGAAGCGCCGTGCATTGGCGAGGAAGCCGATCTTCGGATTCTCGTGGAACAGTTTCTGCCAGCCGGCGGTGAGCGTGCAGACCAGCAGCCACAGTGTCGGCAGTGCGGCGACCAGCGCATAGCGGCCGCGCTTCATCTTCACCATCACCACCGTGCAGAAAGCGAGCGCGATGCCGGCGAGCATCTGGTTGGCGATGCCGAACAAGGGCCACAGGGTGTTGATGCCGCCGAGCGGATCGACCACGCCCTGGTAGAGGAACCAGCCCCAGGCGCCCACCGCGAGCGCCGTCGCCACCACGTTCGCCAGCCACGATTCGGTGCGCCGCAGCGGCGCCCACGCCAGCCCGCCGAACTCCTGCAGCATGAAGCGCGCCACGCGCGTGCCCGCGTCGATGGTGGTGAGGATGAAGAGCGCTTCGAACAGGATGGCGTAGTGGTACCAGAACGCCATCATGCCCTGGCCGCC
>CAMLOR010000336.1 GCA_946481615.1 uncultured Aquimonas sp.
GCGCGGGCGGCGCAACCCATCCCCGAACCCCCGAGCGCCCCCGCGTCCCGCCGCAGCGCAGCGCACACGCAAGCAAACATGAAGCCCCGGTCTCCCGGGGCTTCGTCAAGCGAATCAACCGTTGCGCAGCGCCGCGATGCGTTCGGCCAGCGGCGGGTGCGTCATGAACAGGCGCTTGGCGCCGCGGGCGACGTGGCCGGAGATGCCGAAGGCCTGCACTTCGTTGGGCAGCGTGGTCTGGCCGTAGCTCTGCGCCAGGCGTTCGAGCGCCGAGATCATCTTCTGGCGGCCGGCGAGGTTGGCACCGCCGGCGTCGGCGCGGAACTCGCGGCGGCGGCTGAACCACATCGTGACGATGCTGGCGAGCAGGCCGAACACGATGTCGAGCACGAAGACGATCAGGTAATACATCATGCCGGGGCCGCCCTCGCGGTTGCCCGAGATGTACGAATCGATCACGCGGCCGACCACGCGCGCCAGGAAGATGACGAAGGTGTTCATCACGCCCTGCAGCAGCGCCATCGTCACCATGTCGCCGTTCGCCACGTGGCTCACTTCGTGCGCGAGCACGGCCTCGACCTCGTCGCGCTGCATGCTGCGCAACAGGCCCGTCGACACCGCCACCAGTGCGTTGTTGCGATTGGCGCCCGTCGCGAAGGCGTTGATCTCCGGTGCGTCGTAGACGGCGACCTCGGGCATGCCGATGCCCGCGGCCTCGGCCTGGCGGCGCACGGTGTTGAGCAGCCAGGCTTCGGCTTCGTTGCGCGGCTCCTTGATCACCTGCGCGCCGGTGGAGCGCAGCGCCATCCACTTGGAGATCATCAGCGAGATGAACGAGCCGCCGAAGCCAAACAGCGCGGCCATCACCAGCAACTGGCCGTTGTTGCCCAGCCGCACGCCGAACACGTTCTCCAGCACCGACAGCACGAGGCCGAGCAGCACCAGCACGGCGAGGTTGGTGCCGAGGAAAAGAGCGATACGCATCATGGGGAAACGCCTCCGTCACGCCGGCGGGGGCCGGTACGTCCGTTAAGATGAGTTCGACGCAGTGTATTTCAAGCGCATGGACATTACGCCTCTCTCGCACCTCGCCCTCGACTCGCTTTCCGGGCCGCGCCACCTGCTGCTCGGCTTCCGCCTGCTGCTGCAACCGGGCGTGCGCGGGCTGATGCTGGTGCCGCTGATCGGCAACATCATCGTCTACGCGCTGGCGGCCGGGCTCGCCTTCTGGGGCGTCGACGCCGCCCTCGACCGCTGGCTGCCCGCCAGCTGGGACTGGCTGCGCTGGCTGCTGTTCCCGCTGGTGGCGCTGCTGCTGCTCGTGATCGCCTTCTTCACCTTCACGCTGCTGGCCAATCTGATCCTGGCGCCGTTCAACGGCCTGCTATCCGAACGCGTGGAGCGCGCGCTCACCGGCGCCTCGCGCGCGATCGAGCCTCCGATGGGCTGGGCCACGATCAAGCGCGTGCTGCGGCAGGAATCGCGGCGCCTGCTCTACATCGCCGTGCGCGTGATCGGCGTGTTCCTGCTCGGGTTGATCCCCGTCGTGGGCCTGATCGCGGTGCCGCTCGGCCTGCTGCTCGGCGCCTGGCTGCTGGCGATGGAATTCGCCGGCAATCCGCTCGGCAACTGGGGCCTGTCCTTCGCCGAGCAGCGCGACTTCCTGCGCGCGAACCGTGCCGGCATGTTCGGCTTCGGCTTGGCCGCGATGGGCATGGCGCTGGTGCCCGTCGTCAATTTCGCGCTGATTCCCGCCGCCGTGGCCGGCATGACGGCCTACTGCCTGCGCCTGCGCCCCGCGTGAGCTACCGCGGCCGCTTCGCGCCCTCGCCCACCGGCGCGCTGCACTTCGGTTCGCTGGTGGCGGCGCTGGCGAGCTGGCTGCGCGCGCGCCGGCAAGGCGGCAGCTGGCTGGTGCGCGTCGAGGATATCGACCCGCCGCGCGAAGTGCCCGGCGCCGCGCAGGCGCAGCTGCGCACCTTGCAGGCCTTCGGGCTGGAAAGCGACGAGCCCGTGTGGTGGCAGTCGCAGCGCGGCGAGGTCTACGAGCGCGAGCTGCAGCGTCTTCGCGACACCGGCATCGCTTTCGAATGCCGTTGCAGCCGCAGCGATCTGGCCGACCAGGGCGGCATCCACCGGCAGTGCGTCGCCGCGCCGCCGACGCGTCCCGCGGCGATCCGTGCACGCGTGCCCGATCTCGACGTCGGTTTCGTCGATGCGGTGCAGGGACCGTATGTGCAGAATCTCGCGCGCGAGGTCGGCGATTTCGTGTTGCGCCGCGTGGAAGGCCACGCCGCCTACCAGCTCGCGGTGGTGGTGGACGACGAAGCGCAGGGCATCACCGAGGTGGTGCGCGGCTGCGATCTGCTGGATTCGACGCCGCGCCAGCTTTGGCTGCAACGAACACTCGGCTATCGCGAACCTAGCTACGTACACGTCCCGCTGGCGCTCGATGCCGACGGTCGAAAGCTATCGAAATCGCTGGCCGCGCTGCCGCTCGACGACGACGATCCGCTGCCCGCGCTGCGCGCGGCCTGGGCGTTCCTCGGGCAGACGCCGCTCGCCGCGGCGAATCCAGCTGCATTCCTCCGCGGTGCGGTGCAGGCGTTCGATCTCGCCGCCGTGCCCGCCCACGCCATGCGCCCTGTGTAGAATCCCGCGAGGCGTCCCGCCACGGGGCCGCCATTCCTGGGAGGGAAGCATGACGAGTCGTACCGCACTGGTCACCGGCGGCACCGGTGGCATCGGCAGCGCGATCTGCCAGCGCCTGGCGCAGATGGGTCATCGCGTCGCCACCAATTACCGCGACGAGGGCCGCGCGCGCGAGTGGCAGCAGAAGATGAAGGCGCAGGGCGTGGACGTGGCGATCGTGCCCGGCGACGTCGGCAGCCCGGATTCCGCCGCCGACATGGTGCGCGCCGTCGAGGCGCAGTTCGGCCCGGTCGACATCCTGGTCAACAACGCCGGCATCACGCGCGACACCACCTTCCACCGCATGACGCCGCAGCAGTGGCAGGAAGTCATCAACACCAACCTCAATTCCTGCTTCAACGTCACGCGCCCCGTGATCGACGGCATGCGCGAGCGCAAGTGGGGCCGCATCGTGCAGATCAGCTCCATCAACGGCCAGAAGGGCCAATACGGCCAGGCCAACTACGCCGCCGCCAAGGCCGGCATGCACGGCTTCACGATCTCGCTGGCGCAGGAAAACGCGAAATTCGGCATCACGGTGAACACCGTGTCGCCCGGCTACATCGCCACCGACATGGTGATGGCGGTGCCGGAAGAAGTGCGCGCCAAGATCGTCCAGCAGATCCCCACCGGCCGCCTCGGCCTGCCCTCGGAAATCGCCTACGCCGTGGCCTTCTTCATCCCCGACGAAGCCGCGTGGATCACCGGTGCCAATCTCTCGGCGAACGGTGGTCACTACATGGGCTGGTAGTTGCTGCGCTGTCGCGGGACGCGGGGGCGCTCGGGGGTTCGGGGATGGGTTGCGCCGCCCGCGCTGCGCGCGGGTGCCCTCCGGTCGCCGGGGGTTTTTCATTGCACTTCCCTGTGCAATGAAAAACGGCCGGCATCCCTGCCGGCCCCCGCTACGCGGGCCTGATCCGTCGACCTG
>CAMLOR010000337.1 GCA_946481615.1 uncultured Aquimonas sp.
CGCCGTGGATGGCGTCGCCTTCTTCGTCGGAGGTGAGCAGCAGTGCGACGGTGCCTGGATGCGCCGGGTGTTTAGCGACGAAGGCTTCGAGCGCCAGCACCATCGCGGCCACGCCGCTCTTCATGTCGGCGGCGCCGCGGCCGTAGAGGCAGCCGTCGCGGAACGTCGCTTCGAAGGGGTCGCTGTGCCAGTCCTCGCGTGGGCCGGGCGGCACGACGTCGGTGTGGCCGAGGAACACGAGCACCGGGGCGCCTTCGCCATGCGTCGCCCACAGGTTGCGCACCGGGCCGAACGGCAGGTGTTCGATGCGGAAGCCGCGCGATGCGAGGCGTTCGGCGATCAGCGCCTGGCAGCCCGCGTCCTCCGGCGTGACGGAGGCGCGGCGCATCAGTTCGCAGGTGAGTTCGACGACGTCGAGGTGCGCGTAAGGCATGTCCACGGTTTAGCCTCAGCGGCCGAAACGTTTCTTGAACAGCGCGTCGCTGAAGCCCACCGAGATCGTGCCGTCGTCGGCGACGACGACGGGCCGCTTCACCAGCGCCGTGTGTTCGCGCAGCAGCAGCGTCCACTCCGGGTCGCTCTGCGGCGTCTTGCGTGCGGCCGGCAATTGCCGCCACGTGGTGGATTGGCGGTTGATCAGCGCGTCCCAGCCGCCGACGCCCTGCGCCCATTGCTTGAGCGTTTCGGGCGACGGGCGCTGCGTCCGATAGTCGATGAACTCGTGCGGAATCGCGAAGCGCTGCAGCCAGTTGCGCGCCTTCTTGCTGGTGTCGCAGTTGTCGAGGCCGTAGAGCGTCGTCATTCGGCGGCTCCGCGCAGCAGGTCGTTGACGCTGGTCTTGGCGCGCGTCTTGGCGTCGACCTGCTTCACGATCACCGCGCAATACAGCGAATGCGAGCCGTCCTTCGCGGGCAGCGAGCCCGACACCACCACGCTGCCCGCCGGCACGCGGCCGTGCGTGATCTCGCCCGTCATGCGGTTGTAGATGCGCGTGCTCTGGCCGAGGAACACGCCCATGCCGATCACGCTGCCCTTCTCCACGATCACGCCTTCGACGACTTCGCTGCGCGCGCCGATGAAGCAGTCGTCCTCGATGATGGTGGGCGCGGCCTGCAGCGGTTCGAGCACGCCGCCGATGCCGGCGCCGCCGCTGATGTGGCAGCGCTTGCCGACCTGCGCGCAGGAGCCGACGGTGGCCCAGGTGTCGACCATGGTGCCGGCGCCGACGTAGGCGCCGATGTTGACGAAGCTCGGCATCAGCACCACGTCCTTGCCAAGATGCGCGCCGCGCCGCACCACGGCACCGGGCACGATGCGCGCGCCGACCTCGCGGAACTGCGCCTCGTCGCCCTTGGCGAAGCGCAGCGCCACCTTGTCCCAGTAAGCCGCAGGCGCGGCTTCCATCACGCGCAGATCGTTGACGCGGAAATACAGCAGCACGGCCTTCTTCAGCCACTCGTTGAGCTTCCAGCCGCCCTTGCCGTCCGGCATGGAGACGCGCAGTTCGCCCGCCTCCAGGCCCTGCACGATGCGCTCGACGGTCGGCCGCGTGGAGCCGTCGATCTCGGCCATGGTGAGCGTGGCGCGGCGCTGGAAGGCGCTTTCCACCACGAGTTGCAGTTCCGCCAGATCGGCGGGGTCGGTCTTGCGGATGCGGGGCATGGGGTCTCGTCAGTGCGTGTCGAGGGCCGCTAGCAGCGCGGTGCGCAGCGCATCGCTGCGCGCCTCGTCGAGCGGCTGGTCGGATTCGTCGGTGAGCTGGAAGAAATCTTCGACGCGCTCGCCGAAGGTGGCGATGCGGGCGTCGTGCACGCGCAGGCGATGCTCGCGCAGGATGGCGGCGACCTGCGCCAGCAGGCCCGGTCGATCGCTGCACACGAGCGTCATCTGCGTACGGCCTTCGGCCGGCGCGAAATCGATGCGCGCGGGAATGCGGAAGTGCTTCAGCTGGCGCGGCATGGTGCGACGCGCGAGCGCGGACTTGGCCGTCGGCGGCGCGCGCAGGGCTTCGCGCACGGCCTCGGCGACGCTGGCGGCGCGGCGTTCGGGGTCGATGAAATCGACGCCGGCGTCGAGCACCTGGAAGGTGTCCAGGCTCATGCCGCGGCGCGAATTCACCACGCGGGCCTCGACGATGGAGAGGCCGAGACGGTCGAGCGTCGCCGCCACCGTCGCGAACAGGCCGTCGCGGTCGGGCGAGTACACGAACACTTCGAGCGCACCGGGCCGCGCATGCGGGCGCGCGAGCACGAGCGGCAGGCCGGCGTCGCCGGCCTGCGCGATGCCGCGCGTCTGCCAGGCGATCTGCTCGGCACGGTAGCGCAGGAAGCTTTCTTCGGGGAACTCGGCCCACACGCGATCGATGCCGGCATCGGCCACGCCCAGGTCCTGCAGGCGCTCGCGCGCGGCGTTGCGGGTTTCCTCGATGCGTTCCTCGGCATGCAGCGGATGCTCCAGGCCGCGGCGCAGCACGAAGCGCGTGGCGGTGTAGAGATCGGCCATCAGCCGGTCCTTCCACGCGTTCCACAGCTTCGGGCTGGTGCCGGCGATATCGGCCACCGTCAGCAGGTAGAGGTAATCCAGACGTTCGCGCTCGCCGACAAGATTGGCGAACTTCGCGACGACGTCCGGATCGGCGATGTCCTGGCGCTGCGCCGTGACGGACATCGCCAGATGATGCCGCACGAGCCAGGCGACGAGATCGGTATCGGCGGCCGACAATCCGTGGTCGAGGCAGAACATGCGCGCATCGACCGCGCCCAGCTCCGAATGGTCGCCGCCGCGGCCTTTCGCGATGTCGTGGAACAATCCCGCGAGCAGCAACAGCTCCGGCTTGCGCAGCAGCGGCCACACCTCGTGCCCGAGCGCGAAACGTTGCGCCGATTCGGGCTCCGCGAAGCTCGCCATGTTGCGCAGGACGGTGAGCGTGTGCTGATCGACCGTGTAGACGTGGAAGAGGTCGTACTGCATGCGCCCGGACACGCGCCCGAACGCGGGCAGGTAGCGGCCGAGCACGCCCAGGCGCGCCATGCGCTCGAGCGTCGGGATGGCCTGCGCATCGCGGATCAGCGCCAGGAACAGCGCCTTGACCGAAGGCTCCATGCGGAACTTGGTGTCGATGCGCGAGAGCGCCTCGCCCAGCGCGCGCGCCGCCGTCGAGTGCAGGCCGCGCAGGTGCGCGTGCTGCTGCCAGGTACGGAACAGCTGCAGGATCATCACCGGCCGGCGATGCAGCAGGTCGGGATCGCGCAACGCGAGGAAGCCGTCGATGTCGAGGAAATCGGCATCGATGGGCGTGGCCGGCGCATGCGGCGAGAGCGTTTCGTCGAAGCGCTGCAGCAGGCGTTCGCCGACGCGCAGCACCAGCGCCGCGCTGCGGAAATAGCCTTGCATCAGCTGCTCGACGGCGAGGTTCTCGCGGTGTTCGTCCTTGAAGCCCAGGCGCGCGGCCAGGGCCTTCTGGTAATCGAACAGCAGGCGTTCCTCGCGGCGGTCGGCCACCAGGTGCAGGCCGTAGCGCAGGCGCGAAAGCGTGCGGCGGCGGGTGTCGAGGATGTCGTGTTCGTCGTTGCCGAGCGCGCCCAGCGTCAGCAGTTC
>CAMLOR010000338.1 GCA_946481615.1 uncultured Aquimonas sp.
TCCACCACGAGCACCCGTGGTGCCCGGGACGGCGGTAACCCTGTTGCCACCAGGTTCCGTTCCGCACCTGGGTTCCCGCCTTCGCGGGAACGACGGACGGTGAACAGTTCGCAGCCCAGCTCGCGCAGCATCGATTGCTGCGCGGGGCTCCAATGCACGGGCGCGGCCTCAGGCACCGGCGTTCCCCGCCACGAGGTCGGCCACGAACTCGGCGTAGATCTCGTCCAGCGCCTTGGCGATGGCATCGACGGAATCGCGCACGGTATCGCCGGAGGTCGGCAGCTCGCGCGAGTATTCCTTGAGCACCAGCGGCGGCTTGCCATCGCGCACGTCGGCACGCAGCGAAAGCGCCACCGCCACCTTGTAGCCCGCATCGAGCTTGACGCGTTCGAAGCGTTCGATGCGGCCTTCGATGCGCAGCGCCTGCGTCTGCGTCGGCAGGCGGTCGGCCACCAGCGGCGCCACGCGCGCATCGCGCAGCGTGCCGATCAGGCGCCGCTGCAACAGGCGCACCGGCGGATCGACCCACAACTGGTAGTGGTAGGCGCGCAGGCGCGCGCCCTGCGGATCGAGGCTGTAGATGATGGCCTGGTCCGAATACAGCCCGTCGGCGATCAACGTGTCCACCACGATGGGCCAAGGCAGCGGCGGCGTGGGCTGCGGCGCCACCTTCGCGCGCGGCGGCAGGCGGAAATACGTGGTCTCGGGAATGCCCGGCGCGCCGGCGCAGCCCGTGAGCGCGAGCAGCGCGGCCAGCGCGACGATGCGTAGCACGCTCATTGTTCCTCCACGTCGTCGGCCTTGGGCGTGAACAGCAGGCGGTTCGGGTTGCGGCGGATTTCGCGGGTGAATTCGTCGAGGTTGCGGCTCGAGGATTCCAGGTGATGCGTGATGGCGTCGATGCGGGTGGCAATGGCGGCCACCGTCTGTTGCAGATCGAGCACCGTCTGGCGGATCTCGGGGCGGTTCTCCTCCACCGTGGTGTTGAGCGACGAAAGCAGCGCGTCGGCACGCGCCTTGGTCTCGTCCAGCTCGTCGGCGACCTGGCGCACGTCGGCCAGCGTGGCCGCGATGGCTTCCTGGTTGGGCGCGCCCACGATCTTCTCCACGCCTTCGGCGGCGCGGTTGAGCTTCACCATCAGCTCGCGCGTCTGCGTGACGATTTCCGGCAGGTTCTGGTCGATCGTGCCCGTGATGGAATCCAGGCGCTGCGCCAGGGTGTCGATCAGCGGGCGGATGCGGTCGCGCGTGAGGATGGTGAGTTCGCCGGCCAGATCGTTCATCGCCGCGAACAGATCGCCGCCGCCCAGGCCCCGGATCTCGCTGCCTGGGGCGAGCATCTGCGGGCTCTCGCCTTCGCGGATGCCGATCGACATGTCGGCCAGCAGCCCACTCGATTGCAGGCGCGCCACGCTGTCGGAGGGGATGGGCCAGTCCTTGCGCACGTCGAGATCGACGCGGTAGCGCGTCTTGCCGTTGCGCTCGGGCGTGATGGCGTCCACCTGCCCGATGCGGTAGCCCTCGTAGAACACGGGCGCACCGAAGGCCAGGCCGGTGACGTTGTCGTAGTAGACAAAGTAGCTGGTTTCGGCGCCGCCGCGCCCCGTGATGGCGAACAGCGTGGCGAGCAGCAGCCCGAGCGCCACCAGCACGCCGGCGCCCACGAGCACGTAGTTGATGCGGTCGCGTTTCATGGTTGCGCCAGAGTGTGGGACCGGGGAGTGCGGTTCGACAAGCTCACCGCGAGCGGATTCCGGGGGCCCGAGGGCCGGTTCGACAGGCTCACCGCGAACGGTTGCGGGATGCCGGAAGCCAAACCCGCGAAAACCATTCGCGGTGAGCCTGTCGAACCGTCGCCGGGGCCGGTCACGCCTCTTCCCCCGTCAACCGCTTCAGATACTCGTCCACGTTCACCTCCACCTCGCGCGGCCGCCGGTTCAGCAGATCCTGGATGCGCTCGTTGTCCGAGGCCTTCACCTCCTCGACGGTGCCGGTGAGCAACACCTTGCCCTGGTCCAGCACGGTGATGGTGTCGGCGATCTTGAAGGCGGATTCGAGCTCGTGCGTCACCACCACGATGGTCATGCGCATGGCGTCGCGCAGCTGCAGGATCAGTTCGTCGAGTTCGGCCGACACCACCGGATCGAGGCCCGCCGAGGGCTCGTCGAAGAACAGCAGCTTCGGGTCCATGACGATGGCGCGCGCCAGTGCCGCGCGCTTGATCATGCCGCCGGACAACTGGCTCGGCATCAGATCCTGGAAGCCGCCGAGGTTCACCACCTCGAGCTTGAGGCGGCTCATGATGCGCACGGTGTTCTCGTCCAGGCGCAGATGCTCGCGCAACGGCAGTGCCACGTTGTCGCCCACCGTCATCGAAGTGAACAAGGCGCCGCTCTGGAAGCTCACGCCGATCTGGCGGCGCAGCAGCAACTGTTCCTGCGGCGACGCCTTGGCGACGTCCATGCCGAGCAGCTTCACGCAGCCCTTGCGCGGCCGGTTCAATCCGAGCAGGTGCCGCAGCAGCGTCGACTTGCCGCTGCCCGAACCGCCCATGATCACGCGGATCTCGCCCGGCATCACGCGAAAATCGACGCCGTGCAGGATGCGCCGGCGCCCGTACCAGGCTTCCAGGCCCTGCACGTCGATGACGGGTTCGGTCGCGGCCTCGTTCATTGCCCCGCCTCGCGTTTCGCGCGTTCGAAGGCGAGATCGACGATGGCCGCGGGCGTCTGCGCGCGCGGTGTTTCGACCCGAGGTTGCGGTTCGCGCATCGGCGCTCGCCGGCCACTGCGCCATGCGGCCAGCGCCGCCGCGCCGTCGAGCGGCGGAATCGGCAGCAGGTTGTGGATCATCACCAGCACGTTCACCGGCCCCAGCATCAGCAGCGCCGCGGCGAGCGGCGCCGGCAGATCGAGATTGGCGTTAGATGTCGCCACCAGCACCGCGAACACGATGGCGGCGATCACGACCTGCACCTGCAGGCCGCCGAGCGCGAAACGCAGCGCCGCGCGCCGCGAGCGCGGCGCATCGGCCAGGCAGGCACCGTGCACGGCGTTCACCACGATCGCATGCACGCGCGCGCCATGCGCCCGCGCGCCGAAGGCGTGCCCGAGTTCGTGCGCGGTCACGAGGAACATCAGCGCCAGCCACGCCGCCAGCGAGGAGGCCCAGTCGGCACCGTACAAGGCGAGGATCAGCACGAACGAGGCCGGGCAGGTCCAGTGGTACGACACCACCAGCCCGTCGGCGCGCCGCCACTCCAGGTAAGGACGTCGCCAGCGCATCATCGGTTGAGGAAGAACGAGAACAGCATGTCCGCGATCACCAGCGCGGTGATGGAAGCCACCACCGCGCGCGTCGTTGCGCGGCCCACGCCCTCGGCGCCGCCGGTGACGGAGAAGCCGGTGGAAAGGCCGATCAGCGTGATGAGGATGGCGAACACCACGCTCTTGGAAAGGCCTTCCCACAGGTCGCGCGGTTCGAGGAATTGCAGCGTCTGCATGATGTAGCCGCCGAGCGACACGTCGAGCGGACCCATGGAGTACAGGCCCGCGCCCACCACGGCCACGAAGTCGGCCAGGATGGTGAGCATCGGCA
>CAMLOR010000339.1 GCA_946481615.1 uncultured Aquimonas sp.
TTCTTGTGCTTGTGCAGGAACTCGATCGGATCCTCGATGGTGAGGATGTGGCCGGAGCTGTTGCTGTTGCGGTGGTCGATCATCGCGGCCAGCGAGGTCGACTTGCCCGAGCCCGTGGAGCCCACCACCAGCACCAGCCCGCGCGGCTCCATGATGATGTCGCGCAGGATGGTCGGCAGCTTGAGCTGGTCGATCGTGGGGATCTCGCTCTTGATGGCGCGGATCACCATGCCGATCTCGCCGCGCTGCTTGAACACGTTGATGCGGAAGCGGCCGGCGTCCTTCACCGCGATCGCCATGTTGAGCTCGAGGTCGCGCTCGAACTGCGGCACCTGGCCCTCGTCCATCAGCGAGTAGGCGATCTTCTTGACCATGCCGGCCGGCAGCCCGGTATTGCCGAGCGGGTAGAGCTTGCCCTCGACCTTGATGTTCACCGGAGCGCCCGTCGTCAGGAACATGTCCGACGCGTTCTTCTCCGTCATCAGCTTGAGGAAGTAGCCGATATCCATGAACTTGTTCCCCCTCGTACAATGGCCGTGCATCCGGCGCCGCACGGCGCCATCACGGCGGTCCAATGATATGACACGAACCCGCGGGGAAATCCATGCGCTCGGCCTCGTCCTGGGGCTTCTGCTCGGTGGCTGCGCGAGCGCGCCGCCGCCCGTGGATCTGCTCGACGATGCCGGGCAGGCGGTGGCCTCGGCGCGGGCCGTGCAGGCCGACGAATACGCCGCGGTGGAGCTGGGGCAGGCCGAGGAGCGCCTCGCCGACGCGCGCCTGGCCATGGACGAGCGCGATTACGCCCAGGCCCGCGATCTGGCCGAACAGGCCGAGCTGCATGCCGACCTCGCCGCCGCCCGCAGCCGCGCGGCCGCCGGCCGCGCACAGGTGAAGGCGGCCTCCGACGAGAACGCGCGCCTGCGCCGGCAGCTGCTGGGAGGCGACCGATGAGCGCGCGCCTGATTCCCGTGGCCTTCGCGATGGCGCTGCTCGCCGGTTGCGCCGGCGCGCCCAAGCGCGACGTCGAAGTCGAACGCATCGAAGCGGGCCTCGCGGCGCTCGAAAGCGACCCCAGCCTCGGCCCGCTGGCGCCGGCCGAGCGCATGCGCGCGCGCCAGGCCATCGACGCCCTCACGCTGGCCGGCGGCAGGGAGCGCGAGGCGCTCGCCTTCGTGGCCGGCACGCGCGTGGAAATCGCGCGCGCGGCGGCGGAAGCCGAACTGGCCGCGCGCCAGCTCGATCAGCTCGAACGCGAGAAGGACCGCATCCTGCTCGAAGCCAGCCGCCGCGACGCCGAAGCCGCGCGCCAGGAAGCCGAGCGCCTGCGCCTGCAGAGCCTCGCGCGCGCCGAAGAGGCGCAGCGTGCGCAGCAGGAAGCGGCGAGCGCGATCGCGCTTTCCGAATTGTCTTCCGCCGAAGCCGAACAGGCGCGCCGCCTGGCGCAGGCGCAGGCCGAGGAAGCCTCGCTCGCGCGTCAGGAGGCCGATCTTGCGATCGCGGCGGCGGATTCGCTGCGCCTGCAGATGCAATCGATGACGGCGCGCAGCGAATCGCGCGGCGAGGTCATGACGCTGGCCGGCGATGCCTTCGCGAGCGGCCAGTCGTCGCTGCTGCCGGAGGCGCGCGCCAACCTGCAGCGCGTGGTCGAATTCGTGCAGAAGAATCCGTCGCGCGCGGTGCTGATCGAAGGCCACACCGACGGCACCGGCAGCGCCAATTCGAACCAGGTGCTGTCGCAGCGGCGTGCCGAAGCGGTGAAGGCGGCGCTGGTCGAAGAGGGTGTCGAAGGCGCGCGCCTATCCGCCGTGGGCGTGGGCGAGGATCGCCCCGTGGCCGACAACGGCAGCGAGGAAGGCCGTTCGCGGAACCGCCGGGTCGAGATCATCGTCCAGGGCGCAGGCGGCTAGTCCAGACGGATCAATCACTTGCCTCCGGGCTGCTGCGCGGCAGCAGCGCAAGTGGTTGATCCCGCGGAAGATTTCCTTCGCGGCAGAGGCCTGCTCCAGGGCCTCTGCGGACGCCTTCGAACCCAAGCAAATCAAGCGGATAACGCGCCGCTTGCGGGCCGATTTTGGGCGGAGTAGCGTCGGTTCCCCGGGCCCCCTCCACAGGCCCGGCCCCACCGAAGACCGGCCGAATGACTGCACCCCTCGCCACCTCGGAGACCGCCGCCGCAAAGCTGCTGGCGCGTGCCCGGGGGATGGAGCCGGGCAGCGCCGAACCTGAGATCGAGATCCGGAACGCCCCGCGCAAGGTCGCGCGGGGCGTTCGTTTCTGCGGCAAAGGAGGTCAGTGATGTTCGAAGCACACCCGAAATCCGAAATCGAAGCCCTGCTCAGGAGCGACAACGAGTTCCGGCAGCTCTACCAGCGCCACAAGGAACTCGACAAGCAGGTCCTCGATGCCGAGCTGGGCGTCCTCGCCGTCGACGACGCCACCCTGGCCCGGATGAAGAAGGAAAAGCTCTTCGCCAAGGACAAACTCACGCGGATGTACGACCAGCACGCCGCGGTGCACTGAATCAAGGTTCTCGTCGGGTCGGTGGCAGCTTTCCTCGTCGGCTGCCACCGGCCCGCAATTCTTTCGGGGCGGGCGCTCCGCTAAGATTCCGCCTCCGGCCGCCAGGCCGTCGAAAGCGAATCGGCTCGTGAGCGTCCACGACAGCGTCCTCGAACTCATCGGCGACACGCCGGTCATCCGCGCGCAGCGACTCGATGCCGGTCCCTGCGAACTCTTCCTCAAGCTCGAAAGCCACAATCCCGGCGGCTCCATCAAGGACCGCATCGGCCTGTCGATGATCGAGGCCGCGGAGAAGGCCGGGAAGATCAAGCCCGGCGACACGCTGGTCGAAGGCACCGCCGGCAACACCGGCATCGGGCTGGCGCTGGTCGCGCAGCAGAAAGGCTACCGGCTCGTGCTGGTGGTGCCCGACAAGATGAGCCGCGAGAAAATATTCAACCTCAAGGCGATGGGCGCGCAGGTGGTGCTGACGCGCAGCGACGTGGCCAAGGGCCATCCGCAGTACTACCAGGACATGGCCGAACGCATCGCGCGCGAAACGCCCGGTGCGTACTTCATCAACCAGTTCGGCAATCCCGACAATCCGAAGGCGCACGAAGAGGGCACCGGCCCCGAGATCCTGCGCCAGATGGACGGCGACCTCGACGCCATCGTCTTCGGCTGCGGTTCCTCGGGCACGATGACGGGACTCTCGCGCTGCTTCGCGAAACACTCGCCGAAGACCGAACTGATCCTCGCCGACCCCGTCGGCTCCATCCTCACGCAGTACATCAACGAAGGCGTGCTGAGCACCAAGTCCGGCACCTGGATGGTGGAAGGCATCGGCGAGGATTTCCTGCCGCCGATCTCCGACTTCACCCGCGTGAAGAAGGCTTATTCGATCAGCGACAAGGAAAGCTTCCTCACCGCGCGCGAGCTGCTGGAGAAGGAAGGCATCCTGGGCGGTTCCTCGACCGGCACGCTGCTGGCGGCGGCGCTGAAATACTGCCGCGAGCAGACGCAGAAGAAGCGCGTGCTGGTGTTCGTCTGCGATACCGGCAACAAATACCTGTCGAAGATGTACAACGACTACT
>CAMLOR010000340.1 GCA_946481615.1 uncultured Aquimonas sp.
CTTCCTGTGCAGCCAGCGCGCGGCGCGCCTGATGGTGCGCAACCAATGGGGCCGCATCGTCAACATCGCCTCGGTGGCGGGCATGCGCGCCGTCGGTTCCGGACGCACGGCCTATGGCACCTCGAAGGGCGCCGTGATCGCCTTGACGCGCCAGATGGCGGTCGAGCTGGCCGAGCAGGGCGTGACCGCCAATGCCGTCGCGCCCGGGCCGGTGGACACGCCGATGACACGCGCGCTGCACACCGAGAAGTTCCGGCGCGAATACGAGAACGCGATCCCGATGAACCGATACGGCACCGTCGGCGAGATCGCGGCGGCGGTGATGTACCTGGTGTCCGAGGACGCCGGATTCGTCACCGGCGTCACCTTGCCGGTCGATGGCGGCTTCCTGGCCTCTGGCGCCCGGGGCATCTGACTTTCATTCCCTCATTCATTCCGATAGGAGACACATGAACAAGCGCAACTTCATCGCGAGCGCCGCGCTCGCCATCGCCAGCACCGTCGCCGCCCTGGCCACCGCACCGGCGATGGCCCAGGAGGTCAAGGCCCGCATGGGCCACGTGTTCGCAGCCAACAGCACGATGGACCAGGCGGCGCAGGAGTTCGCCAAGCTGGTGGGCGAGCGCACCAAGGGCCGGATCGGCATCACGGTCTTCCCGGCCAACCAGCTCGGCGGCGAGATGGCGCAGGCGCGCGAACTGTCGCGCGGATCGCTCGAACTGGCGCTGCTCAACCCCGGCTCGCTGGCCGGACTGAACCCGCTGCTCGACATCCATTACCTGCCCTACATCGCCGCCGACTTCAAGCAGGTCGACGCGATCTTCTACAACCCGAAGGGCGTGCTGCAGACCACGCTGCGCGAGACGCTGAACAAGCAGGGCATCGAGACGCTGGGCTTCTTCGAGCTCGAGTTCCGTGCGGTGACCAATTCCAACCGCCCGGTCGAGAAGCCGTCCGACTTGAAAGGCCTGAAGCTTCGGGTTCCCGGGTCGGCCGCGATCAAGGGATTCTTCGAGGAAGCCGGCACGCAGGTGGTCGTGATGCCGTTCCCGGAACTGTTCACCGCGCTGCAGCAGAAGACCGTGGACGGGCAGGACAACGGCGCCAGCATCACCTACGAATCGCGCCTGTTCGAGACGCAGAAATACATGACGCTGACCAACCACGTCTACGCGATGGGCACGGTGGCGTCGAGCTCGAAGTTCTGGGCCAGGTTGTCCGACGCCGAGAAGAAGATCCTGACCGACACCGCCGCCGAGGTGACCAGGAAGCAGATCCAGAAGAACCGTGAGCTCAACGCGGACTTCCTGAAGAAGATCGAGGCCGGTGGCATCAAGATCGTCCGCCCGTCGGCCCAGGCCATGGCCGAGTTCGAGAAGGTGGGCCAGGGCGTGTGGGACAAGCTGTCCGCCACCTATGGCGCGGATCGCGTCGCCGCACTGCGCCAAGAGGCCGCGGCCGCGCGCAAGTAAGCGACGGAGGCGCCCATGTCAGCCAGCGCACGCGCCAGCAGTCTGCTGTTCTCGCTTGAACGCCATGCGTTCCGGGTCGAGAAGTGGATCTGCATCGTCTCGCTCGTCGCCATGCTGGTGGGCATCTCCATCAGCGTCGCGGTGCGGTACTTCAACCTCCAACTGCCGGACACCGGAGAAATCGCCATCTACGCGATGGCGCCCCTGACCTTCGTCGGCGCGGCGATGTGTACCTACACCGGAACCCACATCGCCGTGGACATCATCCAGCAGGTCAAGAGCCCGTGGGTGCGCCGGACCGGCCGGCTGGCCACTGCGCTGGCCATGATCGTCTTCGGCGCCGTGTACTTCCACACCGCGTTGGCGTTCTTCCAATCGGCGCTCACTTCGGGCGAGCGGGGTCTCGATCTGGGCACGCCGGTGGCGATTCCGACCTTCTTCTTTCCGCTCGGCATGGCACTGGTGGTGCTGCACTCCGTCGCCGAGCTGATCCGTGCCGCGACCAATGAACCGTCGCTTGGCGAGGAGCACCTGTGATCATCGGTCCTGTTCTCATCCTGATCCTGCTATTGGGCGTTCCGGTCGGCGTTGCGTTCACGTTGCTCGTGATGGTCAACGCCGAGCGATGGAATATCGACTGGTCGGTGCTGCCCTCGATCACCTACGACACCATCACCGTCTTCCCGCTGCTGGCCATTCCCCTGTTCCTGCTGGGCGGGCAACTGATGAGCCAGGGCGGCCTGATCCGCCAGCTCACCGCCGTGTGTGACGTGCTGATCGGGCGGCTGCAGGCCCACCTGGGCCATGTCATGGTGCTGGCCAGCGCCTTGATGGGCGCCATCACCGGTTCTTCGGTGGCCACCGTGGCGGCCATGGGCAGCACCGTGGGCAAGGAGATGATCGAACGCGGCTACTCGCCCGGCTACACGGCGGCGCTCAACGCGTCGGCCGGTCTTCTGGGCGTGCTCATTCCGCCGTCGATTCCGCTGATCCTGTATGGCTCGATCGTGGGCGTCTCGATCACGCAGTTGTTCATGGCGTCGCTGGGTCCCGGCATCGTGATGATGCTGGCCTTCATGATCGTTCACGCCTCGCTGGCGCGGCGAGTGCTGCCGGGAGGCAAGGAGAACCCTGCTGCACGGCCTGCCGCTGCCTTGTGGCCAGGCGTTGACGCTTCCGCGACCCCGCGCGCGGGGATCTTCGCGCGGGCACTGCCTGCGTTGATGCTGCCGGTTCTGGTGCTGGGCGGCATCTACTCGGGCGTCTTCACGCCCACGGAGGCGGCGGCGGTCTCGGCGGTCTACGCGCTGCTCGTCACGGTCGTCAGCCGGACCGTGGGCCTTCGTGACATGGAAAAGATCTTCCTGAGCGCCGCGCTGTCCGCAGCGGCGATCCTGGTCATCATCGGCTTCACCAGCATCTTCAACCGCGCCATGGTGCTGGAGCAGGTTCCGCAGTCGATTGCCGCATGGGCGGTCACCGTGACGGACAGCCCCGTCGTCTTTCTGCTGGTGGTCAACCTCATCCTGCTGGTCGTCGGCATGTTCATGGAGACGAACGCCGCGACGCTGCTGATGGGTCCCCTGTTGGCACCGACCGCCGCGAAGTACGGCATCGACCCCATCCACTTCGCGATCATCCTGGTGACCAACATCGAGCTCGGGCTGCTCACCCCGCCGCTGGCCGCGAACCTCTATGTGGCCGCGCGGACGAACCGGGTTCCGATCATCGAGTTGCTGCGCAACCTGGGCTGGTTCCTGTTGGCGAGCCTGGTCGTGATGGCCCTGATCACCTACGTCCCGCAGCTGGCACTGTGGTACCGGCTGTTCTGAGCGTCACCGCCGCGGCGACAGCCTGCGCACCCTGAGCCCTGAAGTGCCGTGCGCGCTTTCGACGCGAGTGCTCGGATGCGCAGCTTCCGCGCCGCGGCGGGTGAGGTGTCGGTCACCCACGGTGTCGAGCCCGCAGGTCGTGCCCGCGCGCTTTCGATAATGCGGACCACGGGCCGCCGGTGCGGCCGGAAGGGCGCATGCGCTACGACCTGATCAGCCTGAAGCTCTTCGTCGCCGTCGCCGAGTGCGGCAACCTGACGCGCGCGGCCGAGCG
>CAMLOR010000341.1 GCA_946481615.1 uncultured Aquimonas sp.
GGCAACGTCGGCAACCTGCCGGGCGTCAACAACTTCGACATCCAGTATTCGCAGAGCTGCATGCTCACGCCTTGCGATTTCCCCTTCGCGCGCGACGGCGTGGCTGCCGACACCACGCCCAACGTCGAGATGGTGGCCTTCGCGGACCTGCGGCTCGACGCGCTGATCGAAGCCCGTGCCAACGGCACGGTGCAGAACCTCAAGGATCGCCGGCACGATCTCTACAATGTCGCTTGGCGCAGGCGCGGGTGAGCATGGACAAGGTATTCATCGAAGGCCTCGAGATCGATGCGCTGATCGGCATCTACGACTGGGAGCGCCGCATCCGCCAGACGCTGGCGTTCGACATCGAGATGGGCTTCGACAACCGGCTGCCGGCGGCCAGCGACAACATCGCGGACACCCTCGACTACAAGGCTGTGTCGAAGCGGTTGGTGCAATTCGTCGGCGAATCCGACTTCGGCCTGGTCGAAACGCTGGCCGAGCGCTGCGCGCAGCTCATTCTCGACGAGTTCGGCGTGCGGCACGTGCGGCTGAAGCTGAGCAAGCCGGGCGCGGTGCGTGGGGCGAAGGCGGTGGGTGTGATCATCGAGCGCGAAGGATGAGGCACGGGTTCGACCGGTTCATCCCGAACGGGTGGAGCGACCAGAACAGCGGGCGCTGTTCGCGGTGAGTCCGTCGGACCGCTTGCGCTGCGCTGCGCTGCTTAGCCTGGGCAGCAACCTGGACCCCGAAACGAACCTCGCGTCCGCTGCGCACGCGCTGCGCGAGCGCTTCCCCGGCGTGCGCTTCTCGCCGGTGTACCGCGTGCCGGCGGTCGGATTCGACGGCCCCGATTTCCTCAACGCCGGCGCCCTGATCGAATCCGATCTCGATCCGGTCGTACTCGATGCCTGGCTGCATGCGCTGGAAGACGCGCACGGTCGTCGCCGCGACGTGCCGCGCTTTTCCTCGCGCACGCTCGACCTCGATCTGGTGTTCTTCGGCGATGTCGTGATGAAAGGCCCAGGTCATCTCGAACTGCCGCGGCCCGAGTTGAAGCATGCCTTCGTGCTCAAACCGCTGGTCGATCTGGCACCGGAGTTCGTCGATCCCGTCTCGCGCCGCACGCTGGCCCAACTCTGGGCCGGACGCGACGAAACCCTGGAACTCACCACGCTCGTGCTCTGATTCGGTCGCAAGAAGCGGAGCGCGCCGCGGCATGCGTCGGCGCACGATGCACGCAGTCCCCAACGGAGCTGCGCCATGTCATTCCGCATCACCGGCCTCGCGCCGCAAGCCTTCCAGTCGTTGTTCGCGCTCTCCGATGAGGCGCTCGCCGAGCGCGGCGTCCAGCGGCGCGTCGTCGACGCCTTCCCGGGCTTTCCGGATCGCATCGGTCTGGACGACATCGCGCTCGGCGAAACCGCGCTGCTGCTCAACTGGACGCATCAGCCGGCCGATACGCCGTACCGCGCCAGCCACGCGATCTTCGTGCGCGAAGCCCCGACACCCGAGTTCGACGAAACCGGCATCGTGCCGCCCGCGCTGCGCCGCCGCGTGCTATCGCTGCGCGCCTTCGACGCGCGCCATCATATGGTGAACGCCGATCTGGCCTCGGGCGCGGAGATCGAGAACAGGATCGGCGCGCTGTTCGCGGATGCGCGCGTCGCCTACCTGCACGCGCACTACGCCAAGCCCGGCTGCTACGCCGCGCGCATCGATCGCGTGTGATGCCGCGCTAGAGGCTCGGCAGTTCGACGAAATCCGCGCCGCGTTCCAGCGCGAGCATCGCGGCGGCGATCGGGGCCGGCGGCGCCGTCAGCTTGCGCGCGGCCAGGTCCAGCCAGCCGCCCGCGCTCACCACGCGCGCGGCGAGCTGGCCATCCTCGCGATGGAACTCGTTGACCAGCCGGAACCGCGCGCCGTCCGTGCTCAGGCCTCCGAGCATCAGCGTCGCACGCACGTTCTCGAGCAGGCGTACTTCGCGGAAATACTCCAGCTCGTCCCGGCGTACCACCGGCCCGACGCGCAGACGCGCGAATTCGGCGGGATGGAAGCCGAAACTCGCGAAATACTGCATGCGCACGTCGCTCGCGGCATCGAGGAAGCGCGCATTGCCCATGTGCGCGTTGGAATCCATGTCGTTCCAACGGGCATGGAAGCGGGTTTCGAACACCTGGCTCATGGCGTGCTCACGAGATAACGTCCTGCATAGACCGAAACCCGCGGCGGAATACGGCGGGCTTCGAATGCGTCCCAGCCGGCCTGCAGCTGGCTCCAGAATTGCTTCCACTCGCTGGCCTGCATCCTGGCCTGCGTGTCCGGGCGGTCGAAACGGAAAGGCATCGCATGCACGGACACGCCGGACTGGCCGTTGGCGAGCGCCGCGGCGAGCAGCGTATAGATCTCTTCGATGTTGCCGTCGCCCATCGCGTAGCAGCCGATCGAGACGCAGCTGCCGTGCACCATCAGCAGGCTGCCGGTGCGGCCGTGGGCGCGGTCGTAGGCATTCGGGTAGCCGAGATCGAAGGACAGATGGTAGCTGCTGTACGGATTGAGCTGGCCGAGGCGCACGGTGTAGAAGCCTTCCGGCGCCTGGCGATCGCCCACGCGCTGTTTCGGCCCGAGTTCGCCGGAATATTCGCAGATCGGATAGGTGCGGAAGCGCCGGTATTGCGTGCCGTCGCTCACCCACAATTCGAGCTGCGATTCGAGCTTGAAGATGCGCAGGAACACCGGCGCGCCGAATTCCAGGCCGGCATCGCGCAGTTCCTGGCGCAGTCGCGGCTCGACCCGCGCAGCCGCTTGCCCCGCGCGTCCTTCCGTCGCGCCCGCTTTCGCGAGCAACGTGCGGATGCCCATAGGCCACGCATCCGCGGCCAGCCAGCCCGCCACCGCCAGCAGCGGGAGCACCCGCCATCGTTTCGCGTTGCGCTTCGCCATCAGATCGCCAGGGTACGACCGCCGTCCACGCGCAGGATCTGTCCGGTGGTATAGCGCGCGTCGCGCAACAGGAACAGCGCGGCATCCGCCACGTCCTGCGGATCGCCGGCGCGGCGCAGGGCGGTGGTTTCGATCAGCGCCTGCTGCTGGGCGGCGGGCTTGCCGGATTCGGGCCAGAGCACGGCGCCCGGCGCGATGCCGTTGACGCGCACTTCGGGGCCGAGTTCGCGCGCCAGCGAACGCGTGAGCATCGCGAGCGCCGCCTTCGCCATGCAGTAGAGCGTGTGCTGCTCCAGCGGCCGCTCGGCGTAGATGTCGACCAGATTGACGATGGCACCGCGCGCCGCGCGCAGATGCGGCGCCGCGGCCTGCGCGAGGAAGAACGGCGCCTTGGCGTTGGCGGCG
This sequence comes from uncultured Aquimonas sp., assembly GCA_946481615.1. Next base: position 3,331 of record CAMLOR010000341.1, read on the forward strand.
AAGAGTTCGTCCCAGTCGGCCTCGGTGGCGCTGCCAATGGGCGTGGGACGGAAGGTGGAAGCGTTGTTGACCAGCGCATCGAGCCGGCCGAAGCGCGCCAGCACGTCGTTCACCAGCAGCGGCAGGCGCGTGACTTCCGAAAGCTCGGCCGAGAGCGCCAGCGTGCTCTGCGCGCGGGCCTGCTCCAGTTCGCGCTGCAGCACGGCGACCTCGGCCGCCGACTGCCGGTAATGCAGCGCCA
>CAMLOR010000342.1 GCA_946481615.1 uncultured Aquimonas sp.
TCGAAAACCCCCGGCCGACTCCAGCTTCCGGCGTAGCCGGCGCCGCAGCCGGGCCTGCCACCCCACCCCAAGAGCACCTGCGACGACACAGCAGCACCCACCTGCTCTTCGCGACCTCTCGAAGAGGCACCGCGACGCAGCGCGTCAGCCCGCGCGTTTGATGTAGGGATTCTCGCCGGTGCTGTGGTCGGTGGCGTCGAGCACGGCGGTGATTTCCGGGATGCGCGCCATCAGCGTCTTCTCGATGCCGTGCTTGAGCGTGACGTTGGCGTTGCCGCAGCCGTGGCAGCCGCCGCCGAATTGCAGCACCACCTCAAAGTTCGCGGTGAGTTCCTTCAGCGCCACGCGGCCGCCGTGCGAGGCGATCTGCGGGTTAATCTCGCTGTCAATCACGAACTGCACGCGCTCGATCAGCGAAGCATCGCCCTTCGGCGCTTCGCCCTTGATGCGCGGCGCGCGGATGCTGAGCTGGCCGCCGGTGGCAGAACTGACGTAATCGATGTTGGCGCCGTCGAAGAACGGCACGCTGGCGGCGTCGACGTAAAGCGTGAAACCCTCGCAATCGAGCGCCCACTCGTCGCCGGCCAGATCCACGGGCTCGCAGAACTCGAGCTTCGCATCGGCGGCGGGCGTGCCGGCGCGCACCGCGGTCAGCCGGATGCCCGCCATGTCGCCGCCCTGGCGCTCGAGCAGTTTGCGGAAATGCAGCTGGGCCGAATCGCTGATCTGGATCATGGAAGCCACATGGGGACGACGCGGGCGCAATTCTAGTGGAGCGGCGCTCGTATAATCGCGGTCTTCCCGAACGAGGACGCGCCATGACCACGCTCGCCGCGCTCGCCGCCCGTCATTGCCAGCCGCGCAAGGGTGCCGAACACCGCCTCCCCCGCGCCGACCTCGAAGCCGCGCTGCCCGCCCTGCCCGGCTGGGACGTCGTCGAAGACGGCGCTGCGCTGCGCAAGACCTTCCGCTTCGGCAACTACTACGAAACCCTGGCCTTCGTGAACGCCCTGGCCTACGTCGCGCACCGCGAGGATCATCATCCCGACCTCGGCGTGCACTACGACCGCTGCGTGGTGCGCTGGTCGACGCACGACGTCGGCGGCCTCTCCGAGAACGACCTCGTTTGCGCCGCGAAAGCCGAGCAGCTGGCGCAGGGCTGAGTCGCGCGGCGCGGTTCGCGCTCGCCGCGCTGCTCGCCACCGCCGCGCTGTGGCTGGGATGGCTGCTGTCCTGGTCGAGCGTGCGCACGCTCCTGGCGACGGAAGCCGCTGCAGGCGCAGCCGCCTGGAACGAAGGCGGCACGCCGTGGCGCTGGCAACTCGCCGCGCCGGGCGCGGTGGTCTGGCCCGGAACCGTCGGCTTCCAGAGCACGCCCGCCGCGGACGATGCCCTGAGCGGCGTCATACCCGACGGGAACGCCGACCTCTCCCTGAACCTGCACGGCAGGGCCGTCGATCTCGCGCTGGTCGCGGGCGCCACCTTCCGCCTGCAGACGCAGGTCCCGCTGCGCGCCACGCTGATCGGCAGCGATGGCCCGGCCACGGCGGCGTTCGCGTCGGCGCCGATCCTGCCGCCCGGCGGCCTCGTGGAATTCGCTGCGCCCGAACCACCGCTGCGGCTTGCGCGCACGCTGCGGCTGCATCTCGAAGCGCCGCCGGGAACGCACGTGGCGCTGCATGAGTTGACGTTGAAACCGCGCCCCGGTCTGCGCATCGCGGACTGCACCGCGGCGCCGGACTGCACGCAGCCGCTGGCGCGCGTGGCGGCGCCGGCGTTCTTCTTCCCCGAATCGCTGCTGCTCTGGCGCGATGCGCTGCTGCGCGATCGCCCGGCCACCCTCGTCGAACCGCAGGGCCGCACGGCCATCGCATTCACTGCCGAAGTGCGCGGCGCCGCCACCGGAAACGCCGCCTGGCTGTTGGCGCTGGCTCCCGTCTTCGCCGGCGTGATGTCGCGCCTTCGCCGCGGGGAAACGTCGCGCACTATCGGACTGATCGAACTGGCCCTGGTGTCTTCGCCCTGGGCGCTGCTGCAGTGGGCCGGTTGGCCAGGCGACGAGACACCCGGCGCTCCCGGCCTCGTGCTCGGCGGTTGCCTGCTGGGCGCCGCGCTGTTGCGCGGCGATGCCGGATGGCGCTGGGTCGGTGGCCGGCGCGCGTGGACGTCGGTCGGCGTGTTCGCGCTGATCGCTACCTTCGCCGTTGCACTTGCCGGCTTGGCGAACGCCCACGATGGCGATGGCTTCACGACGCGCCCGCCCGGCCTGCGGGAAGCGGCGCTGTATGCCGTGTGGGCCCTGCTGCAGCAATGGATACTGATGCAGGCGATCGCACCGCGCATGCGACGTGCAGCCGGCTCGGAACTGTTCGGCGCCCTGCTTTCGGGCGCGCTGTTCGCCGCGCTGCACACGCCGAATTTCGCGCTGATGGTGGCGACGTTCGCCGCCGGCACGACCTGGGCCGCGCTCGGCTATCGCCACCGCGCGCTGTTGCCGCTGGCCTTGTCGCACGCGCTCGCCGGGCTGGCGCTGGTGTGGGCGGCACCGCCCTGGCTGCTGCGCTCCGCCGAAATCGGCGGGCGTTACCTCATGGCCCCTTGAGGCGATCGAGCACGCCGCGCAGATCGTCCGGCAGCGGCGCGTTCAACACGTAAGGCTCGGTGCCGTCCTTGAGTGCGAAGCGCAGCGAGGCGGCGTGCAGGAACAGGCGCTTCAGGCCCGCCTGCTTCAAGGCCTTGTTGGCTTCCTTGTCGCCGTACTTCTCGTCGCCGGCCACCGGATGCCCGGCGAACTGCGAATGCACGCGGATCTGGTGCGTGCGGCCGGTGTCGATGCGCACTTCGGTGTAGCTGTGCCCGCCGTAGAGATCGATGCGCTTGAAGTGGCTGACCGACTCCTTGCCTTCGCGGTCCACCCGCACCATGCGCTCGCCGCCCTGCAGGGTGGACTTGAGCAGCGGCTGGTCGACGGTGAAAGGCCGCGGCGCGATCTCGCCCACGAGCAGCGTCAGGTAGCGCTTCTCGAGCCGGCCCTCGCGGATCAGCCGCTGCAGCTCGGTCAGCGCCGAGCGCTTCTTGGCGATCACCAGCAGGCCGGAGGTGTCGCGGTCGAGCCGGTGCACCAACTCGAGCGGCTCGTTCGGCCGCAGCTTGCGCATGAGCTCGATGACACCGAACGAGATGCCGCTGCCGCCGTGCGTGGCGATGCCCGAGGGCTTGTTCAGCGCCAGGAGGGCGCGGTCCTCGTGCACGATGCTGGCCGCCACCCGCTCCATCGGCCCGGCTGGCGCCTCGCCCTTGTCGGCGGGCTCGTCCAGGCGCACCGGCGGGATGCGGACCATGTCGCCGCCGGCCAGCCGGGTATCGGGTTTGGCGCGCTTTCCGTTCACGCGCACCTCGCCGGTGCGCAGGATCCGGTAGATCAGCGATCTGGGCGCGCCCTTGAGCTGCCCCAGCAAGAAATTGTCGATGCGCTGGCCGTCGCGCTCGTCGTCGACGCGCACCAGCCGCACCCCGGACTGGCCGGTTTGCCCCTCGTTTGCCGCCATGACCTCGGGATTGCTACACTG
>CAMLOR010000343.1 GCA_946481615.1 uncultured Aquimonas sp.
GCCGACTGGCTGCACCTGATCGGCAACATGCTCTTCCTCGTGATCTTCGGCCTGCCGGCCGAGCGCGCGCTCGGGCCGTGGCGCTTCCTGCTGCTGTTCCTGGCCTGCGGCGCCGTCGCGAACCTGGCGGCCGCGTTCTCGCTGCACACCACTCAATCGGTGATCGTGGGCGCGAGCGGCGCGGTGTCGGGCATCATCGGCGCCTATCTCGCGCTGTTCCCGCGCGCGCGCCTGGGACTGGTGCTGCCGCTCGGCCTGTTCCTCGAATTCGTGCGCACGCCGGCCTCGCTGCTGATCGGCATCTGGGCCCTGCTGCAGCTGATCTTCACCTGGGTCGGCCCGGCCTTCGGCGCGGTGGCGTGGTGGGCGCATCTGTCGGGCTTCGCGCTCGGCATCGTGTTCGCACTGATCGCGCGGCCCGCCATCGCCAAGCGCCTGCGCGGAGGATGAGGACATGAAACGGCTTGCCTGCCTGGCGTTCTTCTTCGCCACCCTGCCCGCCGCCGCCGCGGAAGGGCACGCCGCCTTCGAACAGCTCAAACGCCTCGTCGGAACGTGGCAGCCGGCCGACAAGCCCGACTCGCCGATGCGCGTGCAGTTCGAACTCATCGCCGGCGATACCGTGCTCACCGAAAACTGGCGCTCTCCGACGCATCGCTCGATGACCGTCTACCACCTCGACGGCGGCACATTGCTCGCCACGCACTACTGCCCGCAGGGCAATCAGCCGCGCATGGCCCTGGTGCGGCGCGAAGACGACGGCACGCTGCGATTCGAGTTCCGCGACGGCACCCACCTCGCGGTGGCGGGCGGTCATCACGAAGCGCTGCTCACTCTGAGGCACGAAGGCGACACCCTCGTGCGCGGCGAGGTCTACGCCGAGAACGGCAAGCCTTTCGACGCCGCCGCGGCGACGCCGGAATTCACGCGCTTCCGCCGCTCAGCGGCCGAGTAGTTCCGCCGCACCGGCGGCGAGGAGCTTTTCCGCGACGCGGCGGCCCAGCGCTTCGCCGTCGCTGCCGTGGTCTTCGGCTCGCACGATGCGGCCGCCGGCATCGCCCACGAGTCCGAGCAAACGCAGCGTGCCTTCGTGTTCGACGGCGAAACCGCCGATCGGCACCTGGCAGCTGCCGTGCAACGTGCGGTTCATCGCGCGCTCGCTTTCCACGCAGCGGCGCGTCGGCGCGTGGTCGAGCACGGCGACCAGCGCGCGCGTCGCGGCATCGTCGGCACGCGTCTCGACGGCGATCGCGCCCTGCGCCACCGCCGGCACCCACTCGGGCGCCACGAGCCGCTCGCGGATGCGCGCGTCGAAGGCGAGGCGTTGCAGGCCGGCGCAGGCCAGGACGATGGCGTCGTATTCGCCGGCGTCGAGCTTCGCCAGGCGCGTGTTGACGTTGCCGCGCAGATCGCTCAACGCAAGATCCGGCCGGTGCGCGCGCAACTGCGCCTGCCGCCGCAGCGACGACGTGCCCACCCGCGCGCCGGCAGGCAACGCGGCGAGCGAAGCGAAGCGATTGCTGACGAAGGCATCGAAAGGATCGGCGCGTTCGAGGATGGCGGGCAGCGCGAACGGGCCTTCGAGTTCCATCGGCACGTCCTTCAGCGAGTGCACGGCGCAATCGGCCTCGCCGCGCAGCATCGCCTCCTCGAGTTCCTTGAGGAACAGCCCCTTGCCGCCGACCGCCGCGAGGGAGCGGTCGAGGATCTCGTCGCCGCGCGTGGAAAGCGGAACGAACGACACCTCCAGCCCCGGATGCGCGGCACGCAGCCGCGCGGCGACATGCTCGGTCTGCCACAGCGCGAGGGCGCTGCGCCGCGTGGCGATGCGCAGCGCGTTCACAGCATGCGCACCAGCTGGCGCAGCGCCGGCACGGCGCGGCGGCTGACTTCGAGCAGGTCGTCGCCGGTGTGCAGCTTCACGAACACGCGGCCGTCGTTGTCGCGCCGCAGTTCCTGCAACTGGTCGCGCGCCACCAGGCAGTTGCGATGGATGCGCAGGAAGCGATCGCCGAATTCCTCTTCCAGCGACTTGAGCGAATCCTCGATCAGATCCTCACCGCGCTTGTGGTGCACGACGACGTACTTTTCCTCGGCCTGCAGGAAGCGCACGTCCTCCAGCGGGATCAGGCGCAGGCTGCCGCGCAGGCGCGCGCACAGATGCGAGCGGCGCTGCGCCTCCGGCAGCGCTTCTTCCAGCGCGTCCGCGCGATCTCCCGTGTAGCGGCGCGCGCGTTCCAGCGCTTCCACCAGGCGTTCGCGGCGGATCGGCTTGACGAGGTAATCCACCGCGCGCGCCTCGAAGGCGGCCAGCGCGTGCTTGTCGTAGGCGGTGCAGAACACCACAGCCGGCGCCGGATCGAAGCGGCTGAGATGATGTGCGGCTTCGAGTCCGTCGAGCAGCGGCATCGCGATGTCGAGCAGCACCAGGTCGGCACCCTCGGCGTCCGCCACCTCGCAGGCCTCGCGGCCGTTGGCGGCCTCGCCCACGATCTCGTGCCCGCCGATGTCGTCGAGCAGATCGCGCAGGCGCTGGCGGGCCAGCGGTTCGTCATCGGCGATCAATACGCGCATCGCGCCCTCCTCATCGCCGGAACAGGCGGCCCAGCCAATCCGACAGGGCACCGATCTCCTCGGCGCTCACCGAATGCGGCATGGCGTAGCTGTGCCAGTCCACCGTGTAGCCGAGATTTTCCAGATAGCCCTTGCTCATCAGGCCGAGCGCATGGCCGACCACCGGATCGAGGCTGCCGTGCGCCATGAACACCGGCAGGCCGCGGTTGGCCTCGCTGCGTTCCTTGCCGGTGCTCTCGGCGATCGGCAGGTAGGTCGAAAGCGCCACCACGCCGCCGAGCTTTTCCGGATGGCGCAGCGCCGTCGCCAGCGCAATGGCACCGCCCTGCGAAAAGCCCGCGATCACGATGCGCTCGCTGGGCACGCCGCGGCGGTTTTCGCGCGCGACGAGGTCCTGCACGAAGCGGATCGATTCGCGCACGCCGGGCTCGTCCTGCCGCTGCGCGATCTCCAGGCCCAGGATGTCGTACCAGGCGCGCATGCGCACGCCGCCGTTGATGGTGACGGCGCGCACCGGCGCATGCGGGAACACGAAGCGCAGCGGCGGCCAGTCGTCTTCCACCAGTTCCGGCACGATGGGCTCGAAATCGTGGCCGTCGGCACCCAGGCCGTGCAGCCAGATCACCGACCAGCGCGGGTCCGCGCCGGTTTCGATTTCCACGCCGTCGAAACGCGAATCTTCCGTCATGCGCGCAATTTAGCAGCTGGCGCGCGGGCCGCCCATCGGCTGCGCCCTAGCGGAAGGTGAGCAGGCGCCGGTCGCCGTCCTCCAGATGGGCGTGCTCGTTGATGCTCACCACGCGCGGCCCGCGCGCGCCGGCCTCGAGCCGGGTGATGCTGGCATTGGCCATGCGCCAGTTCAGGCGCAGCACGGTCTGCGTATCGAGGTTCAGCAGCCGCTGCAACAGCACGGTGATGGTGCCGCCGGAGGTGAACACCAGCGCGGTGGCGCCGCGCGGCGTGCGCGCCACCACTTCTTCCAGTGCTTCCCAGCA
>CAMLOR010000344.1 GCA_946481615.1 uncultured Aquimonas sp.
GAAGTCGGCGCCCGGCGGTCTTTTGGAACAGGGGGAATCCAGGGGACCATTGCCGGGCGCCGAGCAGCGGGAGATTCGGCGCGGAACGAATGCGAACTGCGTCGCAGCCTGACACCTTGTGTCACGTTCCGGCTGCGATGATGCGCTCGCCGGGGGGTGGGTGCAACCCCGCAATGTGATGGATTCCACATAAACGCACGCCGGCTTGCGCCGGCGTCCGTCAGGCCGAGCGGGGCTGCCGCCGCGGCCTCAGTCGTCGCGATTGTTCCCGACCCGCCTCACCTCGCCGCGGCTGCCGCCCTCGGAGCGCGATTCCGAACGCGATTCCGAACGGCCGCCGTAATCGGAGCCGCGCGACTCGAAGCGCGGCGATTCGCGGTAGCTCGGTGCAGGCGCCGAATAGCTTTGTTGCGGCGGGGCCGAGAAGCTCGGCGCGGCGCGCGCACCGCCTTCGTACCCGCGTGCCGGGGCATCGTAGCCGCGGGCAGGCGCCTGGTAGCGCGGGGCGGCCTCGTAGCCGCGCGCGGCCGGTGCGGATTCGCGCTGGGTGTATTCGCGTTCCGGGGCGGCGCGCTGCGGGCGGGTCCAGCCGCCGCGCGGCGCTTCGCCGGCGTCGTAGCCGCGGCGCGCGCGCGCCTCGCGCATTGCCTCGCTCTCGCGCGAATAGCGCTGGTAGCCGGCCGACTCGCGCGGCGCGGCCGCGGAACCCGGCAGCGTCAAGCCTTCCTCGTAGGAACGCCGGCGCAGTTCGCGCATCGATTCGCTCGGCTCGCCGCGGCCGGCGTAGCCGGATTCGCCACGCCCATCGACCGGCACGCCGAAGCCGCGGGTGCCCGGATCCTGGCGCCGCACTTCGCCGCCGCTCGGCACGCCGAAGCCACGCTGGCCGATGTCCTGGCGTGGGCTGCCGGGGCTGCCGTAGTCGGCGTCGCGCGAAGGCGAACGCGTGGTGCCGAAGGTGCCGTAAGGCGTGCGGCGCACGCTCTCGCTCATGCGTTCGTCGTGATCGCGCCGGTTCGTGCTGCGATCGCGGAAGGCCGAGTTGCGGCCGTAATCCCAGCCCTCGCCGGCGCGGCGCGACAGGCGTTCGGCCTCGTTGCGTGCGCTGCCGAAGCGCGGCGCATAGTGGTTGCGGTGATGGCCGCCGTACCAGGGACGCCAGTCGTAGTAGTTGTCGACCCAGCTGTAGCGATAAGGCGAGTAGTACCAGTGCGAATAGCGCGGCCAGCCGTAGGACAGGCCCACGTTCCAGTAGTGGCGCGGGAAGAAGGTGACGCCGTAGTAGTAGCCCGGGTACCAGTAAGGGTCGTACCAGCCGCGCATCGGCCAGAACAGCGAGTAGTAGGCCGGGTAGTCGTAATACGACGGATACCAGCCGTAGTCGGCGCCGACGTAGTAGTCGCCGCGCCCGGCGTAGGAAGGTGAGTAGTAGCTGTCGTCGACGTAGACGCGGCCGCCGTGGCCATCGTCGTAGCTGTAGGCGTCGTAGCGATCGTAGTAGCGGTCGCGGTAGACGTACTCGGTCGTGACACAGCCGCTCAGGCTGAGCAGCGTCGCGATGGCGACAAGGAAGCGGATCATGGTGGCAACCCCCGGTAGTTACGCCGGCAGTCTATCCAGCGGCCCCAGGGGCGAGGCTTAACGCGCCGGCTTCCGTTGCGCGCCATTAAGCGACGCAACGGCCTGTTTCCACGTCCCCGGCGCTCAGCCCCGCAGGCGGGCGACGACGTCGGTGACGTCGCGCGAGAGCGGCAGGCGCGAGAGCGACTCGAGCCCGGCCGCGATCGAGGCCTGGCGCGCGTCGTCGAGGCGGCGCCAGTTTTCCAGCACCGTGAGCTGGCGCGCCGCCACCTGCGGGTTGATGCCGTCGAGCACCGGCACCTGGGCGAACAGCAGGGCGTGGCCGGCGCCGTCGCGGCGATGGAAGGCCACGACGTTGTTACGCGCGAAGCTGCCCAGCACCGCGCGCACCCGGTTCGGGTTGCGCGGCTGCCAGAGCGGATCGCGCAGCAGGGCCTGCACGCGCTCGACCGTGTCGGGCAGCGGGCGTGTCACCGCGATGCCCAGCCATTTGTCCGTCACCAGCGGATCGCCGGCGTAGCGCGCGCGGAAGGCGCCCAGGGCGGCGGTGGCGTCCGGCGCGTCGTGGTGCACCAGCGACTGCAGCGCGGCGAGGCGATCGGTCAGGTTCACCGCGTGGCCGAATTGCGAGGATGCCAGGGCGGCGGTGGGATCGAGCCGCGTCAGGCGCGCCAGGCACAGGTTCTTGAGGCGGCGCAGCGCGATGGAACGCGCGTCGAGGCTGGAGGAATCCTGCGCCGCCGCGTCGCGGTAGCGCAGTTCGTAGGCGTCGGCATGCGCCTCGGCCAGCGCGTCGAGCAGGTCTTCGCGTTCCTTCTGCAGATCGTCCAGGTCGATGCGTTCGCACTCGTCGCACAGCGTCCACAGGTCCGGCAGCGCATGGCATTCGGCGATGAAGGCCGGATCGAGCGAGCCGTCGCCCAGCAGCAGGCCGAGCGCGTCGATCAGCGCACCGCGCGCGGCGCCGGGGGTGGCGTCCTGACGGCGGATCGCGATCGAGGCGAGTCGTTGCGTGGCCTGCCAGCGCGTCAGCGGATCGGGCTCGATCGCCACCAGCCGCGCCAGCTGCGCGGGCGTGTAGTCGTAGCGCAGGCGCACCGGGGCCGAGAGGCCCTGGAGGAAGGCGGGAAGCGGCCGCGCACGCAGGCCGGCGAAGCGCAGCTCATGGCGCGCCGCAGTGAGTTCGATCAGGCCGCCGCGTACCGTGGCATCGCTCTGCGGCGCGGCCTCGATCCGCGCACCGTCTTCGCCGTAGAGCGCGAACGCCAGCGGGATGTGCAGCGGCGGTTTCTCGCTGGCTTCCGGCGTGGGCGGCGTGCGCTGCGCGATGGTGAGGATGTATTCGCTGCGCGCGGCATCGAAATGCTCGGCCACCTCGATCTCGGGCGTGCCGGCCTGGTCGTACCAGCGCTTGAACTGCGCGAGGTCCCGCCCGCTGGTTTCCTGCATCGCCGCCAGCAGATCCTCGAGGGTGGCGGCACCGCCGTCGTGGCGCGCGAAGTAGACGTCCAGGCCCTTGCGGAAAGCCGCCTCGCCCAGCAGCGTGTGCAGCATGCGCACCACTTCGGCGCCCTTCTCGTACACCGTGGCGGTGTAGAAGTTGTTGATCTCGGTGTAGCTCGCGGGGCGCACCGGATGCGCCAGCGGGCCGGCATCCTCGACGAACTGGCGGCTCTTGAGCAGGCGCACGTCTTCGATGCGCTTGAGCGCGCGCGAGTGCAGGTCGGAGGTGAATTCCTGGTCGCGGAAGACGGTGAGGCCTTCCTTGAGCGAAAGCTGGAACCAGTCGCGCAGCGTGACGCGGTTGCCGCTCCAGTTGTGGAAATACTCGTGGCCGATCACCGATTCCACGCCCTCGAAATCGAGATCGGTGGCGGTGTCGGTGTCGGCCAGGATGTAGCGCGCGTTGAAGATGTTGAGGCCCTTGTTCTCCATCGCGCCCATGGTGAAATCCTGCGC
>CAMLOR010000345.1 GCA_946481615.1 uncultured Aquimonas sp.
AACGACGGGTGCTCGTGGTGCATTCGCCGGATGCCAACTGGCTGCGCGGCCCGCACGCGAAGCTCGCACGCGGCCTGCTCGCCGCGCTCGGCATGCACGAATCCGACGTGCGCGGCGAAGCGCGGCCGGGCGCGCCGGCCATCGCCTTCGGCATCGATACCCCCGGCGCGCTGCGCCTGCCGGCGCTCGAAGCGCTGCGCGATGCCCGCGCCAAGCGCGCGTCGTGGCCCGCGCTGCGCGCCCTGCGCCGCCGCCTGCGCGACGCGGATACGCGCGGGTGAGGCGAGGAGCGTCCCGGTGAGCGCCCTCGCCAGCGACTACGTGCCGCACCTGCGCGCGATGCGCGAGACCGATCTCGAAGCCGTCATGGACATCGAGATCCGCGCCTATCCCTTCCCCTGGACGCACGGCATCTTCCGCGACTGCCTGCGCGCCGGCTACGGCTGCTGGGTGATGGAACTGCACGACAAGCTGATGGGCTACGGCATCCTCAGCGTGGCCGCCGGCGAAGCGCACGTGCTCAACGTGTGCATCGAACCCAAGGCGCAGGGCCGCGGCCACGGCCGCCGCCTGATGAAACGCCTGCTCGACCTCGCGCGCTGGCACCGCGCCGAACGCGTCTACCTCGAAGTGCGCCCGAGCAATCCGAAGGCGATCGCGCTCTACCACGATCTCGGCTTCAACGAGATCGGCCGGCGGCCGCAGTACTACCCGGCGAAGAACGGGCGCGAAGACGCCATCGTGATGGCGATCGAGTTGCTGCCGGGAAGCGAATGAAGCGCGCGCCGGCGGCGGCGCTCGCATTGCTGGCCGCAGCGCTCGCGGCATGGCTCGTCTGGAGCCGCCAAAACGTGCAGCGCAGCGACTCGACCGGCCTCCGCGACCCGGTGCCGCCGACGGGGTCGCAGCCATTCGAGCCTGCGGCGGAAAAGCCTGCGCCTGCGCCTGCCGCCGCAACGCAGGAACCGTTGCCACCGTCCACTGCGCCGCTGCGAGAAAGCTTCGCCCTCCTCGATGCGCAGGCGCGCCGGGGCAATGGCGAAGCGGCCTGCCGGCTGGTGCTGGAGATCGATCGTTGCGCTCGCACGCGTGGCCTGGCGCAGCGCAGCACGCCGCTCGCGCGCCGGCTCGAACTGATCGAAACCTCGCGCTTTTCCGATGCGGAGAAAGAACAAAGGCGCGCATTGGCACGCTCGGAAGCCGCCGCGCTGGACGTCGATCTCACGCACTGCGAAGGTTTCGACCCGCAGCAGGCACTGCCATCCATGCGCTATCTCGCGGTCGCGGCGAGCCGCGGGCATCGTCCTTCGCGCTTGCTGTATCTGATGCCGACGAGCCTCGTGGCTGCCGACCTGATCCGCGATCCGGCGCTGGCCGCCGAGTACCGCATCACGGCGCCCGCCCTGTTCCGCGAGGCACTGGAGGCGGGCGATGCCGATCTCTTGTTGCCGTGGTCCCTTGCCGCCGAGGGCGCGGCGCATTCGCCGCTGGCATCGCTGCTGCCCGAACCATTCCGCCGGCCGGAGCTGGTGCAGGCCCTGCGTGCGGAACTGGAGGCGGCGGGACATGCCGTGCCGCCACGGCTCACGGACGCAATGGTGAGGCCGCCCTCGCCGACGAGCGAGGATGTCCGCGAGGCGCGCGCCCTCTTCGACGCGCATTTCCGCGGCGCTACCGAACCGCCGCTGCGTTTCCTGGACTACCTCACCACCGAAAACCTGCGCTGCGAGGAACTGTCGGGCCGTTGACGCCCGTGCTGCGCGGTCAATCGTCGCCGGAAAGGAACGACGACAGATTCAGCAGGTGCGAGAACAGCACCACGATGTCGGCGAACAGATTCACCACCACGTTCAGTGCGCTCGACGGGCCTTCGCGCAGCAGCCGGCTGACGTCGTAGAGGATCATGCCGCTCATCAACATCACGGCCACCGCCGAGATGGTGACCGAGAGCAGCGGCATCTGCAGGAAGATGTTCGCGACGATGGCGAGCAGCACCACCAGCAGGCCGGCGAACAGGAAGCTGCCGAGGAAGCTGAAATCGCGCTTCGACACCACCGCGTAACCGGCCAGGCCGACGAAGATCACGGCCGTTGCGACCAGCGCGTTCACCACGATGGCCGTGCCGCCCGGCATCGAAAGATAGGCGCCGACCATCGGGCTGAGCAGGAAGCCGATCAGCGCGGCCCAGGCGAAAGTCACGCCGATCGCGGCCTGGCCCTGGATGCGGCCGATCAGGAACGGCCCGCCGATGAAGGCCACCATCAGCAGCACCCACATGCCGATGCTCCACTGCAGGCCGCTGGCCAGGCCCACGAAGCCGCCGCCGGCGGCCACCGCCAACACCATGGAAAGCAGGACGAAGGTGTTGCGGACGAGGCGGTCTTGCGCGTGGTCGCGTACGACGACTTGCGGATTGGCGGGGACGTTCATGCGGTTTCCTGCGAGGAAGGGGCCATCGGTGCCCCATCATCGCGGAAACGCGGCGCGCCGGGAAGCGGAAACGCGGCGCGCCGGGAAGCGGAAACCCGGCGCGCCGGAAGGTCAGCCCAGACGCGCGTGCTGCTCGCGCAGGGCGGCGAGCTGTGCGCTCCAGTCGGTGAGGCGCTGGCGTTCCTGCGCGACGACCGCGGGGGGCGCGTTCGCGACGAAGGTTTCGCTGGCGAGCTTGCCGTTGCACTTGGCGATCTCGCCCTCGATGCGCTTGATTTCCTTCTCCAGGCGCACCTTCTCGGCACCCAGATCGATCAGGCCGGCGAGCGGGATCAGCAGGCGCAGTTCGCCCAGCACCGCGGCGGCGGCGGCCGGCGCTTCACCCTGCAGCCATTCGATCGATTCGAGACGTGCGAGGAACTTGAGCTGCGCCTCGAAGCGCGCGACGCGGGCGCGATCGGCGTCGCTGCCGCCCGACAACAGCAGCGGAACGGCCTTGCTCGGCGCGATGTTCATCTCACTGCGAATGCGGCGCATCTGGGTGACGGCGTCCTTCAGCCACTCAATGTCGGCTTCGGCGTCCGGGAACATCAGTCCGGAATCGAGTTCCGGGTAGGCCTGGGTACTGATCGTGGGGGCATCGATGCCGAGCTTCGGCGCCACGCTGTGCCAGATTTCTTCGGTAACGAAAGGAATCACCGGGTGCAGTGCGCGCAGCATCGATTCGAGTGCGTACAACAGAGTGTGACGTGTGCTGGCCGCTGCTTCGGCGTCGTCGCCGTTGAGAGCCGGCTTGGCGAGCTCGAGGAACCAGTCGCAGAACTCGTTCCACGCGAACTCATACAGGTTCTGCGACATCAGGTCGAAGCGATAGGCAGCGATGTCATCCTGGACGTGGGCAAGAGTGTGCTGCAGGCGATGCAGGATCCACCGCTCGGCATCGGTCTTCGGCTGCGGCTTGCCGCTCGCCGAGAACCCTTCGCAATTCATCAGCGCGAAACGCGTGGCGTTCCACAGCTTGTTGCAGAAATTCTTGTAGCCCTCGCAGCGGCTCAAGTCGAACTTGATGTCGCGCCCATGCGTGGCGAGCGAGGCGAAGGTGAA
>CAMLOR010000346.1 GCA_946481615.1 uncultured Aquimonas sp.
CGCCGATGCGCGCCTCGTTCATCATGTGGAACATCTGGCGCAGGCCCTGGTGCGGTTCGCCGATCAACTCGCCGAGGCATTCGCCGCTGCCGCCGAAATCGAGCAGGCAGTTCACGGTGCCGCGATAACCCATCTTGTGATTGAGGCCCGCGAGGGCGACGCCATTCGGCAGGCCGTCGCGATAGCGCGGCACCGCGAACAGCGACACGCCGCGACTGCCCGGCGGCCCGCCGGGAATCTTCGCCAGCACCAGGTGCACGATGTTCGCGGCCAGTTCGTGCTCGCCGCCCGAAATCCACATCTTGCTGCCGCGCAGTGCCCAGGTGCCGTCGCCGCGCGGCGCGGCCGTGGTGCGGATGTCGCCGACGCTCGAACCTGCGTGCGGCTCCGACAGGCACATGGTGCCGAACCACTCGCCGGCTTCCATCGCGGGCAGGTAGCGCTCGCGCTGCGCGTCGCTGCCGAAGACGCGCAGCAGATTGGCCGCCGCCTGGGTGAGGAAGGGATAGCCGTTCGTGCCCGGGTTGGCCGCGGTCAGCAGCGCGCCGATCGCGCACACCGCAGTGTGCGGCAGCGCCAGTCCGCCGCTCGCGAGCGGCGCCTGCATCGCGAAGAAGCCGGCCTCGCGATAGGCCTGCAGGGCGGCGCCGATCTCCGGGATCAGCTGCACGCGGCCATCGACGACGTGCGGTTCGTTGGCATCCGAGCGCGCCGCATGCGGCTCGAAATGCTGTTCCGCCAGGCGCTGCGCGGCGTCCAGCATGGCGTCCAGCGAATCGCGGTCGAGATGGGCCGGCAGGCGTGCGCCGAGCGCGAGCCAGTCGAACAGGAGGAAGTCGAGCAGGGGGCGGGAGAGAGACATTCGGTCACATCCTGCAGCAGATGTGATCTGGTGCGCAGAAACGCGAAATGCCTTTTTGCGAAAGTGTGAAGGTAATCGCACTTTAGTGAGTGCCGATAGCCGCTTGTCGGCAGGGCTCGCCGCCGGTCCTTCGGGAGAGGCGCGCATGCCTGCGGCAGCGGCAAGATGGGGCGGGGATCCAGGAGCACGCGAATGACGCTGACGTTGAAATTGGAAGACGCCGACGCCGGTTCCGGCCAGGACGGGCTTTCGATACGCCTCGATGGACCGGAGCCTGAACTCGACCAGGTCGAGTCCGTCACCTACCTGTTGCAAAGCCTGGTGCCCAATCCGCTGCGCTTCGTGCGCGAGCGGTCCAACGGTTTCCGTACCGGCGGCATCAGCCGCCATGTGCTGGGCGTGCAGGCCCGCGTGCGCCGCCGCGACGGCAGCGAGGAAGTGCTGGAGCACTGATTCGCGCAACTTCCGCGCTGTGCGGGCGGCCGGTCGCGGCCTAGGCTGGTGCGCACCATCCCGCGGGAGTCCATCATGCGCCTTGCCTTCGTTCTCGCCCTGACGCTGTCCGTTCCCATGACCGTCCACGCCGCCTGCGATGCGCCCGAACACCGCCAGTTCGATTTCTGGCTCGGCGAGTGGGAAGTGGTGGCGCCCGAAGGCACGCCGAATCCCGGCAAGGTGCTGGGGCGCAACCGCATCACGCCGGCGCTTTCGGGCTGCGGCATCGAAGAGCATTGGAGCGGCGCGACGGGCGTGGAAGGCAAGAGCCTCAACGGATGGGATCCCGCCCAGAAGGCCTGGCGCCAGTTCTGGGTCGGCAGCGACGGCCTCGTGCTGGAGCTCAATGGCGCGCTGCAGGGCAAGGCCATGGTGATGACCGGCGAACTGCCTTCGGCCAAGGGCGGCGTGCAGCAGCAGCGCGTCACCTGGACGCCGCGCGACGACGGCACCGTGATGCAGCTGTGGGAAGCTTCCGACGACGCCGGCAAGACCTGGACGACGTCCTTCCACGGTCTCTACCGGCGCGCGACCGCGAAGTGAGCTGGACGCGGCGCTGGCATCGGACGGCCAGCGCCGTGCTGCTGATCGCGGCCGGCGCGCATCTGACGCAGCACTGGAGCACCTTCGTGAAGGCGACACCTTCCGAAGGCGCGCGCCGCACGGCCATCGAGGCGATGCAGGCCTACGTGATCTACGCGCCGCTCGGCACCACGCTGTGGACGGTGCTGGGCGCTTTCAGCCTGGCCTATGCGGCGGCGCTGGCCCTGTTCGGCACCTCGCAATGGATCCTGGCGCGCGAAGCCGATCCACGCACGCTGCGGCGGCATGCGCTGCGCAATGCCTTGCTGCTTGCGCTCGCGGCGCTCGCCTTGTTGCTGCTGCATCCGCAACCGCAGTTGCTGTTCGTGTTCGGCGTGGCCGCGCTGCTGTACGCGCTGGCCGCGTGGCCGCGGCAGTTCGATGTGTGAGCGGGACGGAAGCACGGGGTCGACAGGCTCACCCCGAACGGTGGTCGCAAGAGCGGTTGTGCTCAGCCGGAACTTGCCGCGGTGATCGCAGGGCCGGTGATGTTGGTCGCAACCCGCGAAAACCGTTCGCGGTGAGCCTGTCGAACCGTAACCTCGACGCCCGGGTTTTTCAAAGCTCGCGCCGAATGGGATCGTAAGCCGGCAATGTTGATCGCGACTCGCGAAAGCCGTTGGCGGTGAGCCTGTCGAACCGTTGCCTCGAGGCCCGGGTTCGACAAGCTCACCCCGAACGGTGGTCGCACGACCGGTTTCCCGGCGGCCCGCGCAAAGCCTGCGCATACAATCGCCGCATGGAATCCCCCTGCAACATCGCCGCGGCGTTGCCGCGCATGGCGCGTGAGCGCCCCGACGCCATCGCCATCCGCTGCCCCGGCCGCGACTACGGCATCGCGCTCACCTATCGCGAACTCGACGCGCGCAGCGATCGCATCGCCGCGGCGCTGGCGCGCGCCGGCATCGGGCGCGGCACGCGCACGGCGCTGATGGTGCGGCCGTCGCCCGAGCTGTTCCTGTTGATGTTCGCGCTGTTCAAGGCGGGCGCCGTGCCGGTGCTGATCGATCCGGGGATCGACCGGCGCGCGCTCAAGGCCTGTCTCGACGAGGCCGCGCCGGAGGCCTTCATCGGCATCCCGCTCGCGCACGCCGCCCGCGTGCTGCTCGGCTGGGCGCGCGCGCAAGTGCGCACGAACGTCACGGTCGGCACGCGCTGGTTCTGGGGCGGGCACACACTCGCCGGCTTGCTGCGCGAAGCGGGCGAGGCGCCGTTCGCGATGGCCGATACGCAGCCCGACGATGTCGCCGCGATCCTCTTCACCTCTGGTTCGACCGGCGTGCCGAAGGGCGTGACGTACCGCCACCGCCATTTCTTGGCGCAGGTCGGGATGCTGCGCGAAGCCTTCGGCATCGAGCCCGGTGGCGTCGATCTGCCGACCTTCCCGCCGTTCGCGCTGTTCGATCCCGCGCTCGGGCTGACCAGCGTCATTCCCGACATGGATCCCACGCGCCCCGCGCAGGCCGATCCGCGCAAGCTGGTCGCGGCCATCGAGCGCTTCGGCGTCACGCAGATGTTCGGTTCGCCCGCGCTGCTCGATACGCTCTCGCGCC
>CAMLOR010000347.1 GCA_946481615.1 uncultured Aquimonas sp.
GTCGAGCGGCCGATGCCGGGCAGCGCGGCCATCGCCTCGAAATCGTCGGGCAGATCGCCGCCGTGGCGCTCCACGCAGGCCTTCGCCGCCGCATGCAGATTGCGCGCGCGGGCGTAGTAGCCCAGGCCGCTCCACAACGCCATCACCTCGTCGTGCGAGGCGGCGGCGAGTGCCGGCAGCGTGGGCAGCGCATCGAGGAAACGCGCGTAGTAGGGCAGCACCGTCTGCACCTGCGTCTGCTGCAGCATGATCTCCGCCAGCCATACGCGGTACGGCGTGCGCGGATGCTGCCAGGGCAGGTCGTGGCGGCCGTTCTGGTCGAACCAATGCAACAGCGCGGCGGCGAAGTCAGGGCGTGTCATCGTCGTCTTCGAGGCGCAGTTCTACGCCACGCATTTCGATGCTGCCGAATTGCAGGCGCGTGGCGTGCGCTTCGCCTCGCAGCGGTGGCAACAGCGGAGCGTCGGGATCGCGCAGCCACGCGGCGATGTCCTCGACGGCGAGCTCCGCATCGATGCGGTCGGCGCCCCGCGCGAGCTCCATCGTCAACCGTGAATCGACCCATGCGAGCGAGGCTGTCATCGCGTCGTCGGATGGCGGCAGCGGTAGCGTGGGCCAATCCGGCGGCCAGTCCAGCCGTTCGGCCCGCAATGCGAGGGAGGATCCTGTGCGGCGATACGAGGCCGAACCGAGCAGCACGAGCGAGCCGGCATCGACCGTGTCGTACATCAGGTCGAGGTACCAGTTACCGATGCCCTCCGCATCGAGCCGGTCCGCATCGCTCACCTCGTACACGTCGCGCAATTCGAACACCACGTCGTCGAACACGAGCCCGTCGTCGACCTCGCGCGGCACGACGCGCAGATGCAGGTCGATCAGCATCTCGCGCATGGGCGTAACCAACCGCGTGGCGAGCTGAAGGTCGACGCGTTCGCCCAGTCGCAGCGAGGGCAGGAACAACGAGACCGCTTCCATCGACCAGCCGTCGCCGGCGATGCGCCCGTCGCTGGCGACGATCGCCGCATCGACGCGCGGCAGCCGCGCCGGCGCGTCCGATGCGTCGCGCGTCGCCAGCCACGCTTGCAGCGCCGCCCAGTCGAGCACCGGCGCCGAAAGCCGCAGGCTGCGCAGCGAAAATTCGTCGGAGGTGACGGCCGACCACGGCAGCACTACGTCGATGCGCTGCACTTGCAGCAATGGTGCGGTGCCGCCCGGTGCACGCGCTTGCACGCCGGCGAGTTCGAGGTGCAGGTCGGGCCAGAATCCGACGCCCGCGGGCTCACTCAACGCGAGCTGCAGTCCGGTTGCCTGCGACGCCTGCCGCAGCAGGAATGCGCTCAGGCGTTCGGGTTCTAGCAGCCAGCGCACCGCGAGCAACGCGATCAGCAGCAACGCGGGCAGCAGGCCGAACCAGATCCAGCGACGCCGGCGGCGCGGTGCCTTCGTCATGTCAGGCCGTGAGCGACTCCGGCAGGATCGCGTCGACGAAGGCGTGCGGGTCGAAGGCGCGCAGATCGTGCAGCGTCTCGCCCAGGCCGACGAAGCGGATCGGGATGCCGAATTCGCGCGCCAGCGCGAAGATCACGCCGCCTTTCGCGGTGCCGTCGAGTTTGGTCACCACCAGGCCCGTCACGCCTACGGCGGCGTTGAACTGGCGGACCTGGTTGATCGCGTTCTGGCCGGTGGTGCCGTCGATCACCAGCAGCACTTCGTGCGGCGCCGTGGGATCGATCTTGCCCACCACGCGGCGGATCTTGGAAAGCTCGTCCATCAGCCCCTGCTGCGTGTGCAGGCGGCCCGCGGTGTCGGCGATGAGGATGTGCGCGTTGCGCGCCTTCGCGGCCTGCAGCGCGTCGAAGATCACCGAGGCCGAGTCGGAGCCCTGGCCCTGCGCCAGCACGGTGACGCCGTTGCGTTCGCCCCAGGTCCTGAGCTGCTCGACGGCCGCCGCGCGGAAGGTGTCGCCGGCCGCCATCAGCACCTGTTTGCGCTCCTCGGTGAAGCGTTTCGCAAGCTTGCCGATGGTCGTGGTCTTGCCGACGCCGTTCACGCCGACGGTGAGGATGACGAAGGGGCGCGGGCCGGCATCGACGTTGAGCCATTGCGCGACCGGTTCCACCATCGCCAGCAGATCGGCGCGCAGTTGCAGCAGCAGTTGGCGCGCATCGGCGAAATCGCGCTTGTGCATGCGGCCGCGCAGGCCTTCGACCAGCTCGCTCGTGGCCTTGACGCCGACGTCGGCCTGCAGCAGCACGGTTTCGATCTCGTCGAGCAGATCGTCGTCGAGCTTCGGATGCCGCGCGAACATCGAGGTGAAGCTGCGCGAGATCGCGTTGTTGCGCAGGCGCTCGCGCCAGCCGGCCTTGCCTTCCGCAGCGGGCGCGGGCTCGTCGAAAACGGCCGCGGACTCGGTGGCGGGCGCGCCGGTCTCGGCCGGAGGCGGATTTTCCGCCGGCACCGGCTTCTTTTTCCAGAAACTGAACATCGGCACGGGAATCGCGGAGAATGGCGCGCATGGTAGCAGGCAAGGTGCGCATCATCGCGGGGCGTTTCCGCGGCTCGAAGCTCGAGGTTCCGAACGCGCCCGGCCTGCGGCCGACGGCCGACCGCGTGCGCGAGACGCTGTTCAACTGGCTGCAGCCACACCTGGCCGGCGCACGCTGCCTGGATCCGTTCGCGGGCTCCGGCGCGCTTGGCTTCGAGGCGGCGTCGCGCGGGGCCGCCTTCGTGCAGATGATGGAGCGCGATCCGAAACTCGCGCAGGCATTGCGCGACACCGCCGCGCGGCTGCATGCGGACGCCGTGCGGGTGTACGCGGGCGATGCGCTGGTGCGCCTGCGCGAGCCGCCGGAAACGCGCTTCGACATCGCCTTCCTCGACCCGCCGTTCGACGCCGGCCTGCATGAAGCGGCCCTTGGGCTGCTGCCGCCGTGGCTGGCGCCGGGCGCGCGGGTCTACGTCGAATCCGCCGCCGGCCGCGAGCCCGCGCTGCCGCAGGGCTGGACGCTGCATCGCGAGGGCCGCACGCGGGAAGTGCACTACGCGCTTTACGCTACACTTGCGGCATGAGCCCGCTGCGCCCCCGCATCGCCGTCTATCCCGGCACGTTCGACCCGATCACCAACGGGCACGTTGATCTGGTGAGCCGCGCCGCGCCGCTGTTCGAGCGCATCATCGTGGGCGTGGCCGAGAGCCCCGCGAAAGGCCCGGGCTTCACGCTCGAGGAGCGCATCGCGCTGGCGAAGGTGGCCCTGGCCGGCATCGCGAAGGTGGAGGTGCAGGGCTTCAGCACGCTGCTCGCGCACTTCGTGCACGAAGCCGGCGCCGGCGTGCTGCTGCGCGGGCTGCGCGCGGTGTCGGATTTCGAATACGAATTCCAGCTCGCCAGCATGAACCGGCACCTGATCCCCGACGTCGAGACGCTGTTCCTCACGCCGGCCGAGCAGTACAGCTTCATTTCCTCGTCGCTGGTGCGCGAGATCGCGCG
>CAMLOR010000348.1 GCA_946481615.1 uncultured Aquimonas sp.
TCGCGGCTGACGTTGAGCGGCAGGTCGTCGCTGTCCACCACGCCGCGCACGAAGCGCAGGTAGTTGGGCAGCATCTGCTCGGCGGCGTCCATGATGAAGACGCGCTTGATGTAAAGCTTGAGGCCACGGCGTTCGTCGCGGCCGTACTGGAAGTCGAACGGCGCCTTCGCCGGGACGAACAGCAGCGAGGAGAAGTTCTGGTTGCCTTCGACGCGATTGTGCGTCCATGCCGCGGCGTCGTTGAAATCGTGGCTGACGTGCTTGTAGAAGGCCTGGTATTCGGCGTCGCTGATATCGGCCTTGCTGCGCGTCCACAGCGCGGCGGCCTGGTTCACGGTTTCGAAATCGCCGGTCGCATCGCCCTCTTTTTCCGCCGGCAGGCGGATCGGGAACCCGATGTGGTCCGAATACTGGCGCACCAGTGCGCGCAGCTTCCAGCCGTCGAGGTAGTCGTCCTCGCCGTCCTTCAGGTGCAGCACGATTTCGGTGCCGCGCGCCGACTTGTCCGCAGGCTCGAGCGTGTAGCGGCCGTCGCCGGACGAAGTCCAGGTCCAGGCTTCGCCGGAACCGGCGCGGCGCGAGGTCACGCTCACGCGGTCGGCCACGATGAAGGCCGAGTAAAAACCGACGCCGAACTGGCCGATCAGCTGCGCGTCGGCCTTCTGCCCGGCTTCCAGCGCATCGAGGAACTGGCGCGTGCCGCTGCGCGCGATGGTGCCGAGGTTGTCGATCAGCTCCTGGCGCGACATGCCGATGCCGGTGTCGCGCACGGTGAGGGTGCGCGTCGCCTTGTCGGGCACGATCTCGATGCGCAGTTCGGGCTCGCCCGCGTACAACGACGGATCGCGCAGGGCCTCGAAGCGCAGCTTGTCGTTGGCATCGGATGCGTTCGACACCAGCTCGCGCAGGAAGATGTCCTTGTTCGAGTACAGCGAATGGATGACCAGGCGCAGCACCTGCTGCACGTCGGACTGGAATTCGAAGGTTTCGGGGGTGGCGGACATGCGGAGGCTCCGTCTCGTGGTGCTGGGCAGATAGAAGCGGAGGCGGCGTTTTCAACCCCCGGAAACGACTACGGCCGCGTGAGCGGCCGTAGTTGCGAAGCTTGCGGAAACCCGGGTTACTCGGCGTGCGAGCCCAGGTCTTCCTTGATGCGGGCCGCCTTGCCTTCCAGGCCGCGCAGGTAGTACAGCTTGGCCGCGCGCACCTTGCCGCGACGCTTGACCTGCACCGAGTCGATGGTCGGCGAGTAGGTCTGGAAGACGCGCTCGACGCCCGTGCCGTGCGAGATCTTGCGCACGGTGAAGGCGGAGTTGAGGCCGCGGTTGCGCTTGGCGATGACCACGCCTTCGTAGGCCTGGACGCGCTCGCGGTTGCCTTCCTTCACCTTCACGTTGACGACGACGGTGTCGCCCGGGCCGAATTCCGGCAGCTTGCGCTGCATCTGCTCGGCTTCGAATTCCTGGAGGAGCTTGTTCATGGGGTTACGCCTGTGAGAGTTGTTTGAGATGCGTGCCAGAGGCCCGGGCGAACCGTGCATGGCGGCCCATGAGGGCCGATGAAACGAGAGAGCCGGGAATTATAGCGGGTTCTGGCTCGCCGGCGCCACTGCGCCGCCCTTCGGGGTGAGCCTGTCGAATCCCACGCCTCGGTACGTGGGATTCGACAGGCTCACCCCGAACGGGTGAGGTAATCCCGGATGAAGGCCTCGAGCAACGCCCGGTCCTTCTTGTCCAGCTCGGTGCGCGCCAGCAGGTCCGGCCGCCGCAGCCAGGTCCGCCCCAGCGACTGCTGGCGCCGCCAGCGCCTGATGGCGGCGTGGTCGCCGGAAAGCAGCACCGGCGGCACGCCCTCGCCTTCCGGACGGGTGTAGTGCGGGCAGTCGAGCAGACCGTCCTCGAAGGAATCCTGGGCCGCCGACTGCTCGTCGCCGAGGGCGCCTTCCTGCAGACGGCCGATGGCATCGATCAGCACCGCCGCGCCGAGTTCGCCACCCGACAGCACGTAGTCGCCGATCGAGATTTCCTCGTCGATCTCGGCCTCGAGGAAGCGTTCGTCGACGCCTTCGTAGCGGCCGCAGAGCAGGATCAGGCGCGGCGTCGCGGCCAGTGCGCGCACCTTCGCCTGCGTCAATCGGGGCCCCTGGGGCGACAGGTAGATGGTTCGTGCCGGCACGTCGGAAGCCGCACGCGCCGCATTCAGCGTGGCCCGCAGTGGCTCGGCCAGCATCACCATGCCGGGCCCGCCGCCGAAGGGGCGTTCGTCCACGCGCCGGTAGTTGCCCGGGGCGTAGTCGCGCGGGTTCCAGCATTCCACCTGCAGCAGCCCGCGCTCGAGCGCGCGCCCCACCACGCCGAGACCGGCGCTGGCGCGAATGAAGTCGGGGAAGAGCGTGAGGACGTCGATGCGCATGCGCGCCGGAGCCTCAGAAATCCGGATCCCAGTCCACCACGATGGCTTTCGCGTCGAGATCGACGGACTTCACCACGTCGTCGTGCAGGAAGGGGATCAGGCGTTCCTTCGCGCCCTCCTTCACCGACATCACGTCGTTGGCGCCGGTGTTGAACAGATGCGAGACGCTGCCCAGATCGACGCCCTCGACGGTGCGCACGGCGCAGCCTTCGAGGTCGATCCAGTAGTACTCGCCCTTCTTCTTCGGCTTCGGCAGGGCGGTGCGTTCGACCCAGATCTCGCTGCCGATCAGCGCCTCGGCCTGCTCGCGCGTGGAAACGCCGGGCAGCAACGCCACGAGGCCGCGTCCCTGCGGGCGGCCTTCGGGCAGTTCGTCGATTTCGGTCTCGACCCCGCGCGGGCTGCGCAGGGTCCAGGGCAGGTAGTCGAAGAGGGCGTCGCGGGGTTCGGTGTGCGATTGCAGCTTGACGAAGCCGCGCACGCCGAACACGCCGACGATCTTGCCCAGCAGCACGCGGCGCTCGCCGGTCATGCTGCCGTCCTGCAGGCGGTGCTTAGGCCGCGGCCGGAGCCGTCGTGGCGGCCTGCTTGTACAGCGTGCGGACCTTGTCCGTCATCTGCGCGCCGTGGCCGATCCAGTGGTCGACGCGGGCGGTGTCGAGTTGCAGCTTGGCTTCGTTGCCCTGCGCGATCGGGTTGTAGAAACCCAGGCGCTCGATGGCGCGGCCGTCGCGCTTGTTGCGCTGGTCGGTCACGACGATGTGGTAGAAGGGGCGCTTCTTGGCGCCGCCGCGGGTCAGACGGATCTTGACCATGGGTATGCGTGCTCTGTGCTTGTGGACCGGACGCGACGGGCGTACCGGCGCGGAGAGCCGCGAAGTATAGCCGGAGAATCCGGCACTTGGCTACCCTGGACCGAGTCGGCGGTCCGACAGGCCCACGGTGGACGGTGGCGGGCTCAGCCGAACGGCATCCCGCCCGGGCCGCGGCCGCCCATCATGCCCTTCATGCCGCGCATCAGGCCCTTGAGGCCGCCGCCGCTGAGCTTGCTCATCATCTTTTCCATCTGCA
>CAMLOR010000349.1 GCA_946481615.1 uncultured Aquimonas sp.
GCGAGAACGTCGAACTGCCGGCCGGCCGCATCGAATCGCAGGCGCGCGATTTCACGCTGCGCGTGCAGCGCGGCTACGTCGCCCCGGAGGATTTCGCCAAGCTCGTGCTCACCGAAGGCGAGGACGGCTATCTCGTGCGGCTGGGCGATGTGGCGAAGGTCGAGCGCGCCTCGGCCGAGCGCCGCGCTTACTACCGCAGCAACGGCGAGAACAACATCGGCCTGGGCGTGGTGAAGACGTCCACGGCCAATGCGCTCGACGTGGCGCGCGCCGTGCGCGAAGAGGCCGAGCGCATCCAGAAGACCCTGCCCGACGGCACCCGCATCTTCGTGGCCTTCGACAGCACGGTGTTCATCGAGGCCTCGGTGGACCGCGTCTACATGACGCTGCTCGAAGCCGTCGGCCTCGTGCTGATCGTCATCTACTTCTTCCTCGGCAGCCTGCGCGCCGCGCTGATTCCCGCGGTGACGGTGCCGGTCTGCCTCGTCGCGGCCTTCATCGCGCTCTATGCCTTCGGCTTCTCGATCAACCTGCTGACGCTGCTGGCGCTGGTGCTGTGCATCGGTCTCGTCGTCGACGATGCCATCGTGGTGCTGGAGAACATCCAGCGCCGCGCCGACCTGGGCGAGCCGCCGCTGGTGGCGGCGGCGCGCGGTACGCGGCAGGTCGCCTTCGCCGTGATGGCGACGACGGCGGTGCTGGTGGCGGTGTTCCTGCCCGTCGGCTTCATGGAAGGCAACACCGGGCGGCTGTTCCGCGAGCTTTCGGTCGCCCTCGCGGGCGCGGTGGCGATCTCCGCCTTCGTCGCGTTGAGCCTCACGCCGATGATGTCGTCGAAGCTGGTGCGGCCGCACGGCGAGCCGCGCGGCGTGCATCGCTTCGTGCAGCGCTTCCTGGCGCGCGTGACGGAAGGCTATCGCCGGCAGGTGACGCGCGGCATCCGCCATCCGCTGCTGTTCGGCGTGCTGATGCTGGCCGCGCTCGGCGCCACCGCGTTGCTGGTGCGCGCGTTGCCGAGCGAGCTGGCGCCGCCGGAAGACCGCGGCAACTTCTTCGTGATGGTGCAGGGCCCGGAAGGCGCGGGCTACGACTACACCGTCTCGCAGATGCAGGAAGTCGAGAAGGTGATGGCGAAGTACCTCGGCGACGACAAGCCGCTGCAGCGCGCCAACACGCGCGTGCCGGGCGGCTTCGGCGCCAGCGAGGAAATGCACTCGGGCCAGGTGATCGCCTTCCTGCAGGACTGGGACAAGCGCGACACCAGCACCGCCGCCGTGGTGGAGCAGGTGCGCGGCGATCTGGCGCAACTGCCCGGCGTGCGCGCCGTGCCGCAGGTGCGCACGGGCCTCACGCGCAGCCGCGGACAGCCCTTCAACATCGTGCTCGGCGGGCCGGACTACGCGGAACTCGCGCAGTGGCGCGACCGCGTGCTGGCGCGCATCGAAGACAACCCCGGCCTGTTCGGCGCCGATTCCGATTACAAGGAAACCCGCCCGCAGCTGCGCGTGCAGATCGACCGCTCGCGCGCCGCCGACCTCGGTGTGCCGGTGCAGGACATCGGCCGCACGCTGGAAACCATGATGGGATCGCGGCGCGTCACGACCTATGTCGAAGACGGCCAGGAATACGACGTGATCCTGCAGGCGCAGGCCGGCGATCGCGCCACGACCACCGATCTGCAGAACCTCTACGTGCGCGCGCGCTCCGGCGATCTGGTGCCGCTGTCCAGCCTGGTGACGCTGGGCGAACTCGCGGAGCCGGGCACCTTCAACCGCTTCAACCGGCTGCGCGCCATCACCATTTCCGCGGGCCTGGCGCCTGGTTACACGCTGGGCGAGGCGATTGCCTGGGTGCAGCAGGTGGTGCGCGAGGAACTGCCCGACTACGCGCAGATCGACTACAAGGGCGAATCGCGCGAATACCAGGCCGCGGGCTCCGCCGCGCTGTTCACCTTCGCGATGGCGCTGCTGATCGTCTACCTGGTGCTGGCGGCGCAGTTCGAATCCTTCGTGCATCCGCTGGTGATCATGCTCACCGTGCCGCTCGGCGTGCTGGGCGCGCTGATCGGGCTGTGGCTCAGCGGCGGCTCGCTCAACCTGTTCTCGCAGATCGGCATCGTGATGCTGGTGGGCCTCGCGGCGAAGAACGGCATCCTGATCGTCGAATTCGCCAATCAGTTGCGCGACGAAGGACGCAGCGTGGACGAGGCCATCGTCGAATCGGCCTCGGTACGACTGCGGCCCATCCTGATGACCTCGATCGCCACCATCATGGGCGCGGTGCCGCTGGTGCTCGATGCCGGCCCCGGCTCGGCCAGCCGTTCGACCATCGGCGTGGTGGTGATCGCGGGCGTGGCGTTCTCGACGCTGCTCTCGCTGTTCGTGGTGCCCGCGTTCTACCGGCTGCTCGCGCCCTACACGCGTTCGCCGGAGGCCCTTGCGCACGAATTGCAGCGCCTCGACGAGCAGACGCCCGACGCGCAGGAAGCGCGCGCGTGAGCGACAACCCGTACAAGGGGCCGCGCTCGCGCCCGCCGAGCCGTGCCCCGCGTGGCGCGGACGAGCGCCCGGCCCGGACCGGCGATGCGCACGCTGATCGAAGCCACGGCGCCGCCGGACGTGGCACGCCGCGTCCGGCGCATGCGCATGGCGACAGCGAGGCGCGTCCGCACCGCAACGCGGACGAGGTGCGGCTCTATGGCATCAACGCCTGCCGCGCCGCATTCGAGGCGCGGCCGCAGGATCTACGCAAGGTCTACCTCGCCGAATCGCGCATCGCCGCGTTGCGCGACGTGCTGGCCTGGTGCGTGAAGCACCGCCTCGGCTATCGCGTGGTCGAGCAGGAGGATCTCGACAAGCTCGCCGCTTCCACGCACCACGAAGGCGTGATCTTCGAGATGCGCCGCGCGCCGCAGCCCGCGCTGCGCGAACTGCTTGCCGGCCTCGGCGACGGCGCGCAGGTGCTGCTGTGGCTCGACGGCGTCGGCAATCCGCATAACTTCGGCGCCGTGCTGCGCAGCGCCGCGCACTTCAGCGTGGCCGGCGTGCTGCTGCCGCGCGGCTCAACGCTCACGCTGTCCGGCGCCGCCGCACGCGTCGCCGAGGGCGGTGCGGAAGTCGTGCCGGTGGTGCACCTGGGCGAAACCGGCGACGCCGTCGCCGCGCTGCAGGACCACGGCTTCACGCTCGCCGCCACGCTCCCGCGCGGCGCCACCTCGCTTTACGAAGCGTCGCTGCCGCAGCGCCTGGTGTTGGTCTTCGGCGCGGAAGGCGAGGGACTGCAGCCCGCACTGGTGCGCGCGTGTTCGCTGCAACTCGCCATTCCGGGGAGCGGGCGCGTGGAAAGCCTCAACATCGCCAATGCGGTGGGCGTGATGCTTGGCGAGTGGTGGCGGCGGCATCGGAGCTAGCCTCGGTTCGTTTGGGGCGGGACGCGGGGGCGCTCGGGGGTTCGGGGATGGGTTGCGCCGCCCGCGCTGC
>CAMLOR010000350.1 GCA_946481615.1 uncultured Aquimonas sp.
AGGGCGGCTACCGCGTCGGCGTGCTGTCGGGCGACGTGCCGCAGAAGAAGCGCGAAACCCTGCTCAACCGCTTCCAGAAGGGCCAGCTCGAGATTCTCGTGGCCACCGACGTGGCCGCGCGCGGCCTGCACATCGACGGCGTATCGCACGTCTACAACTTCGACCTGCCCTTCGACGCCGAAGACTACGTGCACCGAATCGGACGCACCGCGCGCCTGGGCGCCGAAGGCGACGCCATCAGCTTCGCCTGCGAGCGCTACGCGATCGGCCTGCCGGACATCGAGGCCTACATCGAGCAGAAGATCCCGGTCGAGACCGTGACCTCGGAACTGCTGGTGGCCCTGCCGCGCGCTCCGCGCGAGAAGGTCGAGGGCGAAGAAGCCGACGAAAGCGTCACGCAGATCTTCCGCGAAGTGCGCGAAGCGCAGGCCGCGGAAGCCGGGCGCGGCGGTGGCCGCGGCGGCTCACGCAGCAGTGCGCCGCGCAGTGGCGGCGGTGCCTCCCGCAGCGGCGGCCGTGACGGCTCGCGCAGCGGCAGCCGCAGTGGCCGCGATGCCGACCGCCCGCGCCCCGAGCGCGAACCCGTGCTCGACGCCGCCGGCAACGCCATCCTGCGGGCCGACGGCTCGGTGCTGCTCAAGCACGTCGGTCGCGACGTGCAGCTCGACGCCGAGGGCAACCCGGTGTTGCGCGCCGATGGCACCGTGAAATACAAGGACCGCGCGCGCGAGGCGCGCGAACCGCTGCTCGACGCCGATGGCAACCCGGTGCTGCGCACCGACGGCACCCCGAAATACCGCGACCCGCGCCGCGACCGCCCGCGCCGCGAAGGCGAGGGCACGAATGACGCGACTCGCCGCCGCAACGAACCCAATGCCGGCGACGCTGCGGCGTCCGCCACGGGCAGCGATGGCGCTCCCGTCGACCCCACGAAGAAGCGCCGCCGCCGCGGTGGACGCGGTCGCAATCGCCGGGATGGTGAAACGCGCGCCATTCCCGCGCCCGCCACCGCACCGGAGCCGGCCAAGGCCAAGCCCGGCCTCATCGCGAAGATCAAGCAAGGCTTCACTTCGTTCTTCAAGCGCCCCGGCCCGCGTCACTGACGTGCCTTGAAGGCTCTGGCGAGCGTCAGGCCCACAAGCAACAAGACCGACCCAACCCCGAGCGCGGGCACGCGCCGGGGTCGAGTTTCCGAAGCGATGACCGCGTCGATCGTCAGATCGATGCCTTCGCTCGCGAGCAGCGCGGTGTAGCCGCCCTGCGAATTGCGCACGATGCTCGCGGCGTGGAAACCGCTCCCGTAGGAAGGGCCTCGCGGCAGCGGTTCGCTCATGCGGACCATGCAGGTGGACGTCGCGCCCGGCGCGATGGGGCCCGGCAGCGCGAAGTCTTCCGAACCCATGAAGCACAGGACGTTGTGGTTCGAAGGGCCCGGCGTCGTGCAGGCGCCGGGAAAGTCGAGTTCCACGGTGGCCGTCACGCCGTCCGTGCAGCGCGCGAAGCCCATCTCCTGCAGCGAAACCGTGCCGCCGTTCCGGTAACGGATGCGGAAGTACTGCTGGATGCGATCGCCGTTGACGAACGACGGCAATCGCTCGACCTGCAGATCCGAGGGCGACGGCTGTCCTGCGACCAGGCGCAGCCAGTTGCCCGGCGTCGAGTCGTAATCGTCCTGCTCGACGCCCACCAGCACGTCGCTGCGCGACCCCTGCAGGCGCGTGACCTTGATCGTGCATTCGATGCTCGCCTGCGGCAATAACGACGGCACCGTGAACGACGAGCTGTCGAGCACACCGGGCAGCGGCGTCAGCGGTGAACACGGCGCGCCCTGTGCCATGGCGAACGTGAACTCGGGGTCGAGATCGAGCCGGTCCACATACAGGTGGTAAGCGATGTCCGCGGGAGCGGCCGTGTCGCCCGCGTTCGTGAAGCGCAGCGTCAGGCTCGCGGCACTCCCCGGGGCGACGACGAGCGCTTCACCGCCCGCCGGTCGCGACACCTGCAAGTCCCACGCGGCCGAAGCGCAGGGCGCGACCAGCAGACATCCAACCAACGAAACCCGTTCGATCCGGCGCATGCTCCGCGTCCTCGTTTCCTTCGCGAGGCCAGTCGCCTCGGTGCGGGAAACGCCGGCCACGCGAAGATCGCAATCGCGTGGTGCCGATCGCAGCGGACTCAGGCGAGCGCGTGCAACCCCTTGCGCCGCACCAGATCGAGCAGTTTGCGTGCAGCACCGTCGGGCCGTTTCTCGCCGCGTTCCCATTGGCTCACGGTGGTCTTCGCCACATTGAGATAGGCCGCGAACACGGGTTGCGAGACGGCGGCCTCGCGGCGGATCTTCGCGATTTCCGCAGGGGCGAACGGTACGATCGGCTGTAGGCACATGCGATCGAACTCACGCATCGTCGCCTTGCTGATGCCGCCGGCTTCGAACAGATCGGCTGCCGCCTCGTGCACCGAGGCCAGGACATCGTCGCGTGCCGGACGGCGCGAACGCGTCGCGGACTTCCTAGTTGCCACCGTGCACCTCCAGTTTCGTCAGCGCGCGGCGCGCACTTTCCACGCTCGCGAACCGGTAAGCGGCAGCCAGTTGGCGAAGCGCCGCCAGCTGGTCCGGCGTGATGCCCGCCTGATCCTTCTTGGCGTAACCGTGCGCGAAAAACGGTGAATGCCGCATTCGAGCAGATCAGCACCGTGCGGAATCCGCCGGACTTGCCCCGCCTTCGCGCGCGATGCGCTTCTTGTACACGCCGCCGCCAAGATCGGCGTCGTATCGACCGCTGCGAAGCGGCGGAAGGTTCTGGTCTTGAACACTTGCCCGGCGCAAAGTGTAGCACCAGGTGTTACCTTTTCAAGCATGCCGATTCCTCCGTGACCGTGTTCGCCAAAGACGCACGCCACGTGGAGAAACCGCCGCCGCTCCCGCGCTAGACTCGCCGCCTCAGACGATTCCCGGGGGTTTCCGATGCGCCTTCCTGCGCTGCTGCTCGCCTGCATTCCGCTCACCGTCCTGGCCGCGCCGGCCAAGGCGCCGGTGGAGCGGCACCACGACGAACATTCGTACGCCGAGCCGGACAAGGTGGTGGTGAAGGAGCTCGGGCTCGATCTGCGCGTGGACTTCGCGAAGAAGCAGTTGCACGGCGCGGCCGATCTGGCGCTGCAGTGGAAGGATCCGGCGCATCGTCAGCTGGTGCTCGACACGCGCGATCTGACCATCGAGAAGGTGCTGGGCAAATCGGGCAGCGACGGCTGGCACCGGCTCGAGTTCGCGCTGGGCGAGCGCGATCCGATCTTCGGGCAGAAGCTCACCGTCAACGTGAAGCGCCAGTACGAGATCGTGCGCGTGCGCTACCGCACCTCGCCCGAGGCTTCCGGCCTGCAGTGGCTCGAACCCTCGATGACGCAGGGCAAGAAGCTGCCCTTCATGTTCTCGCAGTCGCAGGCCATCCACGCGCGCAGCTGGGTGCCGCT
>CAMLOR010000351.1 GCA_946481615.1 uncultured Aquimonas sp.
GAGTTGATAGAACTCGGCGAGCGCGCCGAGCGGGACGTTACCGGGAAGGACGAATTCTCCGAACATCTCGCGTTCGACTTCGCGCGCTTCCTTTGGTTCCGCGAACAACCAGTCCAACCGGTAGACATTGCCGGGCGGCGCCAGGAAGTACGCGTAATCCTCGGGCTGCAGCAAGCCGGCTTCCTCGGGCATGTGCACGCGCTCGCTGCGCACCACCAGCGCCGGCCGCGCCCACGCCGGCAGACGGCCGCCGCGCAGCACATGACACTCGGGTTCGACGCGGTAACCGACCATCTCGTACTCGAGCTGGCCCGGCAGATCGAGCTCGATGCGCCGCATCGCCACGTCGCGCCGCGGCAACGCCACGTCGAAGCGGTGCGCGGCCCAGCCCAGCGTCCAGCCCTGCACCAGCAGCGAGATGATCACCACCACGAAGGCCACGTTGAACATCATCGCGGCCTGCTCCAGGTCGGCCAGCATCGGGATCGACGCCAGGAAGATGCCGACCGCCCCGCGCAGGCCCACCCACGAGATGAACGCGATCTCGCGCTTGCGGAAACCGAACGGCAACAAGCACAACACGGTGGCCACCGGCCGCGCCACCAGCATCAGGAACAACGCGATGCCGATCGCCGGCAACAGCGCGTGCACCAGCTCGCTCGGCGTCACCAGCAGGCCGAGCACGAGGAACATCACCAGCTGCGCCAGCCAGGTGGCGGCGTCCTGCACGCTGAGCACGTTGGCGAAGGCGCGCACGGGGCGATTGCCGACCACGAGCCCGGCCAGATACACCGCGAGGAAGCCCGAGCCCGACAACAGGTTGGTAAGCGAAAACACCGCCACCGCACCGGCCACGGCCAGCAACGGATGCAAACCGGCCGGCAGGTTCAACCGATTGAGCGCCTTCGCGATGCCCACGCCACCGGCGATGCCGACCGCGGCGCCGATCGCGAACTGCAGGGCCAGCGACAGCAACATCTCGAGCGGCGTGGCCGCACCGTCGCTCGCGATCCACGTGGTGAGCGCGACGGTGAGGAACACCGCGAACGGATCGTTGCTGCCCGATTCGATCTCCAGCGTGCCGCCGATGCGGCGCTGCAGATGCAGGCCGTTGGCGCGCAGCAGGAAGAACACCGCGGCGGCGTCCGTGCTGGCGACGATCGCGCCCACCAGCAGGCCCTGCGCGAAGGTGAAACCGAGCAGCCACATCGCGGCGAAGCCGGTGAGCACGGTCGTGATCAGCACGCCGACGGTCGCGAGCAGCCCCGCGGGTGCCAGCGCGTTGCGCACGTGCGCGATGCGCGTGCGCAGGCCGCCGTCGAACAGGATCACCGCCAGCGCCAGCGAACCCAGCGTGTAGGTGGCGCGCAGGTTGTCGAACTCGATGCCGCCCGGGCCGTCCTCGCCCAGGAGCATGCCCAGCGCCAGGAACACCAGCAGCAACGGCGCGCCGAAGCGGCTCGCGATCAGACTCGAACCGATGCCCGCCAGCACCAGCACGGCGCCGCCGAGCAGCAGCCAGTCGCTGGCGTGGAGGCTCTCCATCGGGCGCTCGGGAAGGGGCTGTGGGCTATGAAGTCGATCATAGCCGGAGGGTGTGACGCGCCACCATCGGGGGCTGATGAAATCGACTCTTTCGCGTGCGGGGCGGTGGCGGCGCGCTAAGATCGGGGTGCCGCGAAAAGAACGCGGCCGGGGATTGGCGTCCCCTAGACACACCGCACTAGCGTGCGCCTGCAGCTCTGCAGTGTCGCCGCGTGCCCGCCTTCGACGGCGGGCGGTGCGCGGGAACCGCAAGGTTCGCCAGGTGTGTGTCTCTGGTACGCCAACCGCGCACCGTTCCGTCACCCTGCGGAGGTTGCACCATGCACATCGAACCCGTCGACCAACGCCTCGAAGGCATGCGCGCCGTGCTCTGGGCCATCACCCAGATCCTCGACCGCGACACCCGGCCCCCGGCCGCCGCCTGCTTCGAAGTGCGCACGCTGGCGCACGCCGGATTGCTGCTCGCGGACGACTACTTCGACTCCACGACGACTGCGGAGAAGGACCATGAGCATCACCAAACGTGAG
Source organism: uncultured Aquimonas sp. (assembly GCA_946481615.1). The sequence goes on from CAMLOR010000351.1 coordinate 2,074, forward strand.
GTGCGGCAGTTCCTGACGGCCATCGGACGCGCGCTGTCGATCGGCGACGTCGACCGCGTCGCCGCGGCCTGGCACGTACCGGCCGTCGTGGTCGACGTGCGCGGTTCGCTGGCGGTGACGCACTTGCGGCAAGTGCGTTCCTTCTTCAAACGCGCGGTCGCGGATTACCACGGCCGCGGCATCGCCGCACCGATGGTGGAATCGCTCGATGTCGTGAAGGTCTCCGACAGCATGGTCACGGCTGCGGTGGGTTGGCGGCAGCTGCTCGTCGGCGGCGGCAAGGGCGCGCTGGAGCGCTCGTTCTACGTGATCAGCCGGCGCGACGGCGCGCTCGGCATCGATCTGGCCAGCAGCCGGGACAAGCAGTGAAGCGTCTCGTCGAGATCCGCACCTATCGCATCAAGCCCGGCATGGCGCAGCGGTTCGATGCGGCGATGCGCGCTGCGTTGCCGATGGTGCGCGCCAGCGGCATGGACGTGGTCGCGTTCGGGCGCTCCGACCACGAGCACGAAAGTTTCTTCCTCATTCGCGCCTACGCCGACCGCGCGCAACTCGAAGCGCAGCAGGACGCGTTCTATTCCTCGGCGGCGTGGCGCGAAGGTCCGCGCGAGGGATTGATCGCGTGCCTGGACGATTATCTCAACACGCTGCTTTGGCTCTCGCCGGCCGCCGTGGACGAACTACGAGACGGCGATGCAACACTGGATCGATAGCCTGTGGCAGATGGCAATGCTGGCCCTGCCTGCGATGGCATTCCTGCTCCGCCGCCATCGGTTTCCGCGCTTGCCACTGAGCGCACTTTTCGCCGCGAGTCTCGCCGGCGTCTACGGACTGGCACTGCTGCGCACGCGGATGTCGGCTTCGGCGGCATGCGACGTCGCGGAACTCGCTACGACCTGTGGCTCGCCACCGTGGTTCGCGCAGGCGGTCGAAACCGTCTCTTGCGTCGCGCTTGCCTTCCTAATCGTGGAAGGCGTGAGCCTCCTGACACGTCGCCTTCGTCGCAGGCCCTAGAAAACGACATCGGCGCCCAAAGGCGCCGATGCGTTTGCTGCGTAGTGCCGCTCAGTGCCAGCGGCGGTGGTGACGGCGATGTCCGCGGTAGCTGCGGTGGTAGCGGTACGGGCTGTAGCCGATCGACACCGACCAGCCCGGGCGATAGCCGTAGTGGCCGTAGCCATAGGCCGGGTAGTACGGGCGCGGCGAGTAGTAGTATGAGGGCGAGTACGAGTAGTACGGACGATCGTAGTAACCGCCGTAGTAGCCGCCACCGTAGTAACCGCCGTGACGATCCGCATCGCGGCCCGCGGCGTAACCGAGCGCGGCGCCCGCCACCGTGGCGGCGGTGCGGCCGTCGCCATGGCCGAACTGGTTGCCGATCAGGCC
>CAMLOR010000352.1 GCA_946481615.1 uncultured Aquimonas sp.
AAGCGCGCGGCGCCGTAGCCCTCGCCGGCCACCCCACCCCGGCAAGAGCACCTGCCCCGACGCGATTACCTGCTCTCTACTGCCCGAAGTCGTAGTTCATCTCGGGCCCCGGCGGCGCCAGGAACATGCCTTCGACGAAGTTGACGGAGCTGGTGAAGAGGACCGTCATGGAGCCGGCGTCCTGCACGCCTTCGGCGATGGTCTGTTTGCCGGCGGCCTTGGCCTTGTCGGCGATTTCCTTGACCTTCTTCTGGCTCTCGGGATTCTTGCCGAGGTCGGCGATCAGGCTCTGGTCGATGCTGATGAAATCGGCGTCGACGTGCGTGAGCAGCTGGAAGGAATTGAGGCCGAGCCCGAACTGTTCGAGGCACATGCGGCAGCCGAGCTTGGCGAGCGAACGCTGCAGATCCTGGGTGGCCTTGAGGTTGGTGAAGGCCTTGGCCTCGGCGACGCAGAACACCAGTTGCGAACCCGGCACCGCGTTCTGCTTGAGCACCACGCCCACCCACGCCGCCAGCGCGGCGTCCTGCAGGCTCTCCGGCGTCAGCTTCACGAACAGCGTGGTGGCCTTGCCGGCGCGCTTGCGTTCGGCCAGCACCGCGATCGACTGCTGGATGACGGAACGGTCGATCTGGTCGAGCAGCCCGTGTTCCTCGGCGATCGGCAGGAACGTGGCGGGCTTGACCACTTCGCCGGTGGGGCCGCGCATGCGCAGCAGCACCTGGTAGTTCTCGCCGCCGTCGCCGTGCAGATTGATGATGGGCTGGTAGTTCAGCACGAAGCCGTCGCCCGCGATGGCCGACTTGATGCGCTCCAGCCACTGCTGGATGCGTTCTTCCTCGGCGCGGTCGCGCGCCGCCGGGTCGAACAGGATGACCTGGTTGCCGCCTTCGGTGAGCGCGTTCTGCAGGCAGGAGCCGGCCTTGGCCAGCACCTGCTGCGTGCTCGCGATCTTCTCGCCGATCTGCACGCCGCCGATGCTCACGGTGGTGCTGAGCGAACGCTCGCCGACCTCGAGGATGGCGCCCTGGAAGCTCGCGCGCAGCGCCTCGGCCTGTTCGCGGCTGGCGTTGTGATCGGACTGGTTCAGCAGCACGGCGAACCCGTGATCGCTGAAGCGCGCCGCGGTGGCGCTCGGGCGCAGCGAACTCTCCAGGCGCCGGGCGGTGCGTTCGAGCAGTTCGTCGGCGTGGCCGATGCCGATGTCGTTGAGCAGCGCGGCGTAGTTGTCGAGCTGGACCAGCAGCAGCGCCTGGTCGCCGCGGCCCTGCGCGGCGACCGCGATGGCCTGGTCGAGTTCGCCGATGAAATAGGTGCGGTTGAACAGGTTGGTGACCTGGTCGCGCTGGCGCAGCTGGTCGAGTTCCTTCGCCATCTCCGCGTCCATCACCTGCTGGCGGATCACGATCTGCAGGCAGGGCTCGCCCTCGTAGCTGGCCTGGGCGAACTCCATGATGGCGTCGAAGGTCTCGCCGTCGGAACGCTGCGCGCGCAGCTCGAGATTCCTGGGCGGCGCGTCGCCCTTGCTCAGGTTCTTGAGCAGGTCGCGGAACTTGGCGGCATCCTTGGCCGCGATCATGTCGAGCAGCGGCAGCCCTTCGATCTCCTCGAAGCTCTCGTAGCCGAACATCTCGAGGTAGGCGTGGTTGGCGCGGATGTGCATGCCTTCGTGCACATAGGCGATGGGATCGCGCGAGGAGGCGATGAGCGCATCGCAGCGGCGCTCGGTCTCGCGCAGCGCGGCCTCCAGGCGGCGCACGGATCGGCGCTGGTCGACCGCGGCGAATTCGCTGCGCACCACGCGCTGCAGCAGCTCGGGCTTGGTGCGCATCGCCACCCGCATGCCGGCCTGCACCAGCGCCAGCACGGTGGCCTCGTCGAACTTCTCGACGATGGCGATGACGGGGATGTCCTTGCCGCTGGCCTCCACGGCTTCGAGCACCTTGGGCAGCGGCAGCTGCTTGCCGGTCTGGCTGGCCAGCACGAGATCGAGCGGCTGCTCCTTCAGGAAGCGCTTGAGATCGGCTTCGGATTCCGGCCGGTTGGGCCGGATCGCCATGCCGCCGTTGCGCAGCACGCTGATGAGTTGCTCGGCGTCATCCAGCCGGTCTTCGACCAGCAGCAAGCGGATGACGGAATCGTGGTTAGCCATGGGGTGGGGACGACTCCATTTGTGCCGGATGTTTACACGCGAGACGGGGAAACTCCAAACCGTCCCCGGCCCGGACGCTCACAGCGGCGTCTTGTTCGGCTCACCGGCCGTCTCGCGCACCAGCAGGGGCACGAGATAGCCGGGCAGACGGGCGCGGACTTCGGCCAGCAGGGCCTCGGCACGGGCGTCGTCCACTTCGAAATGCGCGGTGCCGGCGACGCGGTCGAGCTGGTGCAGGTAATAGGGCTGCACGTCGCATTCGAACAGCCGTTCCGACAATTGGACCAAGGTACAGGGGGCGTCGTTGATGCCGCGCAGTAGCACCGACTGGTTGAGCAGCCGCACGCCCCGACGGCGCAGCGCGGCGAGCGCGGCCGCGACGCCGGCGTCGATCTCGTTGGCGTGGTTGGCGTGGATCACCATGACCGTCGGCAGGGGCAGCCCGCCGAGCCAGTCCAGCAGCTCGGCGTCGATGCGTTCGGGCAGCACCACCGGCAGGCGCGTGTGCAGGCGCAGCCGGCGCAGCGAGGGCAGGGTGGCGAGCTGGGTGGTGAGTTCCGCGAGCTTGGGCGTGGCGAGCGAGAGCGGATCGCCGCCGCTCAGGATGACCTCGGTGATGGAGGGATCGGCGCGCAGGTAGTCGACCGCCTCGCGCCAGCCCTGTGCCGCCGCGGTTTCCTCGCCGTAGGGGAAGTGGCGGCGGAAGCAATAGCGGCAATGCACCGCGCACGAGCCCGTGGCCACCAGCAGCGCGCGGCCCTCGTACTTGTGCAACAGCCCCTTGGCGCCACGCGCGGAAAGATCGCCGACGGCATCGAGTGCGAAACCGGGAGCGGCGCGCAGTTCGTCGTCCAGCGGCAGCACCTGGCGCAGCAGCGGATCGGCCGGATCGCCATGCCGCATGCGCGCCACGAAGCCGCGCGGCACGCGCAGCGGGAAGCCCGCCGCGCCGGCCGGCACGCGCGCCGCCAGCTGCGGCAAACCTATGGCCTGCAGCAGCTCGACGGGGTCGGTGACGGCGTCGCGCCAGGCCCGGCGCCAGTCCGCCGCGGGCTGCGCTTTGGGGGCGCTTGCGGGTATCATGCTCGACTTGCCCGGCGCTCGCCGGGTTTCCATTTCCGAACCACGAATTGTAGCCGCTTCGGCCAGCGCCGCGGCGAGAGGGAGCGACCCATGGCCAGCTATGGCATGAATGACGTCAAGAACGGCATGAAGATCATCGTGGACGGAGCGCCGTGCGTGATCACGGACACCGACTACATCAAGCCGGGCAAGGGCCAGGCCTTCACCCGCGTGAAGTACC
>CAMLOR010000353.1 GCA_946481615.1 uncultured Aquimonas sp.
TCAGCCACAGGTTGCTCAGCGCCACGCGCTGGCCGAAGGGCACGTGCGGCGCGATGCGTTGCAGCAGTTCGCGCTGCACCTCGCCGAAGGCCGCGCCGGGACGGTCTTCTTCGAGCCGCGCCACCGCGCGTGCGATGCGGCCGATCGCGGTGCGGCGCGGCGGCATCGAGGAATGTCCGCCTTCGCCACGCGCCGCCAGGCGCACGCTGACATAGCCCTTTTCGGCGACACCGATGGTGGCGACCGGAATGTCCACGCCCTTCACGCTGCCCAGCGTCAGCGCGCCGCCTTCGTCCAGCACGAAATCGATGCGCGCGCCGAGTGCGCGCAGGCGTTCGGCGAGGGCGACGGCACCGCGTTCGCCGCCGGTTTCCTCGTCGTGGCCGAACGCGAGCCATACCGTGCAGCGCGGCGTGAAGCCCTCGCCCAGCAGATGTTCGGCGGCTTCGAGGATGGCGAGCGCGCCGGATTTGTCGTCGATCGCGCCGCGGCCCCACACCTGCCCGCCGGCGATCGCGCCCGAGAACGGCGGATGCGTCCAATCGCCTTCCGTGCCCGGCTCCACCGGGACCACGTCCAGATGCGCGGCGAGCAGCGTGGCCGGACAGTCTTCGCGCCCGTTCCAGCGATACAGCAGCGCGCCGCCACCGACGACTTCGTGCGGCAGCGCCGCGTGCACGCGCGGAAACTGCATTTCGAACAACGCGTGCAGTTGCCGGAAAGATTCGAGCGAGGCGGGATCTTCGGTCGCGCTCGGCGTGGGAATCGCGATGGCGGCCGACAGGCGCGCCGCCATCGCCTGCGCGTCGAGTGCGGGCGCGATGCGCTCGACCGCCACCGTGCGCGGCGTGGCCCGCCAGGCCCGCACCAGCATCACCGCCGCGAGCGCGGCGACCGCCAGCAGCAGCGCGGCGGCGGTCTTTCTCACGCTATTGCTTGATGAACTTCAGCGTCATGCGATCGGATTCGCCGATCTGCGTGTACTTGTCGCGATCCTTGTCGCCGGCGGCATAGGTGGGCGGCAGATTCCACACGCCGTCCGGGTGATCCTTGGTGTCCTTGGGATTGGCGTTGATCTCGCTCTTGTCCGCGAGCACCAGGCCGGCCTGCGCCGCGAGCTGGATGATCTGCTCTTCGGTGACGTAGCCGCGCTGGCCATCGGTGGGCTCGCCTTCGGGCGCGCGATGGTCTTCCAGGCCCAGCACGCCGCCCGGCTTGAGCACGTTCGCGATCGCCTTGAAGTAGGCCTCGCCGCGGCCTTCCTCGATCCAGTTGTGGGCGTTGCGGAAGGTCAGCACCATGTCGGCCGAGGCCGGCGGACCGAACACCGGCTGCTTGGGGTCGAAGCCCAGCACCTCGACGCGTTCGTAGTGCTTGGGGCGCGCGCGCATCTTGGCGCGCAACGCCTTCGCCTCGTCCGGCTGCGGCACACTGTCGTTCCAGACGGCGATCACGTAATCGCCCATGTTCTTCATCGTCGGACCGAGCAACTCGGTCCAATAGCCCGTGCCCGGCGTGATCTCGATGACCCGCATGCCCTGCTGCAGGCCGAAGAACTCCAGCGTCTGCATCGGGTGGCGGTACGGATCGCGTGCGGAATGGCGCGGTTCGCGATGGCCGCGCGGGATATTGATGTCCAGATGGCGCCGGATGCCCGGGTCCATCACCGGGCCGGTGGCGGTCTGCACGCCGCGCGGCGGAAGCTTGGGCCTGACCTTCTCGGTGGCGGCCACCACGCGCGGCCCTTCGGGGCGCGCTTCCTGCGCTGCGGCCTCGGGCTGCGCCGGCGCCTCGGGTTCGTCGTCGGAACAGGCGGCGAGCGCCAGCAGCAGCGCGGCGGGCAGCAGAAGGCGCGGCAAGAATCGCATGGGCACTCCGGGGTTGGCGGGACAGCGTGGGACCGGGGAATCGCCGCGAGGTTCCCGCGGCGACCCCGGCAGGCTCGGCCTTATTGCGCGGGCAGCGCGCCGGCCGCCGGCTTCACGAACTTCAGCGTCATGCGGTCGGATTCGCCGATGTCCGTGTACTTCTGCGGATCGGTGCCTTCGGGCACGCGCAGCGTGGGCGGCAGCGTCCACACGCCGTTCGGATGATCCTTGGTGTCCTTGGGATTGGCGTTGATCTCGCTGCCTTCCACCCACTCGAAACCGGCGTTCTTGGCGAAGGTCACGACCTGGTTTTCGCTCACGTAGCCCGAGCGATCGCCTTCCGGCACGTCGGCGTTCGCACGGTGCTCGACCACGCCCAGCGTGCCGCCCGGCTTGAGCACGGCGTAGAAGCCGTCGAACATGGCCTGCGCCTGTGCGTTCTGCATCCAGTTGTGCACGTTGCGGAAGGTGAGCACGACGTCGGCACTGCCCGGCTCGCCGAACACCGGCGCGGCCGGATCGAATTCCACCAGCATGGCCTTGTCGTAGGCGGCCGCGTTGGCGGCGAGCTTGGCGCGCAGCTCCTCGTTCGACTTGGTGTAGTAGTCCTTCGCGCCTTCGCTGGCCACCTTCGAGGGATCGACGATCACGCCGACATAGTGGCCGCCGTCGCGCAGATACGGCGCCAGGATCTCGGTGTACCAGCCGCCGCCCGGCGTCACTTCCACGAGCGTCTGGGTCGGCTGCACGCCAAAGAAGCCGAGCGTTTCGCGCGGATGGCGCCACATATCGCGCGCCTTGTTCTCTTCGGTGCGGGCGGCGCCGGCGATGGCGGCGTCGAGCGCGGCATCCGGCGCGTAGGCGGCTTCCGCCGCGGGAGCGGGCGCCGGTTCCGGCGGCGGCGGCGCGGCCACCTCGGGCGCGGGGACCGGAGCGGGCGCGGGGGCGGGCGGCGCGGCTTCGTTGCAGGCAGCCAGGGCGAAAGCGGCGGTGAGCGCGATCAGCAGCGGACGGCGGGACGGCAGGATCATTGCGATGCTCCGGTCGACGGGAGCCGGGATTCTAACCCCGGGCTTCGCCACTGCTGCACGCCCGGCCATCGCCGCACCTCCCGTCATTCCCGCGCAGGCGGGAATCCAGCGACTGGCATGCGCGAAGAGCCAACGTCACCGGGTCCCCGCCTGCGCGGGGACGACGGCGCAGAGCAGGCGCACGGCGGGCGGATACGGCGGCACCTCGTCGCGCATGCCCTGCGCCAGCTGCTCCTGCACCTGCAGCCACCAGCGCACATCGAAGATCTCGCCGTGCCTGGCCAGCAAGGCCTGCTGCTGCGCGGCCGTCAACCCGAGGAAGCGCGGGAACTGCTCGGGAAACACGTCGTTGGCGTTCACGTGATACCAGGCGCCGTGGTGCATTTCCTCGTGATCGTCGCTGGGCGAGGGCAGGCGCCGGAAGCGGCACTCGCTCACCAGGCACAGCTCGTCGTAGTCGTAGAAGATCGCGCGCCGGTTGCGCGTGATGCCGAAGTTCTTCAGCAGCAG
>CAMLOR010000354.1 GCA_946481615.1 uncultured Aquimonas sp.
AGAACGAAGGCCGCGACGATCTCACCGAACTGGCCAAGGAAAAGGTCGGCAGCGATTTCCAGCTGCTCGATGCCTTCCTGTTCCACAACTTCGCCATCGGCGAAACGGCCACCGGTTCCGTGCGCGTCGGCCGCCAGGTGGTGAGCTGGGGCGAGAGCACCTTCATCCAGAATGGCATCAACGTCATCAACCCGATCGACGTCTCGAAGCTGCGCGTGGCCGGTGCCGAGCTGAAGGAAGCCTTCCTGCCGGTGGATTCGATCTGGGCCTCGTTCTCGCTCACCGAGAACCTCTCGATCGAAGGCGTCTACCTGATCGAGTGGGAAGAGATCGAGCCCGATGCCTCGGGCACCTATTTCTCGACCAACGACTTCGCCACGCAGGGCGGCACCTACGTGATGCTCGGCTTCGGCACCGTGCCGCAGCCGGTGAACAATCCGGAACTGTTCTATCAGGTCTGCCAGAGCGGGCCGACCGGCTTCGCACTCTCCGACACCGGCCTGCCGCCGGCGCTGGTGGGCGCGGGCTGCAGCGCGGCCTTCCCGCGCGCCCCCAACCGCAACGCCAGCGACTCGGGCCAGTGGGGCGCGGCGCTGCGCTACTTCGCTTCGGAACTCAACGAAACCGAATTCGGGTTCTACTACTTGAAATACCACTCGCGCCTGCCGCTGATCTCGGGCATCGCGGTGACGAGCAGCGCCACGAGCTCGGGCCGTTATTTCGTCGAGTATCCGGAAGACATCGATCTGTACGGCTTCTCGTGGAACACCACGCTGCCGGCCGGCGTGGCCTGGCAGGGCGAGATCAGCTACCGCGACAACATGCCGCTGCAGATCGACGACGTCGAGCTGCTGTTCGCCGGCCTGTCGCCGCTCAACGGCCTGATCCCGCAACCCGGCCTGCGCTTCCGCAGCCAGCTCGGCAACTACGCGCCGGGCGAATACATCCGCGGCTGGGAACGCCACGAGGTCAGCCAGATCCAGAGCACCTTCACCAAGGTCTTCGGCCCCAACAACTTCCTCGGCGCCGAGCAGATCGCGCTGGTGGGCGAAGTGGGCGCCACCAAGGTGTGGGATCTGCCGGATGCCTCCGTGCTGCGCTACCAGGGCGACGGCACCGATACCGGCGGCGGCAACGACATCGATTCGGGCGATCTTCGCAACCCGTTCACCCAGATCGACGGCTTCCCGACGCAGTTCTCGTGGGGCTATCGCATCGCCGCGCGCGCCGACTACAACTCGGTGGGCGGCACGCCGTTCAACCTCTCGCCGCGCGTCGCCTTCAACCACGACGTCAACGGCATCACCCCGGGCCCGGGCGGCAACTTCCTCGAGAGCCGCAAGTCGGTCACGGTGGGCGTGGAAGCGCTCTACCTCAACCAGTGGGCGTTCGACATCAGCTACACGTCGTTCTTCGGCGCCGGCAATCTCAACCTGATCGGTGACCGCGACTTCGCGTCGTTCACCGTGAAGTATTCGTTCTAAGCACGTGGTCGGAGGGATCTGCGATGCGTAATGTCTCGATCAAGTTGATGGCCGGACTCGCGGGCTTCGCGATGACGGCCGGCGCCGGCTACGCGAACGTGGGTGCCGACCAGGCCGCGCGCCTGGGCCAGGATCTCACGCCGATGGGTTCGGAAAAGGCGGGCAATGCCGACGGCTCCATCCCGGCCTGGGAGGGCGGCATCACCACGCCGCCTGCGGGCTACAAGGTGGGCGACTACCACCCCGATCCGTTCAAGGGCGAAAAGCCCACCCTGCAGATCACGCCGGCCAACTACAAGGAACACACCGACAGGCTCACGCCGGGCCAGCAGGCGATGTTCGCCAAGTACCCGACGTTCCGCATGGACGTCTACCCGACGCACCGCACGGCCTCGTTCCCGGCGCGCACCTACGAGTACACGGCCAAGAACGCCACCGCCTGCAAGCTGGTGGCCGACGGCGACGGCATCGAGAACTGCGCGGAAGGCTTCCCCTTCCCGATCCCGCAGAACGCCTACGAGGTGATCTGGAACCACAAGCTCAAGTACAAGGGCCTGTCGGTGATCAGCTACTCGAACCAGGCGGCGCCGACGGCGTCGGGCCAGTTCACGCTGATCAAGCTGCGCGAGGAAATCCTCGGCCTGTACTACAAGCCGGGCAACACCTCGGAGTCGATCAACAACATCCTGCTCTACTTCAAGCAGGAAGTGCTCGGCCCCGCGCGCCTCGCCGGCCAGGTGCTGCTGGTGCACGAAACGCTCAACGCGAAAGCCGCGCCGCGCCAGGCGTGGGTCTACAACCCGGGCCAGCGCCGCGTGCGCCGCGCCCCGAACGTGGCCTACGACAACCCCGGCACGGCGTCCGACGGCCTGCGCACCAACGACATGACCGACATGTTCAACGGCGCCATGGACCGCTTCAACTGGACGCTGGTGGGCAAGAAGGAAATGTACGTGCCGTACAACTCCTACGCCGCGCACAGCAACGAGACCAAGGTGAAGGACCTCATCCGCCCGGGCCACCTCAACCCGGACAAGATGCGCTACGAACTGCACCGCGTCTGGGTGGTGGAGGCCAAGCTCAAGGAAGGCGCGCGCCACATCAACAGCCGCCGCACCTTCTACGTGGACGAGGACAGCTGGCAGATCCTGCTGATGGACCACTACGACGGCCAGGGCAACCTGTGGCGCTATTCGGACGCGCCGTCGATCAACTACTTCGAGGTCCCGACGTTCTGGTCGACGCTGGAAACCCATCACGATCTGAAGTCCGGCCGCTACATCACCATGCTGCTCGACAACGAGGACAAGCCGCGCGACTTCGGCTACCAGTCGACGCCGGTGAACTACTCGCCGCAGAACCTGCGTACCTCCGGCGTCCGCTGAGGAAAGCCGCCTGCCGCACGCGTTGTACCCGCCAGCCGCGACCGCAAGGCGCGGCTGGTGGCGTTTCTGGGGGAAGGGGAAACCAATGACTCGCACATGCATCGCCGCCGTCGTCGCGCTGTCGTTCGCGTTCACGGCCCACGCGCAGGAAACACCGCCGCCCGCCGAGGCGACGGCCGCACCGGAGGCTGCACAGACTGCGCCGCTGGCGTCGGACGAACCGGCGGCACCCGCCGCCGAACCCGCCGCGGGAACCGCGCCGGCCGCCGCCGCACCGGCGACGGCCAGCGAAACGATGCCACTGGCCGCCACGCAGGCGCTCATCCTTGATTTCGCCGCCGCGAACTCGCGCGCCATCGCCGTGGGCGAACGCGGCCAGATCCTCCTGTCGGAATCGCGCAGCGACTGGCGCCAGGCCTCCGGCGTGCCGACCCGCGCCAACCTCACCGCGGTTTCCGCGGTGGGCGACAAGGCCTGGGCCGTGGGCCACGACGGCACCATCCTGCACAGCGCCGACGGCGGCAGCACCTGGAGCGTGC
>CAMLOR010000355.1 GCA_946481615.1 uncultured Aquimonas sp.
ACTACCAGCTCGTCGACGGCAAGCCGCGCGAGTGGATCAGCTTCAAGTTCGATCCGGCGCAGATCCCGGACCTGCCCAAGCCGCGCCCGTATCGCGAGATCTTCGTGTACGCGCCGCGCGTGGAAGGCGTGCACCTGCGCTTCGGGCCCGTCGCGCGCGGCGGCCTGCGCTGGTCGGACCGCCGCGAAGACTTCCGCACCGAAGTGCTGGGCCTGGTCAAGGCGCAGATGGTGAAGAACACGGTGATCGTGCCGGTGGGCGCCAAGGGCGGCTTCTTCGTCAAGCGTCCGCCGCAGGGCGGCGACCGCGATGCGCAGCTGGCCGAAGGCATCGCCTGCTACCGCATGTTCATCAACGGCCTGCTCGACATCACCGACAACCTGGTCGACGGCAACGTGGTGCATCCGCAGAACGTCGTGCGCCACGACGCCGACGATCCGTACCTCGTGGTCGCGGCCGACAAGGGCACGGCCACGTTCTCCGACATCGCCAACGCGATCTCCGCCGAGCACGGCTTCTGGCTGGGCGACGCCTTCGCCTCGGGCGGTTCGGTCGGTTACGACCACAAAGGCATGGGCATCACGGCCAAGGGCGGCTGGGAGTCGGTGAAGCGGCATTTCCGCGCGCTGGGCCGCGATTCGCAGTCCGAGGATTTCACCTGCGCGGGCATCGGCGACATGTCGGGCGACGTGTTCGGCAACGGCATGCTGCTGTCGAAGCACATCCGCCTGGTGGCGGCCTTCGACCATCGCCACGTCTTCCTCGATCCGAACCCGGACGCGGCCAAATCCTTCGTCGAGCGCGAACGCATGTTCAACCTGCCGCGCTCGAGCTGGGAGGATTACGACAAGTCGCTGATCTCGGCCGGCGGCGGCGTGTTCGCGCGCTCGCTCAAGACCATCGCGCTGACGCCGGAAGTGAAGCGTTCGCTCGGCATCGACGCCTCCGTCGAATCGATGACGCCGAACGAGCTGCTCACGGCCATCCTGAAGGCGCCGGTCGATCTGCTCTGGAACGGCGGCATCGGCACCTACGTCAAGGCCGAAAGCGAAACCCACGCCGACGTCGGCGACCGCGCCAACAACGCGATCCGCGTCAACGGCAGGCAACTGCGCTGCAAGGTGGTGGGCGAGGGCGGCAACCTCGGCATGACCCAGCGCGGCCGCATCGAGGCGGCGCAGCACGGCGTGCTGCTCAACACCGACTTCATCGACAACTCGGCCGGCGTCGACACCTCGGACCACGAGGTCAACATCAAGATCCTGCTCGGCGCGCCGGTGCAGCGCGGCGATCTGTCGATGGACGCGCGCAACACGCTGCTCGCCTCGATGACGGACGAGGTCGGCGATCTGGTGCTCAACGACAACTATCGCCAGAACCAGGCGATCTCGCTCATGGAAACCATGAGCGCCTCGCGCCTGGGCTCGTTCGGACATTTCATCCGCACGCTCGAATCGCAGGGCCTGCTCGACCGCGGCATCGAGTTCCTGCCGAGCGACACGGAACTGGCGGCGCGCAAGGAACGCGGCGCCGGGCTGACGCGGCCGGAGCTGTCGATCCTGCTGTCTTACGACAAGATCGTCATCTTCAACCAGCTGCTCGATTCCGACGTGCCGGAAGACCCGTTCCTTTCGAAGGAACTGGTGCGTTATTTCCCGCAGCCGCTGCAGGAAAAATACGCGGCCGACATGCAGAACCACCGCCTGCGCCGCGAGATCATCGCCACCGCGGTGACGAACTCCTTCGTCAACCGCATGGGCGCCACCTTCATGATGCGCATGCAGGAGGACACCGGCGAGGCGCCGGCGCAGGTCGCCAAGGCCTTCGCCATCGCGCGCGAGGTGACCGAGGCACGCGAGCTGTGGGCCGGCATCGACGCGCTCGATCTGCAGGTGCCCGAAGGCGCGCAGATGGAGGCGCTGACGCAGATCTGGAACGTGATGCGCAACATGTCGCGCTGGCTGCTCAACCGGCCGGGCGAGCGTCTGGACATCGCGCAGCAGGTGTCGCGCTACAAGCCGGGGCTGGATGCGTTGGAAGGCTCGCTCGGCGCGCTGCTTTCCGGCAGCGATCGCGCCGAGTTCGCCGAGGAGCGCGCACGCTGGCTCGACCTCGGGTTCCCCCAGAAACTGGCCGAACAACTCGCCAGTCTGCCGTTCCTGATCTCCGCGCTCGATATGATCGAAGTGGCACTGGAGAAGAAGTTCGACGTCAAGGACGTGGCCAAGGTCTACTTCGGCCTGGGCGAGGCGCTGCACCTGAAATGGCTGTTGCAGAAGATCGACGAGTTGCCGGTCGAGGGCCGCTGGCACGCGCACGCGCGCGGCGTGATGCGCGACGAACTGCAGGCCCAGCAGGGCGCGCTGGTGGCGCAGGTGCTGGCGCAGGGCGAGGGCAGCGCCGAGCAGCGCGTGGCGCGCTGGATCGGCCGCGACGATCCGGCGCTGCGCTTCACGCTCACCATGTTCAACGACATGCGCAACCAGCGGGGCATGGACTACCCGACGGTGTCGGTGGCGGTGCGGCGACTGGCGCAGATTGCCGCGGCCGGGGCGCGGGCGTAGGCCCCCATCCCGGCCTTCCCCCGCGAGCGGGGGAAGGGGCGAAGCGAGGCACTGCACTTCTCCTTCCCCCGCTCGCGGGGGAAGGCCGGGATGGGGGCAGTGCGTTACGCTAACGCCATGACGACGCCCCGCATCGCCGTACTCGCAACGAAGACCCCCGAAGGCCAGTCCGCACTGACCGCGTTGCAACAACAATTCGGCACCGCGACTCCCGTCGACGCCGACGTCATCGTCGCCCTCGGCGGCGATGGCTTCATGCTGCAGACCATCCACCGCCACATGGGCCTCAACAAGCCCGTGTACGGCATGAAGGCCGGCACCGTCGGCTTCCTGATGAACCAGTACCGGCCCGACGAGCTGCTCGAGCGCATCGCGGCCGCGCAGCCCGCCGTGCTCAAGCCGCTGGAAATGAGCGCCAGCAGCGAATCGGGCAGCGTGGTGAACGCGCTCGCCTTCAACGAAGTCTCGCTGCTGCGCCAGACCAAGCAGGCGGCCAAGATCCGCGTCTCGCTCAACGGCGGCGTGCGGCTGGAGGAACTCGTCTGCGACGGCGTGCTGGTGTCCACTGCCGCCGGCAGCACCGCATACAACCTGTCGGCCCACGGCCCCATCCTGCCGCTGGGCAGCGAAGTGCTGGCGATGACGCCGATCAGCCCGTTCCGCCCGCGCCGCTGGCGCGGCGCCATCCTGCGCGCCGGCACCGAAGTGAAGCTCGAGATCCTCGACCACTACAAGCGCCCCGTCAGCGCCACGGCCGATTCCTCCGAAGTGCGCGACATCGTGGAAGTCACGATCCGCGAATCGCGCGACAAGA
>CAMLOR010000356.1 GCA_946481615.1 uncultured Aquimonas sp.
CGACGTCGAAATAGCGGTCGGGGTATTCCTTGCTGAAGCGCACCAGGCCCGAGCCCTCGCGCATCGCCGGCGTGATGCCGAGCAGCTTCTCGTCGGCCGCCGCCATGTCGCAGAGCCAGTCGCCGAACACCTGGGTGTAGGTCGGCTTGGACGAACCGGCTTTCTTGACGAGCCCCACGGAGGGGTCGAAAGGGCCGACGGCGTGGTATTCGATCTGGTCGCCTTCGGCCAGTTCGTAACCCTTGCCCTTGGTGGTGATGACGTGCAGCAGCTGCGGGCCCTTGAGCGTCTTCAGGGTCTTGAGCGTGGCGACCAGCGCGTCGACATCGTGGCCGTCGATCGGGCCGGTGTAGTGGAAGCCCATTTCCTCGAACAGCGTGGAAGGCACGAACATGCCTTTCCAGTGTTCCTCCCAGCGCCGCACGAAGCGGCCCACGGGCTTGTGCTTGTCGCCCAGCAGCTTCTTGCCGCCTTCGCGCAGCGCGTTGAGCGTCTTCGAGCCGGTGAGCCGGCCGAGCATCTTGGTGAGCCCGCCGACGTTCTCGCTGATCGACATGCGGTTGTCGTTGAGCACCACGAGCAGGTCGGGCTCGGGATCCATGCCGCCGGCGTGGTTGAGCGCCTCGTAGGCCATGCCGGCCGTCATCGCGCCGTCGCCGATCACCGCCACCACGCGGCGATCGGTGCCGTTGCGCGCGGCGGCGATGGCCATGCCGAGCGCGGCGCTGATCGAGGTGCTGCTGTGGCCGACGCCGAAGGTGTCGAATTCGCTTTCGTCGCGTTTCGGGAAGGGCGCGACGCCGTCCTTCTGCTTCACCGTGTGGATGGTGTCGCGGCGGCCGGTGAGGATCTTGTGCGGATAGCACTGATGGCCCACGTCCCAAACCAAACGATCCGATGGCGTGTCGTACATGAAGTGCAGCGCGACGGTGAGTTCCACCACGCCCAGCCCCGCGCCGAAGTGGCCGCCGCTCTTGCCCACCGATTCGATCAGGTAGGCGCGCAGCTCCTGCGCGATGGCGGGCAGTTCGTCCTCGCCGAACTGGCGCAGGTCGGCCGGCGCCTGGATCCGCGCCAGCCGGGGATATCGTTCTGGATCAATCATGTGCGAATTGTCGGCCCTGCGCGGGGGCAGGGCAAGGCAAGGGCCGGGGCGGGATGCGGGCGGAATCGGGCTGCGAGGCCTCTTCGTCATTCCCGCGCAGGCGGGAATCCAGCGCCTTTGAGCTTCATGCCGCCCTAAAAGCGAAAGTCACTGGGTCCCCGCCTTCGTGGTGACGACGTCAGCCCAGCGACGCCAGCCACTCGTCGTCCGAGCCCTCGTTGACACCCTCGAACAGGATGGTGCTGAGGTAGCGCTCGCCGGTGTCGGGCAGCATCGCCAGCACCACGCTGCCGCGGGGCAGATCCTTCGCCACGGCCAGCGCGGCGGCGAAGGTGCCGCCCGAGGAGATGCCGCAGAAGATGCCTTCCTTCGCGGCCAGGTCGCGCGCGGTGTCGCGCGCCAGCAGGTCGTCCACCGGCAGGATGCGGTCGTAGATCGAACGGTCGAGCACGGCCGGGATGAAGTCCGGCGACCAGCCCTGGATCTTGTGCGGCTTCCATTCCATCCCGGACAACAGCGCCGCACCGGCGGGTTCGGCGATGCAGATCTTCAGTTCCGGCCGCGCCGCCTTCATCACGCGTCCGGCGCCTGACACGGTGCCCCCGGTGCCGTAGCCCGTGACGAACCAGTCGAGCCGGCGCCCGGCGAAATCCTGCAGGATCTCCGGCCCGGTGGTGGCGGCGTGGTAGCGCGGGTTGGCCTCGTTGTCGAACTGGCGCGCGAGGAAGGCGCCGTGCTTCTGCGCGAAGGCTTCGGCCGCGCGCACCATGCCGCTGCCGCGTTCGGCGGCGGGCGTGAGGATGAGCTTCGCGCCGAGCGCGCGCATCAGCTTGCGGCGTTCGATGGAAAACGAATCCGACATGAAGGCCACGAACGGATAGCCCTTCGCCGCGCACACCATGGCGAGCGCGATGCCGGTGTTGCCGGACGTCGCTTCCACGACCATCTGGCCCGGCTTCAGCGTGCCGCGCTGCTCGGCGTCCTCGATGATGGCGTGCGCCAGGCGATCCTTCACCGACGACATCGGGTTGAAGGCCTCGACCTTCACGTACATCTCGATGCCTTCCGGCGCCAGGCGCTGGATGCGGACGATCGGCGTCTTGCCGATGGTGCCCAGGATGCTGTCGTGGATCATGGCGTCACTCCCGTCGATTGGGGTTCGGGTTCACCGTCGATCAACGCCGAATCGAGCGCCGCTGCGTCGAGCGTATTGAGGTGCCGCCAGCGGTTGACGATCAGGCAGAACAGTTCCGCGGTGCGCTCGGCGTCGTACACCGCCGAATGGGCTTCGTCGCCGTTCCAGGGGATGCCGGCGGCGGCCATGGCGCGGCTGAGCACGGTCTGGCCATAGGCCAGGCCGGCCAGCGTCACCGTGTCGAAACAGCTGAAGGGATGGAAGGGATTGCGCTTGTGCCCGGTGCGGCGCACCGCGGCATTGAGGAAGCCCAGGTCGAAGGCCGCGTTGTGGCCGACCAGGATGGCGCGCTGGCAACCGTGGCGGCGCGCGGCCTCGCGCACCGGCTTGAAGATGCAGTCGAGTGCGATCTTCTCGTCCTTGGCATCGCGGAACGGATGATCGACGTCGATCTTGGTGATCTCCAGCGATTTCGGATCGAGTTCGGAACCGGGGAAGGGCACGACATGCGTGCACACGGTTTCGCCCGGACGCAGCACGCCGCTTTCGTCGATCTCGATGGGCACCGCGGCGACTTCGAGCAGCGCATGCCGCTCGGGGTCGAAGCCGCCGGTCTCCACGTCGACGACCACCGGCAGGAAGCCGCGGAAACGCTCGGCCATGCGGCCGGCGGTGAGGAAGGCTGTCATGCGGCGAAGGATACCAGCCGGCCATCGCCGTCATTCCCGCGCAGGCGGGAATCCAGTGTCTTTCGGCTCGCCAAGAGCGAAGTCACGGGGTCCCCGCCTTCGCGGGGACGACGGTTCAGCGCGTGAAGCGCGATGTGACGAGCAACAGCACGCCCGCGCCGGCCAGCGCCAATCCCGCCACCGGCAGCAGCATCGCCAGCGGTAGTCCCAGCGCCACGCCGGCGAGACCCCAGGCCGTCGCATCGGCCACGGGCTGCGGCGGCGCGCCCTTCAGCGAGGCGGCGAGCAGCGCATCCACGCTCAGGCGTCCGGCGCCGCGCAGGATCAGCGGCACCAGCATCACCATGAACAACAGCGGCAGCTTGTAGTTGCCATGCCCCATGTCGGTGATGACGTAGCCCTGCAGCAGATCGCTGAACATCATCCAGTCGTCCGGCCAGTGCACCGC
>CAMLOR010000357.1 GCA_946481615.1 uncultured Aquimonas sp.
GGCGTGAACAAGTCGGTGACGAGGATCGCCGACGGCGCCTTCATCGGCTCCAATTCCTCGCTGGTGGCGCCGGTGGAGATCGGCAAGGACGCCACCATAGGCGCCGGTTCGGTGATCACGCGCAACGCGCCGGAAGGCAAGCTCAGCGTGGCGCGCACGCGCCAGAGCGTCGTCGAGGGCTGGCGACGGCCGGTGAAGCCGCCGCGCTGAACGGTTTGCTAGGCCGCTTCGGCGCTCGGCATAATCGCTGGATGGCGGCCGTGCGCCGCGCCGGACCCTTCGCATGAGCCGCGAAACGCCGTTCGTCGATTTCCCCGCCGGCAGCACCATGCTGCGCGAAGGCGAGGCCGCGGGGGCGATCTTCATCATCGAGGCCGGCAGGGCCGCGATCGAACGCAACGGCGCCGTGCTGGCCGACCTCGGCCCCGGCGATGTCTTCGGCGAAGCGGCCTTGTTGCAGGAGCAGGGGCACGCGGCGAACGCGGTCGCACGCACCGCCGTGCGCGCCCTGCGGCTGGAAACGGCCACGCTGCCCGCGGTGCTGCGCGAAAACGTCGACGTCGGCATGCAGCTGATGCGGCGACTGGTGCAGCGCCTGCGTGCTGCGGAGACGAGTGGCGCCCTTGCTGCTGCCGGCGCATCGCGTTCCGCGGCGCAACCGATCGATGCCGCCGCGTCGAAGGCATCGTCCGCGCCGGCGGGCGTTCCTGTGCCACCGGTCGCCACGAACGCCGATTCCGGCACCGGGCCACCGGTGTCCCCGGCACCCGTGCTCAACGCGCCGCCCACGCCCGCCGCCGTCGACACGCGTGCGCGCAGCGAGCCGATGTCGCCCGCAGCGCCGGCCGCTCCGGCGCCGACCGCGCAAGCCGTGCCGGCCGCGCCGGCCGTGATCGCGCATGTGCTGCGCCATGCGCAGGGCGTCATCGCGGTGCCGGCCGACAAGGCCGAATGCCTCGTGGGGCGGCCCGATCCGGCCACCGGCGCCATCCCCGAAATCAACCTCGGTCCGCTCGATCTCGCGCGCAGCCTGAGCCGTCGCCACGCCCGCCTGCTCGCCACCGGCAACACGGTGAGCCTGCGCGAAGAACCGGGCGTCGCGAACGGCACCTGGGTCAATGGCGAGCGCCTCGCCGCGGGCCAGGTGGTGATCCTGAAACCCGGCGACAAACTGCGCTTCGGCGCCATCGAACTCGAATTCGGCACGGCCTGACCGGAGACCAGCATGCAGGACGAACTCGCCACCATCGACGTTTCGCCGCTCGACGCCCTCGGCCGCATCCGCCAGGAACTCGATACGCTCGAACAGCGCCTGTCCACCATGGAACACCGCAAGGACAGCGTCGCCGCCGCCGTCTACATGCGCGTGCGGGCCGACTACGAAGGCCGCCGCCGCGCCCTCGAGGACGAAGCCGCACCGCTGCAGCAGGTCGCGCGCGAGCAGTACGCGAAATTGCGCGAGCTGCTCGCACGTTCGGAAGCCGATCACGAAACCACGCGTCTCGACCGCGAGGAAATCGAATTCCGCTTCTCGCTCGGCGAGTTCGACGAGAAGGAGCACAAGAAGCGCATCCAGGCGGTGGACAAGCAGCTGGCCGACAAGGCCGCGGCACAGGCGCAGGCCGAAGCGATGAAGCAGCGCTTCGTTTCGGTGTTCCGCAGCGAGGAAGAACTCGAGATGCCGCTGCCGGCGGCGCCCGGCGCCACGCGCAAGCTCAACACGCTGACCGAGGCGCAGGTCGCTTCGGCCTACGACACCAACCCGGGTACCGCGGCCGTTCCGCCGCCGCCCGTGCCGCCGCCGCTGGCCACCGCGGTGATGCAGGTGCCGCCGGTGGCGCCCGGCGCTTCGCCCGGTGCCACGCAGATGATGCGTGCGATCCGTCCGAGCGATCTGGCCGCGCCCGCGGCGCGTGCCGATTCCACCATGATCATGCGCACCGCGCGCCTGGTGCCGCAGAACGTCGAAGCCGGCAAGCAGAGCTACACGCTCGCCATCAAGCCGATGGCCATCGGCAGCGGCGACGGCAGCGACGTGCGTGTACCGGGCGCCGCGCGCCGGCACGCCGAGATCCGCGTGAGCATGGCCGGCTTCACGCTGAGCGACGAAGGCGGCGGCGTGCGCGTGAACAACGTGGCGGTGAACCAGCACCTGTTGCGCAACGGCGACGTCATCGAGATCGGACCGGCGCGCTTCGTGTTCCAGGAAGGCTGATGACCTTCGCCTACAGCCAGGAACGCCACGGCGGCGTGCTGGTGGTGGCGCCGAGCGGACGGCTCGACAACGACAGCGCGGTGGATTTCGAGCTCGCCGCGCAGGAACTGCTGAACGCCGGCGAGCGCCACATCGTCGTCGATCTGGCGCAGCTCAACTACATCAGCAACGCCGGCCTGCGCGTGCTGGGCAAGCTCGGCAAGGCGCTGCGCACGCCGGAGACCAGCCTGCGCCTGTGCGGCCTCACTTCCGCGGTGCGGCAGGTTTTCGATACGGCCGGCGCGGCGGCGATGTTCGACATCCGCGCCGACCTGAAGACCGCGATCGGCGATCACCCGGCCGCGCGCGGCGCGGGCGAGCTGGTGCGCGAGGCGATGCGCGTGCTCGGCGTACGCGCCGACACGCCCGCGCCGGCCCCGCTCGCGAACGCGGCCACGCTGGCGCAGCTCGCTCGCGATCTGCTCGGCGGCAACGCGCCGCCGCCACGCGCGGCGCGCGCGATGGCCGCCGGAACCCAGGTCGTGGCGCGCGTGCGTCCGGAAGACGTGGCCGCCGCGACCGCGGCGAAACGACAGAACAAGAACTGGTTCCAGCGACTTTTCGGCAAGAAGGATCGAGGATGACGATCGCGTACTGGTGCGTGCTGGCGGCGGGGCTGATGCCGTTCCTCTTCACCGCCATCGCCAAGGGCAGCGGCGGCCGCTACAACAACCGCACCCCGCGCGAATGGCAGGCACGGCTCGAAGGCATGCCGGCGCGCGCGCATGCCGCCCATCTGAATGCCTTCGAAGCCTTCCCGCTGTTCGCCGCCGCGGTGATCATCGCGCACCTGCGGCAGGTGCCTCAGGAAACGCTCGACCTGCTGGCCGTGGCCTTCATCGTGCTGCGCCTGGCCTACGGCTTCATCTACATGGCCGGGTATCCACGCACCCGCAGCTTCGTGTGGGCGCTGGCCTTCCTGTGCGTGATCGCGATGTTCGTGCTCGCCAAGTAGAAGGTTCTTCGCAAGCTTGCAGGCTTGCAGGCTTGCAGGCTTGCAGGCTTGCAGGCTTGCAGGCTTGCGGCGGGACGCGGGGGCGCTCGGGGGTTCGGGGATGGGTTGCGCCGCCCGCGCTGCGCGCGGGTGCCCTCCGGTCGCCGGGGGTTTTCCATTGCAC
>CAMLOR010000358.1 GCA_946481615.1 uncultured Aquimonas sp.
TGCTCAACAAGGCGCAGCCGCTGCCCTTCCACGCGCACGAGAACGCCAACGAGGAGATCCGCCTCAAGTACCGCTATCTCGATCTGCGCCGGCCCGAGATGCAGAAGATGCAGCGCACGCGCATCAAGCTCGTGCAGGCGTTGCGACGCCATCTCGATGCGCAAGGCTTCCAGGACATCGAGACGCCGATCCTCACCAAGGCCACGCCGGAAGGCGCGCGCGACTTCCTGGTGCCGGCCCGCATGCATCCGGGCGAGTTCTACGCGCTGCCGCAGTCGCCGCAGCTGTTCAAGCAGATCCTGATGATGGCGGGCTTCGACCGCTACTACCAGATCGCGCGCTGCTTCCGCGACGAGGCCCTGCGCGCGGACCGCCAGCTCGAATTCACCCAGCTCGACATGGAATTCGCCTTCGTGCGCGAGCGCGACGTGCAGGATTTCGTCGAGGCCATGATCCGCGACGTCTTCCGCGAAGTGATGGGCGTGGAGCTGGCGAATCCGTTCCCGCGCATGACCTACGCGGAAGCCATGCGCCGCTTCGGGTCCGACAAGCCGGACCTGCGCATCGACCTCGAATTCACCGACGTCGCCGAGCTGGTCAAGGCTTGCGATTTCAAGGTCTTCACCGACTGGGCCAACCACGAGGACGGCCGCGTGGTGGCGCTGCGCGCGCCGGGCGCCGGCGCGTATTCGCGCAAGCAGATCGACGACTGCGCGGCGCACGCCGCGAAGTACGGCGCCAAGGGCCTGGCGTGGATGAAGGTGGAAGCGAACGGCGCGGTGAATTCGCCGATCGCCAAGTTCCTCCCGGCCGAGGTGATCGCCTCGCTGCTGCAGGCGACCGGCGCGAAGGAAGGCGACCTGCTGTTCTTCGGCGCGGCCACCTACAAATCGGCCAGCGATTTCATGGGCGCGCTGCGCCTGAAGCTCGGCAAGGACCTCGGCCTGGTGCGCGAAGGCTGGGCCCCGCTGTGGGTCACCGACTTCCCGATGTTCGAATGGGACGACGAGGAACAGCGCTATGTGGCGCTGCATCATCCCTTCACCGCGCCCGCGGTCGACGACATCGCCGATCTGCGCGCCAACGCGAAGACGGCCGTTTCGCGCGGCTACGACATGGTGCTCAACGGCAACGAGATCGGCGGCGGCTCGATCCGCATCCACTCCTCGGCGATGCAGAGCGCGGTGTTCGAACTGCTCGGCATCGGCGCCGAAGAAGCCGAAGGCAAGTTCGGCTTCCTGCTCGACGCGCTCAAGTACGGTGCGCCGCCGCACGGCGGCATCGCCTTCGGCATCGACCGCATCGCCGCGCTGATGGCCGGCACCGAGTCCATCCGCGACGTGATCCCCTTCCCCAAGACCACCACCGCGCAGTGCCTGATGACCGGCGCGCCTTCGCCGGTGCCGGACAAGCAGCTGGCGGAAGTGCACGTCAGCGTGCGGGCGACCGAAAAGCCCATGTAACCCGCCCTCGCGGCGCGCAACATCACCGTCATTCCCGCCTGCGCGGGAATGACGGTCAGAACGATTTCGCGAGTTCTTCCAGCCTGCGCGCGATGGCAGCCTCCGCGGCTGCCGCATCGTCTTCGACACGCGGAATGTCGTTCCATGCCTCGTACCGCCTGATCGACAGCAGCCAGCGTCGGTAGAGCGGAGCGTCGATGGTGACGACGGCGACCGCGAGGGCAAGGTCGGCTTCCGTCAGATCGTCGACCCTGGCGGCGCGGCCGGCGAGTTGCCAACCGTTCGCCCGCGAAGCCGCCTCGAAGCGATCCGCCGCGAGCTGGCAGGTGGCGGTTCCCGGCTCGCAGACGAAGAGCACGCGGCCTTCGCCGGCGTGCGCCGGCGACATGCCGAGGGTGAGGAGCATCGCGAAGCCGAAGGGTTTCATCGCAGCGGTTCCCGGAAGGCGAAGGCAGCGGAGGGAACGCCGCCGGCGCGGCCGACGAACCGCTCAGCTTCCGAACCGGCGCCAGGCCCACCATGCGAGCGCGCCCAACGCGGCCAGCCAGATCGCCGCGATGACGGCTATCGCGGCGCGGCTCACGGGTTTTTCCGCGGCGGATTGTGCACGGTTGCGGGCCGCCTGCCAGACCGTTGCCGGCGTGAGCCGCGCGACCAGCCACAGACCGAGCGGGATCAGCAGCAGGTCGTCGAGCAGGCCGAGCACGGGGATGAAATCCGGGATGAGATCGATCGGGCTGAACGCGTAGGCGGCAACGCCCAAGGCCAGCAGGCGCACGGGCCAGGGCATGGCCGGATCGCGCGCGGCGAACCAGACGGTGAGGGCGTGCCGCTTGAGTTCGCGGGCCTGGTCGCGCAACGACATCGGGGAAGTGTAGGCGTGTCGAATGCGGTTCGACAGGCTCACCGCGAGCGGGACTGAGGCGTGCGGTTCGCGGGCTCGCCGCGGGACCGAGGAATGCGGTTCGACAGGCTCACCGCGAACGGGACTGAGGCGTGCGGTTCGCGGGCTCGCCGCGGGACTGCGGAATGCGGTTCGACCGGCTCACCTCGAACGGGGGCTGGGGAAAGCGGTGCGACTGGCTCACCGTGAGCGGGGACTGCGGGAGGCGTTTCGGCGCTTCTCCGTGCACCTCACCCGTTCGGGGTGAGCCGGTCGAACCCGTGCCTCAGTCCGCCACGCCGTCGATCCACGTCGCGCGCACCTGCAGCGATTCGTCCGCGAGCACGAGGTTGGCGCGATAGCCCGGCGCGATGCGCCCGAGTTCATCGTCGAGGCCGAGGAAATCCGCGGGGTACTGCGACGCCATCCGCACGGCCTCTTGCAGCGTGAGGTCCAACATCTCGACAGCGTTGCGCACCGCGCCCGCCATGTCGAGATTCGAGCCCGTCAGCACACCGGCTTCATCCACGCAGCGCCCGTCGCGCACTTCGATGCGCCGGCCCTGCAGGTAGAAATGATCACTGTCGCAACCGACACCGGGCATGGCGTCGGTGACGAGCAGAAAGCGATCGCGCGGCTTGCATTTGAGCGCGAGCTTCAGCGCGACGGGATCGACGTGATGGCCGTCGACGATCAGCCCGCACCAGCTGTCCGCATGCGACAGCGCGGCACCGACGACGCCGGGTTCGCGGCTGCGCAGCGGCGACATCGCGTTGAAGAGATGCGTGAACGCCGTGACGCCCGCGGCCAATGCGGGTTGCATCTGCGCGTAGGTGGCGTTGGTGTGGCCTGCCGAAACGCGCACGCCGCTGGCGGCGAGCCGCGCGATCGTGGCGGGCTGCGTCATCTCGGGTGCGAGGGTGACCAGCGTGCGCCCGTCGTGCAGCGAGGTGAGGATCGCGATGTCCTCGTCGTCGAGATCGCGGAACTTCGCGGCGTCGT
>CAMLOR010000359.1 GCA_946481615.1 uncultured Aquimonas sp.
ACGACCAGATCGATCTCGTCGCTGTCGATCAGGAAGTGCGGCGTGAAGCGCAGCGAATTGGTGCCGCCGTGGATCACGCCCAGACCGCGCTCGCGCAGCCATTCTTCCGTCGAACCTTCGCCGTAGCACTTGAACTGCGGCGCCAGCTCGCACGAGAACAGCAGACCGGTGCCCTGCACCTTGGTGATGAGGCCGCCCAGTTCGTTCTTCAGCGCGTCCAGCTTGGCGAGGAATTCCTTGCCCTTGGCCACGATGTTGCCGCGCACCGACGGCGTGAGTTGCTCGAGCACTGCGCAGGCCACGTCCATCGCGCGCGGATTCGTCGTCATGGTGTTGCCGTAGACGCCGCGCTTGTAGATGGCCGCGGTCTTCTCGGTGACCGCGAGCACCGAAAGTGGGTACTGGCCGGCGTTGAGCGCCTTCGAATAGGTTTCCATGTCCGGCGCTTCCAGGCCTTCGAAGCCCGGATAGTCGACGATCGACAGCACGCCGTGCGCGCGCAGGCCGGCCTGGATCGAATCGACCAGGAACAGCGAGCCGTGCGCCTTGGTGAGTTCGCGCGCCGCGGCGTAGAACTCCGGCGTCACCGAGCGGCCCGGATCGCCTTCGCCCATCACCGGCTCGAGGAACATGGCCTCGATGAACCAGTGATTGCGCTCGGCTTCCGCGAAGACCTGGCGCAGCTGCTCGACGTTGTAGGGCTCGACCGTGATCAGCGTGTCCTCGTGGCGATAGCTCGCCAGGTGCTGCAGATAGGTCTTCCGGGTGGAATCGGAGAACAGGGCGGGGCGCTCGGTGCGGCCGTGGAAGGCGCCCTTCACCGCCAGACGCTTGATGCTGCGGCCGGCGTGGCGCGCGCCCGGCTCGGTCAGCGTCTTGGAGTTGATGTCGGCGATGCGGCCGGCCAGCGTCACCGATTCGGAACCCGAGTTCAGGCACAGGAACTTCGTGTAGGGCGAGCCGCCGCGCGTGTGGCCGATCTCCTTCTTCAGCGCGTTGGCGAGACGCAGCTGCGAGAGGTTCGGCGTCATGATGTTGGCCATCACCTGCGGGCGCGCCATCGCGTCCATCACGTGCTGCGGCGTGTGGCCGAAGCCGAGCATGCCGTAGCCGCCGGAATCGTGCAGCACGGCGCCCTTGAGCGTGACGATCCAGGAACCGCGCGCGGCCAGCGCAACGTACGGGTTCACCGCGTCCTGCGCGTAGAAATTGACGTAGTCGTCCTGCACGGCGCGCATCTGCGCGTCCTCGTCGAGTTCGAGCAGTTGCGGGAATTCGGCGCGCACTGCGGCGTAGGCGGCGGCAGCGGCATCGACGGCGGCGACCAGTTCCGGATGGGTGGCCGCGAAGCGCAGCACGGTGGCGTCGTCGAGGCCGCGCGTGCGGACCGCGCCGGCATGGGCGCGTAGCGGGGCGAGGGTGTCGAGCAGGGTCATGGCGGGTTCTCCGGCGTCACGGGGCGCAAGCCCGCCATTATCCGGGGTTCCTTGCCGCCCGGTAGCCTCGTTTTGACCATTCTGCCGTGGCATTCCGGCGAATCGACGGTAACATTGGGCATTATGCCAACCACCCCTGCCGACGAAGCCCTGCTCTCGCTGCTGCGCGAGGATGCGCGCGCCCCCACGGCCGAAATCGCCCGCAAGCTCGGCCTCTCGCGCACCACGGTGCAGAACCGCATCGCCCGGCTGCAGGCGCAGGGGGTGATCCGTGGCTACACCGTGCGGATCGACGACGAGCACGAGCGCAACCGCATCCGCGCCCACATCATGCTGACGGTGCGGCCCAAGCAGATGCCGGCGGTGGCGCGTGCGCTGCAGGCCATGCCGGCCGTGCGGGTGCTGTATTCGATCAGCGGTGGCCATGACCTCATCGCCATGGCCGCCACGGCCACGGTGGGCGACATGGACGTGCTGACCGACGCCATCGGCGCCATCGACGGCGTGGAGCGCACCAATTCGTCGATCATCCTCTCGACCAAGTTCGAGCGCTGACCCCGCGCTATCATGCGCGCCCCGTGAAAAAGTCCGATTTCAACTTCCACCTGCCGCCGGAGCTGATCGCGCAGGCGCCGCTGCCCGAGCGTTCGGCCAGCCGACTGCTGCACCTGCCGCCGGCACCGGCCGCGTTCGCCGATCGCCATGTGCGCGATCTGCCGGATCTGCTCGAGCCGGGCGACCTGCTGGTGTTCAACGACACCCGCGTGCTGCCGGCGCGCGTGTTCGGAAAGAAGGAGAGCGGCGGGCGCGTCGAAATCCTGGTCGAGCGCGTGCTGGGCACGCACGAGGCCAAGGCCCAGCTCGGCGTGAGCAAGTCGCCCAGGCCCGGATCGCGCATCGTGCTCGACGACGGCACGCCGGTTTCGGTGATCGACCGCGACGGCGAGTTCTACCTGCTGCGCTTCGAATGTACGGAGCCGCTGGAGAAACTGCTGCTGCGCTCCGGCCGCCTGCCGTTGCCGCCCTACATCCGGCGCGAGCCGGGCGCCAACGACACCGAGCGCTACCAGACCGTGTTCGCGCGCGAACTGGGCGCGGTGGCCGCGCCCACCGCCGGCCTGCATTTCGACGATGCGCTGCTGATGAAGCTGCGCAATCGCGGCGTGGAATTCGGCAACATCACGCTGCACGTGGGTGCGGGCACCTTCCAGCCGGTGCGCGCGGACAAGCTCGACGAGCACGTGATGCACAGCGAATGGCTCAACGTCGGCGCCGGATTGTGCGAGCAGATCGCCGCGGCGAAGGCGCGCGGCCGGCGCGTCGTCGCGGTCGGCACCACGGTGGTGCGCGCGCTCGAATCGAGCTGGCGCGACGGTGCCGTGAAGCCTTTCGCCGGCGAGACGCGCATCTTCATCTTCCCCGGCAAGAAGATCCGCTCGGTCGACGCGCTGGTGACCAATTTCCATTTGCCCGAATCGACGCTGCTGATGCTGGTGAGCGCCTTCGCCGGACGCGAGCGCGTGCTGGCGGCCTACGAGCACGCAGTGCGTGCGGGCTACCGATTCTTCTCCTACGGCGACGCCATGCTCGTCGTCCCCGCGTAGGCGGGGACCCAGTGACTTTGCTCTTCGGAGCGCCGAAAGTCGCTGGATTCCCGCGTGCGCGGCAATGACGGGCAAGGTCACGCAAGCCAACCGACAAGTACCCATGTCCCGACTCTCGTTCGAATTGCTCAAGACCGATGGCGCCGCGCGCCGCGGCCGCCTCACCTTCCCGCGCGGCACGGTGGAAACGCCCACCTTCATGCCGGTGGGCACCTACGGCACGGTGAAGGCGATGACGCCGCTGCAGCTGCGCGAGATCGGCGCGCAGATCATCCTGGGCAACACCTTCCATCTGTACCT
>CAMLOR010000360.1 GCA_946481615.1 uncultured Aquimonas sp.
TCGAGAACCTGAAGTCGGTCAAGCGCCCGGAGGTGATCGCCGCGATCGCCGAAGCACGCGCCCACGGCGACCTGAAGGAAAACGCGGAATACCACGCCGCGCGCGAGCAGCAGGGCTTCATCGAGGGCCGCATCAAGGAACTCGAGGCCACGCTCTCCAACGCGCAGCTGATCGACGTGGCCAAGCTCAACGCCGGTTCGAAGGTGGTGTTCGGCGCCACCGTCGAATTGGCCGACAACGAAACCGACGAGGGCGTCACCTACCAGATCGTCGGGGAGCTCGAAGCCGACATCAAGCGCGGCCTGATCTCGATCTCGGCGCCCATCGCGCGCGCGCTGATCGGCAAGAACGAAGGCGACACCGTCGACATCGACGCGCCTTCGGGGCGCCGCAGCTACGACATCGTCGCGGTGCGCTACACGGCGTGAGCGCGATGGGCGAGGGCGCGCATGCCGCCACGCTCACGCTGCTGCTGCCGGCGCGCGCGCGCCTGACGGGCGATCTGCGTGCGCAACGGCTGCTGTCGACGTGGCTGGGCCGCGGCGACCGCAGCCAGGGCGAGCCCGGCGAAATGGCGCAGTTGCAGCGCCACTTCGAGATCCTGCCGCGCGGGCTTCCCGTCGCGGCGCTCACGCGCCAGCTCGATCTGCACGACGCCGCGCACGGCTCGTGGCTGCGCGCCGATCCCGCGCACGTGCGCGCCGATCTGGGCGCGGGGCGCATGCTGGCCTGCGGCGAACTCGGGCTGGCGCCCGATGAATCCGAGCAGCTGTTGCGTGCGCTCAAGCCGCTGTTCGGCGACGAAGGCTTCCCGATCTCCGCCGGCACGCCGTCGCGCTGGTATCTGATGCTGCCGCGCGATGCGCAGTTGCCGGCGTTCGTGCCGCCGCAGGACGTGCTTGGCGACGACATCTTCGCGCACCTGCCCGAGGGCGAGGCCGGCCGCCGCTGGCGCCGCCTGCTGAGCGAAGCGCAGGTGCTGCTGCACAACCACCCGGTCAACGCGAAGCGTGCGGAACGCGGGCTGCCGGCGGTGAATTCACTCTGGTTCTGGGGCGGCGGCGCCTTGCCGGACTCGGTGAAGGCGGCGGGTGCGGCGTGGGTGGTTTCCGACGAGCCGGTGCTGTGCGCGCTGGCCGAGCGCGCCGGCCTGCGCTGCAACGGAACCGCGCAGATGAGTGGCGATCTGCTCGACGCCGGCGCCATCGTCGATCTGCGCACGCTGCGCAGCGTCGGCGAGTTCGACGTGCGATGGGCCGAGCCGATCCGCTTCGCGCAAGGCCTGCGCAAGTTCGACAGCGTGTGGCTGGATTTCGCCGACGGCGCGCAATGGCATTGGCGGGCAGCACATCGGTGGAGGTTCTGGCGCAGGGCGGCGGGCTCGCTCGGATGAGGATGATGTTCGCCCCGCGAGCCGCGGCGTGATCCACCTCAAGCGCCGCACCGTTCCGCCGCTCGCGGGCTGGCCCGATGCCATCCACCCCGTCCTGCAGCGCGTGTACGCCGCGCGCGGCATCGCCGATCCGATGGCGGCCGAGCCGCGACTCTCGAATCTGCTGCGTCCCGATGCGCTCGGCGGTCTCGATCGCGCCGTCGCCTTGCTGGCGAACGCGATCTCCGAGCGGCGACGCATCCTCATCGTCGGCGATTTCGATGCCGACGGCGCCACCGGCACTGCGGTCGCGGTGCTCGGCCTGCTCGCTCTGGGCGCGGAGCATGTCGATTTCCGCGTTCCGCATCGCATGCTGCACGGCTACGGACTCTCCGCCGAACTCGTCGCCGATCTCGCGCAACCGCTGCCGGACCTGCTGCTCACCGTCGACAGCGGCATCAACTGCCACGCGGGCGTGGCCGCGGCCAAGGCGCAGGGCATCGCGGTCATCGTCAGCGATCATCATCTGCCCGGTGCCTGTCTTCCCGATGCGGACGCGATCGTCAATCCGAACGTCGACGGCGACGCCTTCCCGAGCAAGGCGCTGGCCGGCGTGGGCGTGGTGTTCTATCTGCTGCTCGCGCTGCGGCGGCATCTGCGCGAAGCCGGCCGTTTCGACGCGCAACGCGAACCGGATCTCACCCATCTGCTCGATCTGGTCGCGCTCGGCACGGTCGCCGACATGGTGCCGCTCGACGGCAACAACCGCATCCTGGTGCAGGCCGGCCTGCGCCGCATGCGCGCCGGGCAGGCGCGTGCCGGGCTGCGTGCGCTCGCGCAGGTGGCGAACCGCCGCATGGATCGTCTCAATGCCGCCGATCTGGGCTACGCGATCGCGCCGCGCGTGAATGCGGCAGGACGTCTCGAAGGCATGTCGCTCGGCATCGCCTGCCTGCTGGCGCAGGACGAAGCACAGGCCTCGCGGCTGGCGGCGCAGCTCGACCAGATCAATGCCGAGCGGCGCGATCTGCAGCAGCACATGCTCGATCAGGCCGAGGCGCTGGTCGGCGAATGGCTGGCGCGCAACGCCGGCGAGTTGCCGCATGCGGTGTGCGTGTACGATGCGCAGTGGCATCCGGGCGTGATCGGCCTGGTCGCGTCGCGATTGAAGGATCGTCTGCATCGTCCGGTGATCGCGTTCGCGCCGGGCGCCGAGGGCGAACTGCGCGGTTCGGCGCGCTCGATCGCCGGTTTCCACATGCGCGATGCGCTGGCCGACGTGGCGGCGGCCGAACCGGGTCTGCTGACGCGCTTCGGCGGCCATGCGATGGCCGCGGGCCTCACGTTGCCGGCTTGCGATTACGAGCGCTTCGCGCAGGCTTTCACGCACCTTGCGGCGCGCCGCCTCGATGCGCAGGCGCTGCAGGCCGAGTTGTGGAGCGATGGCGTGCTCGCGCGCGCTGAGATCGACCGCGCGCTGGCGGAGCAGTTGCGCCTCGCAGGCCCCTGGGGCCAAGGGTTCCCCGAACCGGTGTTCGACGACGAATTCGAACTCGAGAGCTGGCGCGTCGTCGGCGAAACCCACCTCAAACTGCGCCTGCGCCACCGCGAAGGCGGCGAACCGCTCGACGCCATCGAATTCGGCGGCTGGCGCGGCGAAGCACCCGCGCGGCGATTGCACGTGGCCTATCAACTCGATCTCGACGACTGGCGCGATCGCAAGGGCGTGCAACTGCTCGTTCGGTGGCGCGTGGCGGTTTGACGAGGGAGAGCAGGTGGTTCGCGTGGGCGTGTCGCACGTGCTCTTGCCGGGGTGGGGTGGCCGGCGAGGGCTTCGGCGCCGCGCGCTATGCGCGCGGAAGCTGGGCTCGGCCGGGGTTTTCGATTCGGCATCCATGCCTCAGCGAAAACGCGCGGGCTCCTGCCCGCGCCCGCCTTCGGCGGCCTGATC
>CAMLOR010000361.1 GCA_946481615.1 uncultured Aquimonas sp.
CGGTGGCCGGGGCGCTCCGAATGCATGGTGTAGCCGTAGAGCATGCGGCTCTGGCCGACGGCGAAATCGGCGATGTCGATCATCTCCTGCACTTCGCCGTCGCCTTCCGGCTTGATCTTGCCCATCTCGAGCGCGACCAGCGAACCGAGCGCGTCCTTGTGCTTGCGCAGCGCCTCGCCGCACAGGCGGATGGCCTCGCCGCGGCGCGGCGCCGGCGTGGTCTTCCACACCTCGAACGCGGCCTGCGCGCGCTTGACGATGGTTTCGTAATCGGCCGCCGAACTGGCGTGTACGCGCGCGATGACTTCGTTCGTGCTCGGATTGATCGGCTCCAGCACGCCGGCATCGGTGGTCTTCGACCACTCGCCGTTGCCGAGGTACGTGCCGGAATTGGACTCGGACAGACCGAGCGCCTTGAGGATGGAAGCAGACATGGTGACTCCAGACGAAAGCGGAAACCGGGAGGCGCTGCCGCGGATGCGGGCGGGGGCGGCGCGAAGGGCGCAATTGTAGCCGGGACCGCCCGCCGGCGCGCGTCCCGTGGCCGCGGGCATGCTACCGTCCCCCCGCGGCATGGCCGCGCAATCGGGGGGTGGGATGAGTCGGGAAGATTACGTCGCTGTCGCGGTGCGGCTGTTCGCCGTGTGGCTGTTCCTCACCATCCTGCGAGGCGGACTGTCCGCCGCGGTGGCCGGAGGCGAACTCGCACCGTGGGCGTTGCTGCTGCCGCTGCCGTTCATCGGGGTCGCGGCCGCGCTCTGGTTCTTCCCGTTGACGCTGGCGCACAAGCTGTTGCCCGCGATGCGCGAACCTAAGGAACCGCTCGGCGCGCCCGCGCGGGAGGTCGAAGTGGTGGCCTTCACCGTGCTCGGTCTGTGGCTCTTGGCGCAAGTGATATCGGATGCTTCCTACTGGTTCATTCTGGCCTGGCAGATGCAGCGCGAGCCGTACGAAGACATGGCCTGGTCGGCCGACAACATCGCCAGCGTCGCCACCACGGTCGTCGAATTGGCCATCGCGCTGGGACTGCTGCTCGGCACGCGCGGCCTGCAGCGGCTGCTGCACCGGCTGCGCGGGCGGCAAACGGCGGAGTAGTCGTCTAGATCGACTCGCGCGGCTTCAACGACGCCCGCACCATCAACAACAACGACGCCGGATCTGCGGGCTTCTGCAGGTGATCGTCGATCACGCCCGCGTCGATCGCGGCTTCGAAATCGTCGCGCGGGTTGCCGGTGAGCAGGAGGATGCGGGCCGGCCGCATGGGCGAATCGCGGAAGTGGCGGGCGACTTCCAGGCCGTTCACTTCGCCCAGCCAGTGATCGAGCACCATGCAGTCGAAGACGTCGGCTTCGCAGGCGCGGATGGCTCCGGCGCCGTTGTAGGCGGCGGCGCATTCGTGGCCGTCCTGTTCGAGCAGGGTCACGAGGGTGTCGACGGTGTCGGTGTCGTCGTCGACGAGCAGAACGCGGGCGCAAGGGATCGCGGACACGGGACCTCACGAGCGGTCGATTCGCCGGCTAAGGTGCCGTGCGCGCCCGGGCCTGTCCAGTCCCGGCGACCGGACGTTTGTCACCGATTGCGCATTGAGCGCCGGGTGAGGCGCGGGCTCCGCCGGCTGCGTTGATGCGGATAGCCCCCGAAACGAGACATCCCATGCCTTTGCTTCCCTGCGTCGCCTTGCTGTTCGCCGCCGCCGCGCCCGCCGCCGATCCGGCGCGCGAGCCCCTTGCGGCCGCCTTCGGTCCGGGCGCGGAAACCGTCGCAGCGCTCGCTTACCGCCTGCAGGTGGAAGACGGCGCCGGCCTGCCGGCGAGCGATGCACGCTACATGCTGTGGCCGGTGCAGGCGCGCCTGTACCGCGAAGAGGCCGAGTCCCGCACGTGGTCGGACGCGACCTCGGCCTGGCGCCTCACGCGAGGGCAATGGGAAACGCTGGACGACGCCGGATTGGCGCCGCTGCGCGGCCACGTCGCCTACAACTTCATCGCCCTGCTGCACGACCCGGCCGCCCGCATCGAGCGCGTATCGGCCTCGCGCCTGCGGCTGCAGCCGGGCGGCCAGGAGGCGTTCGAGGTCGAACTGGACGGCGAGGGGCGTCCGCTACGAAACCTGTTCGCGGATGGTGTCGAGGTGCGGGAACTCGACTGGCGCGCGGCGGAGCGCGGCCTGCAGTGGCCGATGCGCTATGAAGTGCTCGACCGGAACGGTGCGGTGGCACGTGTCGGCCGGTTCTCGGACTTCCGATCGTCGAGCGAAGCGACGCTGCCGTCGATGCCGATGGAAGCCACGGAACGCACCCTGGCCGAAGCCGAGCCCGGCAGTGTGCGCCTGGTCGGCGCGGGCTGGTTGTCGGGGCCGCGCAACGACTACAACCTGTCGACCGACGCCTCCGGCCAGCTGCTCGTCTTCGCGCGCTCCGACGCCGATTTCCGGCACGCGCGCATCCACGTGTCGCGCCGCGCCGGCGGCGTCTGGAGCGAGCCGGCCGAAGCGCCGTTCACCGATGCGCACTATTCCGATTCCGACCCGTGGCTCACGCCCGACGGACGCACGCTCTATTTCACCAGCAACCGTCCCGTGCAAGGCGAAGCCGCGAGCGCGGGGCTGGATCTGTGGCGAGTCTCAGTGACTGCCGATGGCTTCGGCACGCCCGAGCCGCTGCAGGCCTTGCATGCGGAAGGCATGGAGCTGGGCCCGGAACTGCACGGCGGCTGGCTCTACTTCAACAGCACGCGTCCCGGCGGCCCGGCGCCGCTTTCGATCTGGCGCGCGCGCGTCGAAGGCGATGGATTCGGTGTACCCGAACCGCTGCCGGCGACGATCAACTTCGGCCGCCAGCAGGGCGATTTCACGATGTCGCCGGATGAGCGCGTCGCGCTGTTCTGGAGCGACGGCGGCGATGGCGACGCGGGCGACCTGTTCGCGGTGCGCCGCGAAGGCGATCGCTGGGCGCGTCCCGTGCGCCTGCCGGCACCGATCAATGGCGCGGCCTTCGAATTCACGCCGTCCTTCTCGCCCGACGGCAGGCAGCTGCGCTTCTCGAGCATGCGCAAGCCGGCGTGGCTCGACGACGCGCGGCATGTGTTCAACGGGCAGAGCAACGTCTACACCGCGACGGTCGACCTAGAAGCCTGGTTGCGGTCGGAAGATTCGGGCGCCGCTGCGGCTCGATGACAGGCCTGTCCATTCCGCGCCGCGGTCGTGGACATGCTGCCGGCGCAGCGACGAAGCGATGCCGCGCGGAACGACGCTGTCCTGCAGGATGGTGGCCCCGGCGCGATTCGAACGCGCGGCCTTCCCCTTAGGAGGGGGACGCTC
>CAMLOR010000362.1 GCA_946481615.1 uncultured Aquimonas sp.
GCCGACGAGCTCTTGCGCACGGTGATGGAGTTGAAGAGTTCGGCTGCGAAGACGTTGAAGTCGAAGCCGCGCGAGCGGTTGGCGCCGCCGGACGAATCGGTGCCGCCGGTGGTGGCCAGGGCCTCGATGCCGTTGATGCGCACGCGGGTGAAGTCCAGCCCCAGGCCGCGCACGGTGATGTTGCGGCCCTCGCCGGCGTCGCGGTCGATCACCACGCCGGGAATGCGCTGCAGCGATTCGGCCAGGTTGGTGTCGGGGAACTTCGCGATGTCCTCGGCCTTGATCACGTCGACGATGCCCTTGTCGTCGCGCTTGGCATTCAGCGCGCTTTCCAGCGCGGCGCGCAGGCCGGTCACCACGACGGTCGAGCTGCTGTTGTCCGCCTTCGGCGCCGAGGCCGCCGCGGCAGGGGGCGCAACGGTCTGCGCCTGCGTGGCGGCGCCGAGCGTGGCCAGCGCCGCCAGCGTCATGGCGGTGGGCAGCGGGGGCCGCTTCGTCGGCGGCAGGGTACGCTTGGTCATGGCTTGTCTCCTGATGACGTTCAAAAGGCGCGGCCAGGCAGGCGGCGGCATGCCGCCGACCGGAAGGGCCGGAAGTTCGATCGGAACGGGCGCGCGCAGGGCGCCTTTGAAACGAGGGCGCGGCGCGGCTGCAGTGCCTCGGCGCGCTTCGCGGGGCGCCTAGAGGTAGTCCTCGCGCCGCGGGGAGAACTGGTCGAGCAGGGTGCTGCCCTGCTCGAGCGCGATCACGCCGTGCTCGGTCAGGCGGGGCGCGATGAAGGCATCGCCCGGCTTCAGCACGCGCTTGATGCCGCCCACCGTCGCCTCGAAGGCGCCGGCGATCACGAAGGCGATCTGGTCGTGCGCGTCATGCGCATGGGGGGTGCCGATGGCGCCGCGGTCGAACTGCACCAGCACCGACATCAGCTCCGGCGTGTGGCCCACGATCTTGCGGCGGATGCCGTCTCCCAGCTCGGTCCACGGGTGTTCGTCGTCGAGGTAATACGGGCTCATCGGGTCTCCTGTCCTGACGCCTTCTCTGCGGGCATTCCCGGGTTCCGGGAAGCTTGCGAAACGTTGATTTGCAGTTACTATAGCTGCACGAAATCTTTTTGAAACGTCGGTTCAAGCTAAAAGAACAGCGATTCCGGGAAAGTCCCGAGACGGGAATGACACGGAAGCCGCTGAGCGAACCGGCCAGGGGCGCATGCCCGCAGCGATCGCCGCCACCACCATCGACACCTGACCGAAGCCGGCGCCCCGCGCGCCGCAGGAGGCCCAAAAGCCATGCAGATCCGCCAGCCCATCCACAGCGAACACGCCCGCACGCTCGACACCACCGGCCTGCGCCGGCAGTTCCTGGTCGAAGACCTGTTCCAGCCCGAGCAGGCCACGCTCACCTACAGCCAGATCGACCGCATCATCGTCGGCGGCATCCATCCGGTGCGCGAGGTGGTGCGTTTCGCCCCCGAGCTCGGCAAGCACACCGGCACCGACTTCTTCCTGCAGCGCCGCGAGATCGGCCTGATCAACATCGGCGGCGACGCGCTGGTGGAAGCCGACGGCAAGCGCTACGAGATCGGCCCGCGCGAGGCGCTGTACATCGGCCAGGGCGCGAAGGATTTGAGCTTCCGCAGCGTCGATCCCGATGCGCCGGCCAAGCTGTACTTCAATTCGGCGCCCGCGCACTGCCACTACCCGAACAAGAAGATCACGCTGGCCGAGGCCTCGCCCGAGACGCTGGGCGACCCCAAGACCAGCAACCGCCGCACGATCCACAAGTTCATCGTGCCGGACGTGCTGCCCACCTGCCAGCTGCTGATGGGCATGACGCAGCTGGAGCCCGGCAGCCTCTGGAACACCATGCCCTGCCACACGCACGACCGGCGCATGGAGGTGTACTTCTACTTCGACATGCCCGCCGACGGCGTCGTCTTCCACATGCTGGGCGAGCCGCAGGAGACGCGCCACTTGGTGGTTAGGAATGAACAGGCGGTGATCG
Source organism: uncultured Aquimonas sp. (assembly GCA_946481615.1). Next base: position 2,002 of record CAMLOR010000362.1, read on the forward strand.
CGCCCAGCTGGTCCATCCACTCGGGCGTCGGCACGCAGGCCTACACCTTCATCTGGGGCATGGTGGGCGAGAACCAGGTGTTCAAGGACATGGACCACGTGCCGATGTCCGCCTTGCGCTGAATCGCGGAACCGGACCATGGTGCTTCAGCAATTCAGCCTCGGTGGCAAGGTCGCCATCGTCACCGGCTGCAACACGGGCCTGGGCCAGGGCATGGCCTTGGCATTGGCCGAGGCGGGCGCCGACGTGATCGGCGTCAACCTCAGCGAGCCGGCGGAGACCATCGAACGCATGCGGGCCACCGGCCGGCGCTTCCTGGATTTGCGCGCCGACCTGGGCGACACCGCCTGCATCCCCAGCGTGCTGCGCGAGAGCGTGGCCTGGGGCGGGCACGTGGACATCCTGGTGAACAACGCCGGCATCATCCGCCGCGAGGACGCGATCAAGTTCAGCGAGAAGGACTGGGACGACGTCATCAACGTCAACCTGAAGACGGTGTTCTTCTTCTCGCAGGCCGCGGCGCGGCAGTTCCTGGCGCAGAAGAGCGGCGGCAAGATCGTCAACGTGGCCTCGATGCTGTCCTTCCAGGGCGGCGTGCGGGTGCCTTCCTACACCGCCAGCAAGAGCGGGGTGGTCGGCATCACGCGCCTGATGGCCAATGAGTGGGCCGGCCATGGCATCAACGTGAATGCCATTGCACCCGGGTACATGGCCACCAACAACACCGCGGCGCTGCGGGCGGATGTCGACCGCAATGCGTCGATCCTGGAACGCATTCCGGCCGGGCGCTGGGGCGTGCCCGGCGACCTGGCCGGGCCGGTGGTGTTCCTGTCGTCGCCGGCGTCGGACTACATCAACGGCTACACGGTCGCCGTCGACGGCGGCTGGCTGGCGCGCTGATGTTCTTCTAACCCACAACAGACGCGTGGCACCAAGAATGCCGCGCGCTGGAGACAAATCCGGTGTACGAGAACCGCCGCATTGGCTTCTTGTTCGTCCTGCCCTTCGTGCTGGGCGTGCTCGGCTTCAAGCTCTTTCCCTTCGTGATGAGCTTCGCGTTGAGCTTCACCCAGTACGACGTGTTCTCGCCGCCCGAGTTCATCGGCCTGCAGAACTACGCCGAGATCGCCACGCAGGACAAGGTGTTCCGGCAGTCGCTGGGCGTCACGCTGCTGTTCGTGGTGCTGGCGGTGCCGTTGCGCGTGGGCTTTGCGCTCTTCATCGCGCACGTGCTGAACTTCAAGCTGCGCGGCATCAACTTCTTCCGCTCGGCGTTCTACCTGCCGTCCATCCTCGGCGGCTCGATCGCGGTGGC
>CAMLOR010000363.1 GCA_946481615.1 uncultured Aquimonas sp.
GCAGCATCGCGGCCTGCAGCGGGAAGGCGATCAGCGGCGTGCCGAACACCAGCGTGCCGTCGACGAAAGGCTTGCGTTCCTCCGGCCCGCGCAGCGCGTACAGCACCGCGATCGCGACGTAGAACAGGAAGAACAGCACCAGGAAGGGCTCGACGGTCGCGAAATGTTCCGGCCGGTAATACTTCGCGCCCCACAACAATCCCACCACGAAGGTGAAGGCGAAGCCGAGCAGGTTGAGCGGCCGCCACGGCCGTTTCCACGCGATCGCGAACACGGCGGCGTTGAGCACTGCGTAATAGGTGAACAGCGCGACGTGATTGCCGCTGCCGGTCGAGATCAGCACCGGTGCGAGATAGCCGCCGGTGAATCCCAGCACCGCCAGCGCGACGGCGTTCTGCAACACCGCCAATGCCGCGGCGCCCGCCACCAGCACCAGCACCAGGCCGAAGGCGGCACCGGCCGGCATCAGCGCATAAAGCTTGTACGCGGCGAACACCGTCAGCAGCAGCACGCCGAGCGCGCCGCCCTGCAGACTCAAACCGAAGGCGGGACGTGCGACCCGGTTGCGCCAGCCCCAGACCAGTCCCGCCAGCGCGGCGGCGGCGATGCCGGCCAGCCGCACTTCGATCGGGGCATGGAAATAGCCCTGGTCGACCGCGTACTTGAGCGCGGCCGCCACGCCGAAGAACAGCACCAGCATGCCGAGCTTCACCGGCACGTTGCCGGTGAAGAACCAGCGCTTCACCGCGGCGGCGAACTTGTCGGCGAAGGAAGGTTCGTACGGCGCGCGCGGCATGCCGGCCGGGCCATCCACGGGACGGCGGGGGGCGGCAGGCGCTGGCGACGGTTCGCGGGCCTCGTACACCGCACGCTCGCCGGGAGCGGCGGTACTCGGGGCCGATGCGGTGGGTGCCGGAGCCGCCGCCGGCGGCGGCTCGACACTGCGCGCGGCGGCCGGCACCTCGGCAGATTCAGGCACTGCGCCCGGAGCGGCGGGCGGCGCGGCGGCGGAGGTCGTGTCGCCAGGCGCCTGTGGCGCGACCACGGCGGTCGGTCGCGCCGGCTCGGCCGCGGGCCGCGGCCTGGGCACGGCCGGCGCCGGCACCGCCAGGCGCTGCGCGGCCTCCAGCGCCTCGATGCGCCGCCGCAGCTGCGCGATGCGCGCGCCCTGCCAGCCGATGAAGGCGCCGAGCACGAAGCCCAGGAACTTCTCGTCCACGCCGCCCGCCATCGAACCGATGACGGCCCCCAAGAAGCCGAACAGCCAATGCATCGACCCTTCCTCGCCGTGCGCGTCCGCGGCCAGTGTAAACCGGCCCCAGCGGGTGCGCGCCGCCATGCTGCACTGCGCCAAAAAAGAGTAGGCTTGCGCGGACGTCCGGGGGAACTCATGGCTCTGAGCGTGTCCGAGGCCGCGCGTCTGCGCGAAGTGGAACTGCCTGCGGCGGATCGTCCGCTGCGCGCCGACGTCAATCGCCTGGGTGCGATGGTGGGCGAGATCCTGTCCGAACAGCGCGGACCCGAATTCCTGGCCGCAGTGGAACGCGTGCGCATCGCCGCCATCCGCCGCCGCGAGGCCGGCGGCGCCATCGTCGAACTGGCGGCCGCGCTGCGCGGCGCCGTCGGCGGCGAAGATCTCGACCAGGCCGAAGCCCTGGCACGCGCCTTCGCCACCTACTTCAACGCCGTCAATCTGGCCGAGCGCGTGCATCGCATCCGCCGCCGCCGCGAATACCAGAAGGCCGGCGCGGCGCCGCAGCCCGGCGGCTTCGAAGACGCCTTCGCGAAACTGCAATCGGAAGGCGTGACGCGCGGCGAAGTGCTGGCCTTGCTGGCGCGCCTGCACATCGAACCGGTGTTCACGGCGCACCCGACCGAAGCCGTGCGCCGCGCGCTGCTCGAGAAGGAGCAGGACATCGTCGAGTGCCTCGTCAACGATCTGGACGGCACGCGCACGCCGCAGGAGCGGCGCGCCGACAACGAACGCATCCGCGCCGCGCTCACCGCCGGCTGGCAGACGGCCGAAAACCCGCCCGAGCGGCCCACGGTGGCGGACGAACTCGACCACGTGGCGTTCTATCTCGCCGACGTGCTGTACCGCGTGCTGCCGGTCTATTACGAATCCTTCGCCGAGGCCTTCGCGCCGCACTACGGCGAGGCCGGCGACCTGCCGGTGATGCTGCGCTTCGCCTCCTGGGTGGGCGGCGACATGGACGGCAATCCCAACGTCGGCGCCGCCACCATCGCCGCGGCGCTCGAAACCCAGCGCGCGCTGATCCTCGCGCGCTATCGCAAGGATCTGGCGCGCCTGGGCAGCGCCCTGAGCCAGTCGGTCTCGCGCGTGGCGGTGAGCGAGGCGGTGTGCGCGCGCATCGAAGATTATCGGCTGCGCCTGCCGAAGGCGGCGGCCAGGCTCAAGCCTCGCCACGCCGACATGCCGTACCGCACGCTGCTCGCGCTGATGGCCGCGCGCCTCGTCGCCACCGAGCAGGAAAAACTCAACGGCTACCGCGATGCCGAAGAATTCATCGCCGACCTGCAACTGATCCGCGCCAGCCTGCACGCCCACGGCGGCGACCGCGCCGGCGGCTTCGCGCTGCAGCGCGTGCTCTGGCGCGCGAAGAGCTTCGGCTTCCACCTCGCCACGCTCGACGTGCGGCAGGACAGCGGCGTGCATGCCGAGGCGATCGGCGCGGCGATCGGCGATGCGCAATTCGCCGTGCGCCCGGTTGGCGAACGCGTCGGCCTTCTGGAACGGATCCTGTCGTCGACGCCGGGCGCGGCCGGCGGCGGCGAGACACTGGCCGTGTTCCGCACGCTCGCCGGCGCGCGCCGCCAGTACGGCCCGAATGCCCTCGGCCCCTACATCGTCAGCATGTCGCGCAGCGCGGCCGACGCCCTCGCGGTGCTGGCGCTCGCGCGGCTCGCCGGCGAAACCGGCGATATCGCCATCGACGTCGCACCCCTGTTCGAAACCGTCGCCGATCTCGAAGCCGCTCCGGCCACGCTGCGATCGCTGCTCGCCAACCCGCATTACCGCGCCCACCTGCGCGCACGCGGCGATCGTCAGGTCGTGATGCTCGGCTACTCCGACAGCGCCAAGGATGCCGGCCTCGCCAGTTCACGCTGGGCCTTGCAGCAGGCGCAGATCCATCTGCACGCGCTCGGCCGCGAAGCCGGTGTGCGCATCGAGTTCTTCCACGGCCGCGGCGGCTCGCTCAGCCGCGGCGGCGGCAAGACCGAGCGCGCTGTGATCGCGGCGCCGCGCGGCACCGTCGACGGCTTCCTGCGCCTCACCGAGCAGG
>CAMLOR010000364.1 GCA_946481615.1 uncultured Aquimonas sp.
GAGTGTGGACGTGCAACATGACCTGCGTCGCCCTTTCACGATTCATTGCGAAGAAAACCTGCAGCACCTCCACCACGAATTCCATCGGCGTGTAATCGTCGTTCAGCAGCACGACCTGGTACAGCGGCGGGCGCGCCACCTCCGGCTTGGCGGTTTCCACCGCCAGCCCGTGCTCGTGTTCGCGTTCTCTTTCGGTCGGGTTCGACATGTTTCCTGGGGCTTCGGGCCACTATAAGACGTAGTTTACCGGCGCGGCGGCAAGTGCTCGGAGATGAGGGCATCCGGGCGCAGGGCAAGCGCGTGTAAAATTTTACTGCCGCCCCCATCCTGTTCCGATGACCACCGTTCGCCCCAACCTCACCGTGGCTGTCGTCATGGCCCGCGCCGGCAAATTGTTGTTCGTGGAGGAGGGCTGCGCCGACGGCGCGGTGCTCAACCAGCCGGCCGGCCACGTGGAACCGGGCGAGACGCTGGAAGCAGCCGCCGTGCGCGAAGTCCTGGAGGAAACCGGCTGGCACGTCCGGTTGCGGGCGGCGCTCGGGCTGTATCGCTGGACGTCCCCGGCCGGCACCGATTTCCTGCGCATCGCCTTCGAGGCCGAGCCGCTGCGGCACGAGGCCGGCCGCGCCCTCGACGCGGACATCCTGGCCACGCACTGGCTCTCGCCCTCGGAACTCGCCGGCCGCGCACTGCGCAGCCCGCTGGTGCAGGCCACCGTCGACGATTGGCTGGCGGGCGTGCGGCTGCCGCTGGCGCGCCTGCGGGAATTCGCATGAGCCACGTCATGGCGGGCATCTCGGGCGGCGTCGATTCGGCGGTCGCCGCCCTGCGCCTGCGCGAGGCCGGGCACCAGGTGTCCGGGCTGTTCATGCAGAACTGGAACGACGATGGATCGGGAGACTGCCGCGCCGAGGATGACCGCCGCGACGCGGTCGCGGTGTGCGGGCGGCTGGGCATCCCGTTCCACGCACGCAATTTCGCCGCGCAGTATTGGAAGGACGTGTTCGAGCACTTCCTTGCCGAGTATCGCGCCGGCCGCACGCCCAATCCGGACGTGCTGTGCAACCGCGAAATCAAGTTCAAGACCTTCCTCGACGAGGCCTTGGCCCTGGGCGCCGACCGCATCGCCACCGGACACTACGCCCGCATCGACGAGCGCGACGGCCGCTTCCGCCTGCTGCGCGGGCGCGACGGCGACAAGGACCAGAGCTATTTCCTGCACGCCATCGGCCAGGCGCAGCTGGCGGTGACGCTGTTCCCGATCGGCGAGCTGCCCAAGCCGGAAGTGCGCCGAATGGCCCGTGAAGCCGGCCTCCCGGTGCACGCCAAGAAGGATTCGACCGGCATCTGCTTCGTGGGCGAGCGCGACTTCCGCGAGTTCCTGGGCCGCTGGCTGCCGATGCGGGCGGGCGAGATCGTCAGCGTGGACGGCCAGCGCGTCGGCGAACACGGCGGCGTGTTCTTCTACACGCTGGGCCAGCGCGAAGGCCTGAACATCGGCGGCGTGAAGGGCCGTCCGATGGCGCCGTGGTTCGTGGTCGGCAAGGACGTCGAACGCAACCGGCTCGTGGTGGACCAGGGCCACGACAGCCCGTATCTGCTTTCCACCACGCTGCGCGGCAGCGGCGCGACCTGGACCGCCGGCGGCGCACCGGCCGCCGAATTCGAATGCCGCGCGCAGACGCGCTACCGCCAGCGCGACCAGGCCTGCCGCGTGCGCGTCGCGGGCGACGCGGTGGACGTGGTGTTCGAACAACCGCAGCGCGCCGTCACGCCCGGCCAATCCGTAGTGTTCTACCTCGACGACGAATGCCTCGGCGGCGCCGTCATCGATACCACCGACGCCCCGCTGGACGCTCTTGCCCGGAGCGCGGCATGAGCGGCTCGATGCCCGATCGCGCGTTGGCGCTGGCCGGCCTGCTGCAGGCCGCCAAACTGGTGCAGCGCGTGGCGCAGGAAGGCGTCTTCGAAAGCCCCGACCTCGATGCCGTGCTCGCCAGCGTGTTCCGCATGGACGCCGACAGCACCGAGGCGGTCTACGGCAGCGCGCAGCTACTGCGGCCCGGGCTGCAGGCGCTGGTCGAACACCTCGACGGCGGCGTGGCGCGCGATGCGCCGACCAGCCGCATCGTGGTCACCGTACTGCACGTCGAACGCAAGCTGATGCGGCGGCCCGACCTGCTGGCGAAGATCCGCGAGGGCGTGCTCGACACCGCGCGCCAGCGCGAGCATTTCGGCATCGGCCACGCCACCGTGGCGGGCAAGCTCGGCGAACTCTACGCCGGCACCGTCAGCACGCTCAGCCCGCGCGTGCTGGTGCAGGGCAATCCGCTGCAGCTGTCGCAGCCGGCGGTGGTGGCGCAGATCCGCGCCGTGCTGCTGGCCGCGATGCGCTCGGCGGTGCTGTGGCGCCAGCTCGGCGGCAGCTACTGGGATCTTTGGCTGCGGCGCCGGGCGCTGCTGGTGGCGGCGAAAGGCTGGCTCTGACGCCGTCGCTCCCGCGAAGGCGGAAGCCCAGCGACTTTCGGGGCGCGAAGAGCCAACGTCACAGGGTCCCCGCCTTCGCGGGGACGACGCTTCCGCATGGCATAATTGGGGGTCTATCCGCCCGCCCTTCGCCACCGGAGCCCCCATGTCCCGCGACTCCTTCTGCACCCGCACCCGTCTCGATGTCGCCGGTGCCAGCTACACCATCTTCAGCCTGCCGAAGCTGGGCGAGCAGTTCAACATCGCCCGCCTGCCCTACTCGATGAAGATCCTGCTGGAAAACCTGCTGCGCTGCGAGGACGGCGGCATGACGGTGGGCCGCGATCACATCGAGGCGGTGGCGAACTGGGTGCCGGCCAAGGAGCCCGACACCGAGATCGCCTTCATGCCGGCGCGCGTGGTGCTGCAGGACTTCACCGGCGTGCCCTGCGTGGTCGACCTGGCCGCCATGCGCGATGCGGTGGTCAAGCTGGGCGGCGACGCCAACCGCATCAACCCGCTGATCCCCTCCGAGCTCGTCATCGACCACTCCGTGCAGGTCGACGTCTACGGCAAGCCCGAAGCGCTGGATCTCAACGGCCAGATCGAATTCGAGCGCAACATGGAGCGCTACAGCTTCCTGCGCTGGGGCCAGAAGGCCTTCCGCAACTTCAAGGTGGTGCCGCCCAACACCGGCATCGTGCACCAGGTGAACCTCGAGAACCTGGCGCGCGTCGTCATGACGCGCGACGTCGAAGGCGAGCTGCAGGCCTTCCCGGACACCGTGTTCGGCACCGACTCGCACACCACGATGATCAACGGCATCGGCGTGC
>CAMLOR010000365.1 GCA_946481615.1 uncultured Aquimonas sp.
GCGTGGGCTTCTCGTAGAACTCGCGCTTGCGGGTTTCGGCCAGGACGCCGGCCTTCTCGCAGGTGCGCTTGAAGCGGCGCAGGGCAAACTCGAAAGGCTCGTTCTCGCGGACTTTGACGCTCGGCATGGGTGCTCCAGGATACGGACTTCGCCCGGTGCGGTGTGGGCGAGCCGCGTATGATACGCGCCCGACCCTTCCCGGTGCAACCCGAACCCCAGCCATGCGCGTGCTCGGCATCGAAACCAGCTGCGACGAGACCGGTGTCGCCGTCTACGACACCGTGGCCGGCCTGCGCGCCCACGCCCTCTACAGCCAGGTGGAGCTGCATGCCGAGTATGGCGGCGTGGTGCCCGAGCTCGCCTCGCGCGACCACGTACGCAAGCTGCTGCCGCTGGTGCGCCAGACGCTGGCCGAGGCCGGGCTGGCGCTCTCCGACCTCGACGGCGTGGCCTACACGGCCGGGCCCGGTCTGGTCGGTGCCCTGCTGGTGGGTGCGGCGGCCGGCCGTGCGATGGCCTGGGCCCTGGACGTGCCCGCCATCGGCGTGCACCACATGGAAGGCCATCTGCTGGCCCCGCTGCTGGAGGCCGAGCCGCCCGAGCCGCCGTTCGTGGCGCTGCTGGTGTCGGGCGGCCATTCGCAGCTGGTCGAAGTGAAGGCCATCGGGCGCTACGAACTGCTGGGCGAAACCCTCGACGATGCCGCCGGCGAGGCCTTCGACAAGACCGCCAAGCTGATGGGGCTGCCCTATCCCGGCGGGCCGCATCTGGCGCGGCTGGCCGAGCAGGGCACGCCGGGGGCCTACAAGTTTTCTCGCCCGATGACCGATCGGCCGGGGCTGGATTTCAGCTTCTCCGGACTGAAGACGCAGGTGCTGCTGGCCTGGCAGCAGAGCGACCAGTCCGAAGCCACCCGCAACGACATCGCGCGCGGCTTCGAGGATGCGGTGGTCGACACGCTCGCCATCAAGTGCGAGCGGGCGCTGCAGCAGACCGGGCATCGCACGCTGGTGATCGCCGGCGGCGTGGGCGCCAACAAACGACTGCGCGCGAAGCTGGCGGAGATGGCGCAGCGGCGCCAGGCGCGTGTGTGTTTCCCGCGGCCGGTGTTCTGCACCGACAACGGGGCGATGATCGCGCTGGCGGGCGCGTTGCGGTTGCAGGCCGGGCAGCACGAAGACCCCGTCGTCACGGTGCGGCCGCGCTGGGACATGGCGACGCTGTCGGCCGTCGGCTGACCCTGCGTTATCCTCGTCGTCTTCGCTCAGGGAGACGACGATGGCGGGCACGATCGAGGTCAAGGTTCCGGACATCGGGGACTACAAGGGCATTCCCGTCATCGAGTTGCTGGTGAAACCGGGCGACACCGTCGCCGTGGACCAGGGTCTGGTCACGCTGGAATCCGACAAGGCGACGATGGAAGTGCCGTCCTCGGCCGCCGGCGTGGTGAAGGAGCTCAAGGTCAAGGTGGGCGACGAGGTGTCGGAAGGCAGCGTCGTGGCCATCGTCGAGACCGCCGACGCGGGAAAGGCCTCGGACGCGAAACCGGCCGCGCCGGCAAAAGCGGCCGATACCGCGAAACCCGCCGAAGCCGCGGCCGCGAAGACCGCCGGGCCGGCTGCGCCAACGGCCAGCACGACACCTGCGCCGAAGGCGGCGACCGACTCCGGCAGGAAGGCGGACATCGACGTCGCGCTCGTCGTGCTCGGCTCCGGCCCCGGCGGCTACACCGCCGCGTTCCGCGCGGCGGATCTCGGCATGGACGTGCTGCTGGTCGAACGCTACGCCGAACTGGGCGGCGTCTGTCTCAACGTCGGCTGCATCCCGTCGAAGGCGCTGCTGCATGCCGCGAAGGTGATCGACGAGGCCAGGCATGCCGAGGATTTCGGCGTCAGCTTCGGCGCGCCCAGGCTCGATCTCGACAAGCTGCGCGCCTACAAGGACAAGGTGGTCAAGCAACTCACCGGCGGTCTCGCGCAGATGTCGAAGCAGCGCAAGGTGCAGCGCCTCACCGGCACCGGCAGCTTCGTCTCGCCGAACGAACTCGAGGTCGTCACGCCGGAGGGCACCAAGCTGGTGCGCTTCGGGCAGGCCATCATCGCCGCCGGTTCGCAGGCCGTGAAGCTGCCGGGCCTGCCGTGGACGGACGAGCGCCTGATGGACTCGACCGACGCGTTGATGCTGAAGGACGTGCCGAAGAAATTGCTGGTCGTCGGCGGCGGCATCATCGGCCTGGAAATGGCCTGCGTGTTCGACGCGCTGGGCTCGGAGGTCACCGTGGTCGAACTGCTCGACCAGTTGATGCCGGGCGCCGATCCCGATCTGGTGCGTCCGCTCGAGCAGCGTCTGAAGAAGCGTTACGGCGGCATCTTCCTGAAGACGAAAGTCGCGAAGATCGAGGCCGAGAAGAAGGGCCTGAAAGCGACCTTCGAAGGCGAGAAGGCGCCGGAGCCGACACTGTACGACCGCGTGCTGGTGGCCGTCGGCCGCAGTCCGAACGGGAAGAAGATCGGCGCCGAAAAGGCCGGCGTGAACGTCACCGACCGCGGCTTCATTCCGGTCGATCGCCAGATGCGTACCAACGTGCCGCACATCTTCGCGATCGGCGATCTGGTCGGCAATCCGATGCTGGCGCACAAGGCCACGCACGAGGCGAAGGTCGCGGCGGAAGTGGCCGCCGGCCACAAGAGCGAGTTCGTGGCGCGCGTCATTCCTTCGGTGGCCTACACCGATCCGGAAGTGGCCTGGGTCGGCGTCACGGAGGCCGAAGCCAAGGCCAAGGGCCTGAAGGTCGGCGTCGGCAAGTTCCCGTATGCCGCCAGCGGCCGCGCCATCGGCATCGGCCGCACCGAGGGCTTCACGAAGCTGATCTTCGACGAGGAATCGCACCGCATCGTGGGCGCCGGCATCGTGGGCCCGAACGCGGGCGATCTGATCTCCGAGATCGGCCTGGCCATCGAGATGGGCGCCGAAGCCGCCGACATCGGCCTCACGATCCACCCGCACCCCACGCTCAGCGAGTCCGTGGGCATGGCGGCCGAGGTTTACGAAGGCACGATCACTGATCTCTACGTGCCGAAGAAGAAGTAGCGCGGTCTTCTTCGCCTGACGAGAGCAGGTGGGCGTTGCCGTGTCGACGCCCGTGCTCTTGCCGGGGTGGGGTGGCCGGCCCGGCTGCGGCGCCCGCGCGCGAAGCGCGCGGGAAGCTGGAGTCGGCCGGGGGTTTTCGATTCGGCATCCCTGCCTCAG
>CAMLOR010000366.1 GCA_946481615.1 uncultured Aquimonas sp.
CCCCCCGCGGGGGGGGGGTGGGGTGCGCCGGGGGGTAGGCCCCACCCTCGCCGTCCCGGGGGGGGCCGCGCGGGGGGGGGGGTGCGCGCCCCCACCCCCACGCCCCGGTTCCCGCACCCCGCCCCGCCTCACCGGTTCGGGGTGAGCCTGTCGACTCCCCCACCCCGGTCCTGCACGCCGCCAAGGCCTGCAACGCCTCCCAATCCCGCCGGATCAACGCCTCCTTCTTCACCCGCGTCCACCGCTTCACCTGGCGCTCCGCCACCAGCGCTTCGTATCGCGTCGGGAACGCCTCCGCGAACACGAACTCCAGCGGCCGCTTCAAGCGCGTGTAGCACGAGGCGATCGCGCCTTCGTGATGTTGCGCAAGACGAGCTTCCAGATCGTCGGTGTGGCCGACGTAGTACGAGCCATCGCGGCAGCGCAGGATGTAGAGCGAGAAGCTCATGGACTGAGGCGTCGGTTCGACAGGCTCACCGCGAACGGGGGCGGTGACATGCGGGAGAGCTTATCGCACGGGTTCGACAGGCTCACCCAGAACGGTATTCGAAAGCCGTTCGCGGTGAGCCTGTCGAACCCGCGCCTCACCCTACTCCCACTCGATGGTCGCCGGCGGCTTGCCGCTGATGTCGTACACCACGCGCGAGACGCCGCGCAATTCGTTGATGATGCGGTTGCTCACCGTGCCGAGCAGGTCGTAAGGCAGGTGCGCCCAGTGCGCCGTCATGAAGTCGACGGTTTCCACGCAGCGCAGCGCGATCACCCATTCGTAGGCGCGTGCATCGCCGACGACGCCGACCGACTTCACCGGCAGGAACACGGCGAAGGCCTGCGAGGTCTTGTCGTACCAGCCGGACTTGCGCAGTTCGTCGATGAAGATGTGGTCGGCCTTCGCCAGCAATTCGGCGAATTCGCGTTTCACTTCGCCCAGGATGCGCACGCCCAGGCCCGGGCCCGGGAAGGGATGGCGATACACCATCTCGCGCGGCAGGCCGAGTTCGACGCCGATGCGCCGCACTTCGTCCTTGAACAGTTCGCGCAGCGGTTCGACCAGGCCGAGCTTCATGTGCTCCGGCAGGCCGCCCACGTTGTGGTGCGACTTGATGACGTGTGCCTTGCCGGTCTTGCTGCCGGCCGATTCGATCACGTCGGGGTAGATGGTGCCCTGCGCCAGCCACTTCACGTTGCGCAGTTTCGCGGCTTCCTCGTCGAAGATTTCGACGAACAGGCGGCCGATGATCTTGCGCTTGGCTTCGGGCTCGTCGACGCCCTGCAACGCTGCGAAATAGCGGTCGGCCGCGTCGACGCGGATCACCTTCACGCCGAGGTGCTCGGCGAAGGTCGCCATCACCTGATCGCCTTCCTGCCAGCGCAACAGGCCCGTGTCGACGAAGACGCAGGTCAGGCGTTCGCCGATGGCGCGGTGCAGGAGCGCCGCCACCACCGAGGAATCGACGCCGCCGGACAAGCCGAGCAGCACTTCGTCGTTGCCGACCTGGCGGCGCACGCGCGCGATCTGGTCGTCGATGATGTTCGCGGCGGTCCACAGGGCCTGGCAGCCGCAGATGTCGAGCACGAAGCGGCGCAGCATCGCCTCGCCGGATTTGGTGTGCGTCACTTCCGGATGGAACTGCACGCCGTACCAGCGGCGCGCCTCGTCGGCCATCGCCACGATCGGCACGCTGGCGGTGCGCGCGGTCACGTGGAAGCCTTCGGGCAGCGCGGTGACGCGATCGCCGTGGCTCATCCACACGTCGAGGCGGGGCGGCGAACCGGCGTGGTCCTTCAGATCGTCGAGCAGCGCGCAGGCCGCATTGACCTCGACCTCGGCATAGCCGAATTCGCGGTGATGACCGCCCTCGACCTTGCCGCCGAGCTGCATCGCCATCGCCTGCATGCCGTAGCAGATGCCGAGGATGGGTACGCCGGCGTCGTACACCGGCTGCGGCGCCCGCGGCGAATCGGCTTCGGTCGTCGATTCCGGCCCGCCCGAAAGAATGATGCCCTTCGCGCCCCAGGCCGCGATCTCGGCCGGATCGTGATCCCAGGCCCAGATCTCGCAGTACACCCCGATCTCGCGGATCCTGCGCGCGATCAGCTGCGTGTATTGCGCGCCGAAGTCGAGGATCAGGATCCGGTCGGTGTGGATGTTCTGCATCACTGCATCCGGTAGTTGGGCGGTTCTTTGGTGATCTGCACGTCGTGCACGTGCGCTTCGCGCGTGCCGGCGTTGGTGACGCGCACGAACATCGGCCGGGTGCGCATGTCCTCGATGCTGCCGCAGCCGACATAGCCCATCGAGGCACGCAGGCCGCCGGCGAGCTGGTGCACGATGTTGCGCAGCGGACCGCGGTACGGCACGCGGCCTTCGATGCCTTCGGGCACGAGCTTGTCGGCGTCGCTGGCATCCTGGAAGTAGCGGTCCTTCGAACCTTTCTCCATCGCGCCGAGGGAACCCATGCCACGGTAGCTCTTGTAGCTGCGGCCCTGGAACAGCTCGACTTCGCCCGGCGCTTCCTCGGTGCCGGCGAACAGGCCGCCGATCATCACGCAGCTCGCGCCGGCCGCGATCGCCTTCGCGATGTCGCCGGAATAGCGGATGCCGCCGTCGGCGATCAGCGGGATGTCGCCCTTGAGCGCGCCGGCCACCATCGACACCGCGGTGATCTGCGGCACGCCGACGCCCGCCACGATGCGCGTGGTGCAGATCGAGCCGGGGCCGACGCCGACCTTGACGGCGTCCGCACCGTGGTCGCGCAGCGCGAGCGCGGCGTCGCCCGTGACGATGTTGCCGCCGATCACCTGCACGTTCGGGAAGTGCTTCTTCACCCACTGGATGCGATCGAGCACGCCCTGTGCATGGCCGTGCGCGGTGTCGACCACGATCACGTCCACGCCGGCCTGCACCAGCGCCTCGATGCGCGCTTCGGTGTCGCCGCCGACGCCGACCGCGGCGCCGGCGAGCAGTTGTTCGTCGGCGTCCTTGGCGGCGAAGGGATTGTCGCGCGCCTTCTGGATGTCCTTCACGGTGATGAGGCCGCGCAGCGCGAAGGCCTCGTCCACGACCAGCACCTTCTCGATGCGGTGCTTGTGCATCAGCTGCAGCACTTCCTCGTCGGAGGCGCCTTCGCGCACCGTCACGAGGCGATCCTTCTTGGTCATGATGTGGCGGACCGGATCGTCGAGCTTGGTCTCGAAGCGCATGTCGCGCGAGGTGACGATGCCGACCAGCTGGCCGCCGTCCACCA
>CAMLOR010000367.1 GCA_946481615.1 uncultured Aquimonas sp.
TCCTCAACGACACCCACCGCGCGCTCGGCGCCAAGATGGTGGACTTCGGCGGCTGGGACATGCCGATCAGCTACGGCTCGCAGATCGACGAGCACCACCAGGTGCGGCGCGACGCCGGCATGTTCGACGTCTCGCACATGACGGTGGTCGATCTGTCCGGCCCGCGCACCCGCGAGTTCCTGCGCCACCTGCTGGCCAACAGCGTCGACAAGCTCAAGGCGCACGGCAAGGCGCTCTACTCCTGCATGCTGGACGAGAACGGCGGCGTCATCGACGACCTCATCGTCTACTTCCTGCAGGACGATTTCTTCCGCCTGGTGGTGAACGCCTCGACGCGCGAGAAGGATCTGGCCTGGATCCGGAAGCAGGCCAAGCCGTTCGACGTCTCGGTCATCGAGCGTCCCGAGCTGGCGATGATCGCGGTGCAGGGGCCTAACGCACGCGAGAAGGCGATGGGCCTGATCGAGCCCGCCAGCCGTGCGCGCGTCGAGGCGCTCGGCAAGTTCGCCGCGGCCGAGGCGCTCGGCACGCAGGGCGAGCAGCTGTTCGTGGCGCGCACCGGCTACACCGGCGAGGACGGTTTCGAGATCGTGCTGCCGCAGGAACAGGCCGCCGCGTTCTGGCAGCGCCTGCTCGATGCCGGCGTGAAGCCGGCGGGCCTCGGGGCGCGCGACACGCTGCGCCTGGAAGCCGGCATGAACC
This sequence comes from uncultured Aquimonas sp., assembly GCA_946481615.1. The sequence goes on from CAMLOR010000367.1 coordinate 703, forward strand.
TCTACGGCCAGGACATGGACGAGAGCACGAGTCCTTACGAGGCCGGGCTGGCGTGGACGATCGCGCTCGACGAAGGCCGCGATTTCATCGGCCGCCGTGTGCTCGAGGAACAGAAGAAGTCGGGCGCACCGCGCCGCCTCGTGGGCCTCGTCATGGACGAGAAGGGCGTGCTGCGCCACGGCCAGCCGGTGCGCACCGCGGCGGGCGACGGCGAGATCCTCTCCGGCAGTTTCTCGCCCACGCTAGGCAAATCGATCGCTTTCGCGCGCGTGCCGGCCGGCGAGCTGGGCCCCGTGCGCGTCGACATCCGCGGCAGGGAAATCCCCGTGCGCGTGGTGAAGTATCCCTTCGTGCGCGACGGCAAGCCGCTCGAAGGCATGTGAGCCTTGTACAATCCCGCCGCGTTGCGCCACCCCCATTCCGGAGCCTCCCGATGAACGAAATCCCCGGCGATCTCAAATTCCTGCGCTCGCACGAGTGGGCGCGCGTCGACGACAACGGCCGCGTCACCGTCGGCATCTCCGACCACGCGCAGGGCGCGCTCGGCGACCTCGTCTACGTCGAACTGCCCAACGTCGGCGACCACGTCGACCAGAACGGTTCCTGCGCCGTGGTCGAATCGGTGAAGGCCGCCTCCGACATCTACTCGCCGGTGGCGGGCACCATCGTGGCCGTGAACCAGGCGCTGGCCGACAAGCCGGAAACCATCAACGAGGACGCCTACGGCGAGGGCTGGATCTTCGCCGTGCAGCCCGAAGACCTCTCGCAGCTCGAGGAGCTGCTCTCGCCGGACGACTACGCGGCGATGATCGAGGAAGAGTCCGACTGACGCTTCCGAACGCCTTCGCGAACACCTCCACCGGCCGCTCGATGCGGCCGGTGTCGTTTCCGGGTTCGCGCATTTCGCGCATTTCGGGTTGTGCGGCGCGAAAAAGCGCGGCCTTCGCGGAAACTTTTTTCGGCCTGCGCGTTGTGCGCGATTCAGCCCGTGCGAACGCGTGCGCGAACGCCGCTTCCGCGCGAAGATTTGCATGTAGTGCGGGAAAAACTCGCAATCGTTTTTTCGGCGGCGGTTTTCGCGATGCTTGCAACGCGGCTTCCGCGGTGCCTTCGGAGTGCAGCTTCCGGGAAAAAAATCAAGCGCACTTGTTGACACTGCGAAAATGCTTGTCTAGTTTCCGCCCAACGCAACTGATGCGAGAGACGGTGATCGAAGTCGGGACTCAACTCCGGGACACACGCGAAGCGCTCTTCGCGAACGACTCCACCCCGGTGGTTCAAGGCCCCGTCTCCCTCAGCAAAACCGGTTCGGTTCGGACAAGACGCCTGCGTCATTCGTGACGCGGGCGTTTTCGTTTGCGGCGTCCTGCGCCGCGAATTTCGGGCGAAAGCCCACTGGGCATGCAACAAAGCCAACTGACGAGGAGCACTACCATGGCTATGAAGAAAGCGACGAAGAAAACGGCCGCGAAGAAGGCCACCAGGAAATCGGCGGGCAAGAAGGCCGCCGCGAAGAAGCGTCCGGCCGCCAAGAAGGCAGCCGCCAAGAAGCGTCCGGCCAAGAAGGCCGCCGCCAAGAAGCGTCCGGCCGCCAAGAAGGGCGCGCGCAAGGCCGCTGCGAAGAAGCGTCCGGCGGCCAAGAAGGCTGCTCGCAAGCCGGCCGCCAAGAAGCGCGCTGCCAAGAAGGCGGGCGCCAAGAAGGCCACCAAGAAGGCTGCGGGCAAGAAGGCCGCCCGCAAGCCGGCGGCGCGCAAGTCTTCGCGCAAGTCCGCTTCGGTGATGCCGGCCGCGCCCGTCGCGCCGGTGATGTAAGAACAACTCGATTGCTGTAATCGCGTAACCCGACTCTCTCCCCGTTCGCCCAGGCGGGGAGAGAGTTCTTTTATCAGCGGCGCCGTCTGCCGGCGCGCGGAACCACCTTGTGCAGCTCGAGCCAGTCTCGCTGCGGCAGCCCCAGGTAACGATCGAGGGCGGTGGGGAACAATCCCGTCGGCACGCCCGATTCGCAATTCCACACCATCGCGATGCCGAAGCCGTGCTCGGGCAGGAATCCGATGAGGCCGCGATAGCCCTGCACCGCGCCCGCATGGAAGACGAGCGGCGTGCCGGCGTAATCGTAGACGCGCCAGCCGAGACCGTAGTGCGCATCGTCCAGACGCTCGCGCCGCCACGTCGAGGCGCGCAATTCGCCGGGCGTGGAAACCAACGGCGCCTGCACGCTGGCCAGCACTTCCGGCGAAATCACCTCCGGCCGCAAGCCCATCTGCGCGCGCAGCCACAGGCCCAGATCGTGGATGCTGGCGTTGACGCCGGCCGCCGGCGGAATGCGGTAATAGGTTTCCTTCGGCCGCACCGGCACCCAGCGCCCGTTGCTGCGCACGTGCGGACGCGCCCAGCTCGGGCTGGCCTCGAGCGCATCGCGCCCGTAGGTGGCGCCGTACATGCCCAGCGGATGGAAGATGCGCTTCTCGACCTGGTGCGAATAGAAATCGCCGGTGGCGGCGAACACCATGTCGCCGATCAGCGCGAAGGCGATGT
>CAMLOR010000368.1 GCA_946481615.1 uncultured Aquimonas sp.
TCCTGCTGATGCTGTATTTCTGGCTGATCCTGATCCGCGTGATCCTGAGCTTCGTCGGCCAGGGCAGCTACAGCCCCGTCGTGCCGCTGATCGCGCAGATCACCGAACCCGTGCTGCGGCCGATCCGCCGCGTGCTGCCCGACCTCGGCGGCTTCGACCTCTCGCCACTGGTTGCCACGCTGGCGATCTTCCTGGCGCGCGCGCTGATCGTGGCGCCGCTCTACGACCTCGGAGCCCGGCTGTGAAACGCCTCGCCGCGATCCTCCTGCTGCTCGCCGGCGCCGCGCAGGCCGAGAACTCGATCGAACGCGGCGAGTACGTCGTGCACTACAACGCGCTGCCGTCCACCTCGATCTCGCCGGAGGTCGCGCGCCAGTACGCGATCACCCGCTCCGCCAACCGCGCCTTGCTCAACATCGCGGTGCTGCGCCAGGGCAAACCCGTCACGGCGAAACTCACCGGCTCGGCCACCAATCTCGCCGGCCAGCGCCAGGAACTGGCGGTGCGTGAAGTGCGCGAAGGCGAAGCGATCTACTACCTGGCCGAACCCGGCGTTGCGAACCAGGACACTCTCGCCTTCCAGATCGATGTGCTGCCCGATGGCGCGCAGCAGCCGATTCCCGTGGTGTTCCGGCAGGAGTTCTTTCCGGATCGATGACGCGTGAGCCTGATCTGTCCCGTCTGCACGCGGCCCGCATTCACCGTCTCGCGACTGCTGTCGCTCACGCCCTTTCGCCGTGCGCGCTGCCACGCCTGCGGCGCATCGCTGACGGTGGCCTGGCCGATGTTCGCGCTTTTCACGTTGGCGCTGGTGAATCTGCCGGCGATCGCCGCGCTGATAGCCCTATTCTACGTATGGGTGCAGTTCGGACCCGTCGCGGGGAGTGTCGCGGGCATCGCTTCGGGTGTGGTGGTCGGTATGCCACTGGCTTGGCTCTACGCGCGCTGTGCGCGGTTGCGGCCCGCGACTAGCGTGCCGCCCATCCACTGACGATCCGCGCGATCTCCCGCACACCATCCGTCAGCGCCGCAGGCCCCGGCTGCAGGATGATCGGCGACTTGATCTCATGCAGTTCACCGTCGCGCACGGCGGGTATCGCGTCCCATCCGGGACGCGCGGCCACTTGCTCGGGCCGGAACTTCTTGCCGCACCACGAGCCGAGGATGAGATCGGGCGCGCGTGCGATGACGTCGCTGCCGTCGGCGAGGATGCGATCCTTCGCGAGCGCACACGCCGCGCGTTCGGGGAAGATGTCGTCGCCGCCGGCGATGGCGACGAGTTCCGAGACCCAGCGGATGCCGCTGATCATCGGGTCGTCCCATTCCTCGAAATAGACTTTCGGGCGGCGCGACGGGGCGTTCGCGGCGATGTTGTCGAGGCCGCGGCGCAGGTCGTCGGCCAGCGCCTGCGCACGCGGCGCCGCACCGACCAGCGCGCCGAGGCGCGCGATGTAGTCGAGGATGCCTTCGACGCTGCGATGGTTCGAGATCCACACCTCGACGCCCGCGCGGATCAGCGCCGCGGCGATGTCGGCCTGGATGTCGGAGAAGCCGATCGCCAGATCCGGCTTCAGTTCGAGGATCTTGTCGATCTTGGCCGAGAGGAACGCGGAGACTTTCGGCTTCTCGCGCCGCGCGCGCGGCGGCCGCACGGTGAAGCCGCTGATGCCGACGATGCGGTCTTCCTCGCCGAGCAGATACAGCGTTTCGGTGGGTTCCTCGGTGAGGCAGACGATGCGGCGCGGGCCGCGCGTCACGGATAGAGCATCCGCTTGTGCCACTGCCCGTCGATCAGTTCGTAGAGCCAGCGTTCGTGCAGGCGGAATTCGGCGCCGTACCAGAACTCGAGGCGGTCGGGCACCACGCGCAGGCCGCTCCAGTGCGGCGGGCGCGGCACCGGCTGGCCGTGGAAGCGCGCCTCGAATTCGTCGAGGCGGCGTTCGAAGGCGGCGGCGTCGGGCATCGTTTCGGATTGGTCCGAGGCCCAGGCGCCGATCTGGCTGCCGCGCGGGCGCGAGGCGAAATAGGTGTCGGCTTCCTGCGCCGAGACGGCTTCGGTGCGGCCTTCGATGCGCACCTGCACGCCGTTGCGCATCATGCGCCAGTGGAAGAGCAGCGCCGCATGCGCGTTGTGCGCGAGTTCGTGCCCCTTGCGGCTGCGCAGGTTGGTGTAGAACACGAAGCCGCGTTCGTCGAAGGCCTTGAGCAGCACGGTGCGCGCCGAAGGGCGGCCGTCCTCGCCGACGGTGGCGACGGTCATGGCGGTGGGTTCGGGGTCGCCGGAGGAGCGCGCCTCGTCGAGCAGTTCGCGGAAGTTGACCAGGGCTTCCGCGTAGAGATCGTGCGTCATCATCCGGCGCGGGCCGGCTGGCGGCGGTGCGCGCGGCGCGCCAGCGCGGCGAAGGCGTCGCGCACGTTCTCGCCGCGCAGGGCGCTGACTTCGAACACGTCGACGTCCGCGGCCGGAATCGGCGGCACCGAGACGGGCGCCGCCCGATCGCGCTTGTTGAGCAGCAGCACGGCGGGCGTGCCGGGATAGAGGCGACGGATCTGCGCCACGAGGCGCAGCGCGGTGGCGGCGGTGGCCGGACGCGTGGCGTCGGCCACGGCGGCGATGCCGTCGATGCCCGAGAGGAAGGCTTGGTTGAGCGAATCGAGCGCGGTGGCCCCGGCGATGTCCCACAGCGCCACCGGCAGCGCCTCGCCGTCGGTGCCGACGTCGCAGTCGGCCTGCACGATGCCGCGCGGCGCGTCCGGCGCCTGCGCCGCGAGGCGGTGCAGCAGCGTCGATTTGCCGACGCCGGGTTCACCCACCAGGCACAGCTTGCGTGCGTCCGAGGTCATGCGGCGGCGGGGCGAGGACGTGGCTCGCGCTAGTGTAGCGGTCGCCACGGCGGCGCAGCTCAGGCCTGCTCCAGCCGGTAGCCGTGCTGGTAGACCGCGTTGAGGCGCCAGCCGTGTTCGCCGCCCAGTTCGAGCTTCTTGCGCAGGCGGCTGATGTGGGTGTCCACGGTGCGGGTGGCGACGTCGCCGCGGATGTTCCAGACGCCTTCGAGCAGCGCGTCGCGGCTGACCACGCGGCCGCGGCGGCGGAACAGGAACAGGGCGAGGTCGAATTCGCGCTCGGTGAGCACGATTTCCTTGTCGTCGAGCGTGACGCGGCGGCGCTGCACGTCGATCTTGTAGGGCGCGGCGTCTTCGTCGCCGGCGGCGTCGTTGTT
>CAMLOR010000369.1 GCA_946481615.1 uncultured Aquimonas sp.
TCCTCGAGCTTGTAGGCGGCGCGCGAACGCAGGCCTTCGGCCTGGGCCTTCTTCACGAACGGATCGGAGAAGTGTTCGCGCAGCCAGCGCTGGCTGCTCTTGCTGCGGGCCATGCGCGGCGGACCGGAACGAAGGGGCGGAGGCGCCATGATACCCTTTCGCCCCCGCGCGACCCTTCGGACCCCGTCACAGCCCATGCCCGCCCCCGTTCTCGCCGCCGCCCAGAAGCGCTATCTGCGTGGGCTGGCCCACGATCTGAAGCCGGTCATCTTGGTGGGCGCCAAGGGCGTGACGGACGCGCTCGTCGCCGAGCTCGACCTGGCGCTCGAACGCCATGAGCTGGTGAAGGTGAAAGTGGCGGCCGAAGATCGCGACGAACGCGATGCGTGGATCGAAGACCTGACCTCGCGTTCCGGCGCCGCCCTGATCCAGCGCGTCGGCCACGTCGCCACGCTCTATCGCCCCAGCAGCGACAAGCCGCAGATCGCGCTGCCGCGCAGCTGAGTCCGCCGATGAGCCTGATGGAGCACCGCAGCGAAGGCATCCACCTCGTGCGCTGGGTGCGCGCCGATGCCATCGCGGTGGACGCCTCCGAGCGAACCGCCAGTTTCCTGCTCGCGCCCGACACGCTGGCGGCATGGCCGCCCACCGCGCTGGATGAGATCGACGAGGCCGCCGTCGAAGCCGTGCTGGCGATGAAGCCCGAACTCGTCCTGCTCGGCACGGGCGCGACGCAGAAGCTGCCCCCACCGCGCGTGATGGGCGCCTTCCTTTCGAAAGGCATCGGCCTGGAAGCGATGGACAACGCCGCCGCCGCCCGCACCTTCAATCTGCTCGCCGCCGAAGGTCGCCGCCTAGTGGCCGCCTTCCTGCTGCCGGGCTGATTTGCCCTTGCGGAGATTAAAGGCCATTATCTCCGCATGGAATGCGGAGATAATGCCTGGATCTGGGAGCAGCCGGACTGGCCGGCATGGCGCTATGACCTCGACGCCCTACTGCCCGTCCTGTTCGACATCGCGGCTCTCCAAGGCCGGCTGCTCGGACGGCTGACCGACGTCGGATTCGCCCTGCGCGATCAGGCCAGCCTCGCCGCGCTGACCGACGATGTCGTCAAGACCAGCGCGATCGAGGGCGAAGTGCTGGACGTGACCAAGGTCCGCTCCTCGCTCGCACGCCGGCGAAGCAGTTGTCGACGCAGATGCGGCGGTTCTTCGCCTGGGCCAACGCCGACAGCGGCGAACCGGCGATGATCAAGGCCGGCCTCGCGCAACTGTGGTTCGTCACCGTGCATCCGTTCGACGATGGCAACGGCCGCATCGGACGCGCCATCGGCGACCTCTTCCTCGCTCGCGGCGACGGCAGCCCGCAACGCTTCTACAGCCTGTCGGCGCAGATCCAGCGCGAGCGTGCGAAGTACTACAAGGCGCTCGAGAACACGCAGCGGCAGGGCCTCGACGTCACCGAATGGCTCGCCTGGTTCCTCGCGACGTTGCGGCGTGCGGTGGAGAGCGCGCACCTGGCACTCGATCTGGTGCTGGCGCGTTCGCTTTTCTGGCAGCGCTGGGCCGAATCGCCCTTCAACGCGCGCCAGATCAAGGTGATCAACCGCGTCTTCGACGGCCTCGACAGCAAACTCACCAGCACCACCTGGGGCAAGATCGCCAAGTGTTCGCCGGACACCGCGCTGCGCGACATCAACGAACTGATCGCGCTGGGCGTGTTGCGCAAGGCGCCCGGCGGCGGGCGCAGCACCGCCTACGAAATCGTCGCCTGATCAGCGTCTGGGCAACAACGGCAGCGGGTCGACCGGCTTGCCGCTCCGGCGGATCTCGAAATGCAGCATGTCGCGCGCGGCGCCCGAGCGGCCCATCTCGGCGATCTGCTGCCCGGAAGCCACCTTCTGGCCTTCGCTCACCAGCCGCTTGCGGTTGTGGCCGTAGGCGGAGAGGAAGGTTTCCGAGTGCTTGATGATGATGAGTTCGCCGTACCCGATCAGGCCCGCGCCCGAATACACCACCTCTCCGGCCGCGGCGGCGAACACCGGCTGGCCGGAGGAGCCCGCGATGTTGACGCCTTGGCGGGTGGGATCGCCGGTGACGTATTTGCTGACGATCTGGCCGCTGGCCGGCCAGCGCCAGGTCACGCCCTGCGCGTTGCGCACGCCCGAGGGCGGCGCGCTCGCTGGCTGCGCTGCCACGGGCGAGGGCGCCAGCGGCTTGGGCGGATCGATCGGCGCCGCGACGGCAGGCTGCCGGGGCGGCGGCGGCGCGCTGGCCGACGGTGGCGCCACGGGCACGCGCGGACGCGTGCGCGTCGATTCGATGATGCCGGGCGAAGCCGCGGCGGGCGGCGGCAGCGGGCGCGTTGGTCGCGGCGGCGGCGCGCTCACCACGCGGCCGTCGCCCGACAGCCGCAGGCGCTGGCCGGGATAGATCGTGTACGGCGACGCGATGCCGTTCCAGCGCGCCAGATCGCGGAAATCGACGCCGTGGCGGAAGGCGATGCCATACAGCGTGTCGCCGCGCACCACCAGGTATTCGCGGCCGCGCTGCGCCGGCAGGTGGCGCGTGCTGCGCGAAACATTGGGTTCGGTGGAGCGTTCCACCACCACCGCGCGCGGCCGCGCCGCGCAGGCGGCGAGCAGTACGCACAGCAGCAGCAGGACGACGCGCTTCATGCCAGGGAACCTCCGGTGCTGCGCCAGGCGAGCCAGCCCACCAGCAGGGCCAGCACGGCGAGCGCGCCCCAGCCTACCGGTTCGATGTGCCGGTGCAAGGCGGCTTCCGCGCGCTCCCCGCCCAGGCGGATCGCGCCGGCCACCAGGAATACGCGTTTGCCGCGCCCGATCAGGGCACCGAGGAAGAACGGCAGCAGCGGCATGCCGACCGCGCCCGAGGCCAGCGTGAACACCTTGAAGGGAATCGGCGTGAAGCCCGCGATCAACAGCAGCCAGAAGCCGTTTTCGGCGGCCTGCCGCTTGATTTCCTCGAACTGCGCGGCGTAACCGAACTTCGCCAGCAACGGCATGGCCGCTTCGAGTGCGAAATAGCCGATGGCATAGCCGATGAACATGCCGATCGTCGAACCGGCGAGGCTCAACGCGGCGAACCAGAACGCGCGCCGCGGCTGCGCCAGCGACATCGGCGCCAGCATCACTTCCGGCGGCACCGGGAAGATGATGGCCTCGAAGAAACTCAGCACGAACAGGAAGGTCG
>CAMLOR010000370.1 GCA_946481615.1 uncultured Aquimonas sp.
TCCATGTCGGGCAGGCGCAGCGCCATGGTGACGAGGTCGACCACGCCTTCCTGCAACGCGGCCTTGGCTTCGGCGCCGGTTTCGCAAGAGATCACGCTGACGCCGGGGACGTCCTTCACGAGCAGCTGTTCGATCAGCTTGCGGACCACCTTGGAGCCGTCCACCACCATCACACGCGGGGTTTCCGAGGTGACATGGCGGGTAATGCCGGGCGCGGTCATCGCGCCTCCGCGTGCGGGAGCGTGCTGCGCAGGTGATGTCCCGCGGCGAGCCAGGCGCCGAGCCAGCCGAGCGTCACGGCGATGCCGAGCACGGCGAGCGCGAAGGGCAGGTCGAGCCCGCGCAGCGTGAAGCTGCTGCCGTAGCTTTCCACCAGCGCGGCCACGGGCGCCTGCAGGGCCTGACGCGCCACCAGCGCGATGCCGATGGCGAGCAGGGCCGCGAGCGCGCCGTACCAGGCGCCGAGATACAGGAATGGCCGCCGCACGAAGCCGTCGGTGGCGCCCAGCAATTGCACCGTCTGGATCTCCTCCGCGCGGCCCTGGATGTCGAGCCGCACCGTGTTTCCGACCACCAAGAGTACCCCCACCCCGAGCAGCGCGGCCGCCAGCAACGTCATGCGCCGCCCGAAAGCCAGCCAGGCCCCGAGGCGTGCGCGCCATTGTGCATCGTGCTGCACGAAGTCGGCTTCGGGCAAGCCACGCAATGTGTCGGCGAGCCCGGTTTCGTCGATGCCCGGCTGGGGCGTGACCACCAGGACGGGCGGCAGAGGGTTCTCCTCCAGCAGATCGAGCGCGCCCGCGAAATCGGCCATCTCGCGGAATTCCTCGAGGCCCTGGGCCGGCGTGCGCAGCTGCACCGTCTCCACGCCGGCCAGACGCTGCACCTCGTCGCGCAGCACTTCGGCGCGTTCGCCGGGCGTGCCTGGCTCGAGGAACAGGCTGACTTCGCGCGATTCGCGGAACGAACCCGACACGCGTTCGACGTTCGCCAGCATCAGCGCCAGCAGGATGGGCAGGGCCAGCGCGATCGCGATCACCCCCACCGTGAGCAGCGTCGCCCAGGGCCGCTGCACCAGCCGGCCGAAGCTCGACACCATGCTGTAGAGGTGCAGATCGCGCCAGGCACCGAGTCGCGCGCCGGGCGATGCGCCGCGCGATTCCACCGCGGCGGGCTTCTTCGAAGTGGGACGCGTCGCGCCGCTCATGCGGCAGCCGCCGGGCGGAAATCGTCGATCAGCTTGCCGTGATCGAGCACCAGCACGCGCTTCTGCAAGCGGCGCACGAGATGGAGATCGTGGCTGGCCACCAGCACGCAGGTGCCTTGCGCCGGCAGCGAAGCGAACAGTTGCATCACTTCGGCGGCGAGTTGCGGATCGAGATTGCCCGTGGGTTCGTCGGCCACCAGCAGCGGCGGCTGCGCGACGATGGCCCGGGCGATGCCCACGCGTTGCTGCTCGCCCGTGGAAAGCGCGATCGGCAGCGAACGCTCACGCGCGCCCAAGCCGACCTTCTCGAGCACCGCACGCACGCGTTTGCCGATCTCCGCGCGCGGCGTGCCGGCGATGATGAGCGGCAGCGCGACGTTGTCGAACACCGTGCGATCCATCAGCAGCCGATGATCCTGGAATACCACGCCGACGCGGCGCCGGACCGCGGGAATCCCGCGTGGCCGCACCTGCGACAGGTTCTTTCCGTCGATGAGCACGGCGCCCTGGCTCGGGCGTTCGCTCAGATGGACGAGGCGCAGCAGCGTCGACTTGCCGGCGCCCGAATGGCCCGTGACGAAAAGCATCTCGCCTTGCTCGACCTCGAAGCTCACGTCCGATAGCGCGGCGTGGCCACCGGGGTAGCGCTTGCTGACATGGTCGAAGCGAAGCAGGGGCATCGGGCGCGGTGCAGGTCCGTTGGACGGGCCGCCACGTTAGCAGAGGCGCCTGCGACGGTCAGCGGATCAGCGTGTTGAGTTCGAAGATCGGTAGCAGGATGGCCAGCACGATGAACAGCACGAGGCCACCGACGATGAGGATCACGCCGGGACCGAGCGCGGCCATGGCGATGCCGAGCGTAGTATCGAGTTCGCGCTCCTGGTGGGCTGCGGCCTCGAACAGCATCTCGTCCAGGCGGCCGCTCTTCTCGCCGCTGGCGATGAGGCGCACGGCCACGGGCGGGAACTCGCGGGTTTCGGCCAGCGCTTTCGAGAATGGCTGGCCCTCGCGCACGCGCACGGCCACTCGCGCAAGCGCGGAACGCAGCGCGCCGTTCTCGACCACCTGGGCCGCGATGCTCAGGGCTTCGAGCAGCGGCACTGCGCTGCCGACCAGCAGCGCGAGGGTGCGTGCGAAGCGCGCGGTTTCCAGGGCACGCGCGAGCCGACCGAGCAACGGCAGGCGCAGCACGAAGGCGTGCCAGCGCGCGCGCACTTCCGGGCGCCGGAACGCGATCAATGCAACCACGACGGCCGCTGCTACGAAGGCAGCGAGCGTGACGCCATGGCTGCCGAGCAGGTCCGACAGCCGCACAAGGATCCGGGTGGGCAGCGGCAACGCCTGCTTCTGCTGCAGGAACACACCGATCACCTGCGGCACCACCCAGATCATCAAGGCGGCCACGACGGCGAATGCCACGGTGGTGAGCAACAACGGATACGTGAGTGCCAGCACCACGCGGCGCCGGAGCGCGTCGCGGTTCTCCGCGTAATCGGCAAGACGAAGCAGGATCCGATCGAGCTTGCCGGCAGACTCGCCCGCCGCCACGGAGGCCCGGAACAAGGGAGGGAAGGTTTCGGGGAATTCCGCCATCGCACTGGCGAGGCTGACGCCTTCCATCACCCGCGAGCGCAGCGACACCACCTGGGTGCGCAGTCGTCCCTCGCTGCCTTCCGCCAGCGCCTGCAGCGATTCGTCGATGGGCAGCCCCGACGCGACCAACGTTGCGAGTTGGCGCGTGAGCAACGCGAGCTGCGGTCCGCTCAGCCCACTTCGGGCAGGGCCTGCGGAGCCTTCGGAAACCGCATCGACCCGCAGCGGATTGAGCCCCCGCTCGCGCAGGCTTGCGCGCGCGGCGCGCGGCGTGTCCGCCTGCAGTACTCCGCGCTGCGTCCGGCCGGCGGTATCGAGCGCCTGATATTCGAAAGCGGGCATGCGGGAAGTTTAGTCGGCGCCCAAAGAAAACGCCCACCTCGGAGGAGGTGGGCGTTTGGGATAGAGCCCTGG
>CAMLOR010000371.1 GCA_946481615.1 uncultured Aquimonas sp.
TGGTGACCACGATGCTCGACGCCAGCATCCCGCTCACCACCAACGAATACGACGAATGGGGCAACCCGGCCGACCCGCAGTACTACGAGTACATGCTGTCCTATTCGCCCTACGACCAGGTGAAGGCGCAGGCGTATCCGCCGATGTACGTCTCCACCGGCCTGTGGGATTCGCAAGTCCAGTACTTCGAACCCGCCAAATGGGTCGCCCGCCTGCGCGCCGCGAAGACCGACCACAACCCCTTGGTCTTCCGCATCAACATGGAAGCCGGCCACGGCGGCAAATCCGGCCGCTTCCAGCGCTGGCGCGAAACTGCCGAACGCTACGCCTTCGCGCTCGACCAGCTGGACGCGACCGAACCGTTGTCCGAACCGACGCCCTGAGGCGCGAAGCGACGGCGGCCTTGCGCCGCCGTCGTCCGCATTGCGTCAGAATTCCACGCGCAGGCCGACCGTGGCCACGCCGTTGCGGTTGTTGCCGAAGAAGGCGTCGCTGACGATGTATTCGCCGGTGAATTGCAGGTGCTGGTTGAATCGCACTCGCATGCCGGCCCCGATCACGACCGATGTGCCGAACTCCTGTCCGACAGTGATCGCTTGTTCGTCGTCGTCGAACGACAGCGACTGCCCCTGCCATTTGTAGGCGCCGAAGCGGCCAGTCAGCGACGTACGCGTCGACAGTTCGATGGCGCTGCGCACGGCCACTTCATAACCGTCCACGGGATCGAGCTGGCCTATGCCGAACAGTCCGATTTGCTGCCCGTCGTCGGCACGGCGCAGGCCGACTTCCACGCCGAGCTGCGGATTGAAATCGTAGCCGACGGCGAGATTGCCCTTCGATCCGCCGCCGTAGCCGGCTTCGGCATACCAGGGCCCTGCTTGCGCGGGCGATGCAACCACGGCAGCCAGTACAGCCATCCGCAAGTGCTTCCACATGAGTCGCCTCCGAGACGCCGCGATCCTGCGGCAGTGTCGGAACGCTCATCGAAGCCCGAACGAAATGCTTACGAACCTGGCTCGCACTCGCCCGATGCAGGCAGCGGCTCGAAGGTGCGGTCCATCGCGACGGCGATGGCGGCCGAGTCGGCGTGCGCGGCGCCGGTTTCGACGAGCGCGTCGGCGAGTTCGGTGGCGCGCGCCTGCGCTTCGGCATCGAGGCGCGCGCGGGCATTGGCCGCGCCGATCCGCAGGCCGCGGTACTGCGCGCCGAGGCGGAGCAGGGCGTCGTTGTAGGCGAAAGCGCGCACCGGATCGTCGATACGGAAGGGTGGCCAGGGCGGGCTGTTGCGGCGCAGGTCGCCGTGCACGCGGGCGAGCGCGATCAGCGCGGCGGGATCGCCTTCGCGCGCAGCGGCTTCGAGCCACGGCATCGCGAGGCGGCGATATTCGGCCCAGCGTTCCAGTTCGGTGACGAAATCGCGGCGTTCGAGCGCGGGATTGAGCGCGAACCACACGCGAAGCTCCGGCTGCGCCAGCGCGGCCTGGCGCTGGAAATCGAAAGCCTGCGCCAACTGCGCGGACTGCAGCCCGTCGCAGCGATCGCCGATGCTTTCCTGACGGCGTTCGAGGTTGGCGATGTAGTCGACCATGCCGGCGGGCGTCTGCTCGTAGCGTGCGGCCTGATCCTGCAGATTGCTGGCGAGCTCGCGTTGCGACAGTGTCTTAGCGCAGCGCTGCAGATCGCTCGCCAGGCGGCAGGCGGCGGCGGTGTCGCCGCGCTTCGCACGGTCGGCGAGTTCGTCGAAGACTTGCGCGACCGCAGCGTCGGGCGCCGGCAACGGCGGCCACGTGGCGGTGGCTGCGGCAGGCGTCGGCGTTGCTTCATCGCGAGCGGTTGCGCTTGCGTCGGACGCGTCCGCCGTCGATCCGGAACCGCCCGGCGCGACTTCGGCTGCCGGCGTGCTTTCGCGTTGCCGGCCGCGCTGCTCGCCCAGTCCCATCCCGCCGACGAAGGCGGCTCCCACCAATGCCGCGACTACCGCGGCCATCCTTCCCCGGCGCATGCCTGCTCCCGTCGTGCGATGCCGTCCTGACGTACGGCCGGGCGTATTGTGTCAGCGCGAGAGTCCGGCGGCTTGCAATGCCGCCAGGTATTTCGGCCACTCCTCGTCCTGCGTGCGGCCCAGCTCGTGCAGCGTGCTCCAGCTGAAGATGCCGGTGTCGTGGCCGTCGTCGAAACGCAGCAGCACGGCGTAATGGCCGATGGGTTCGATGGCGGCGATGTTGACGTCGCGCTTGCCGCTCACGAGCACCTTCTGGCCGGGGTCGTGGCCCTGCACTTCGGCGCTGGGCGAGTTCACGCGCAGGTATTCGGCGGGCAGGCGGAACACCTCGCCGGTGTCGAATTCGACTTCGAGCGCGTGCGAGGCCTTGTGCAGCGTGATCGACGTGGGGCGCGGGTTGGAACTCATGGTGTCCGTATCCTCACGACGATCAATCGTCGAGCGCGGCGCCGTCCACCGGCTGCGCATTGAAATACCACACGTGCCGGATGCGGCCATCCGGCGCGAACTCGTAGACACTGGTCGACGATTGCGCACGCGGCATGTCGTCGCTGCCGGTCCAGCGCGAAATTTCCACGGTGCTGGCGAAAAGGCCGTTCACCGCCACCGGCCCGATCTCCGAGCGCGCCGTCGGCGTGCTGGCGAAATACGATTCCAGCCACGAACGCAGATCGGTGTGGCCGACGACTTCCGTGGTGGCGCGGTCGCCCACGACCTGGATCCAGCGGAAATCCTCTTCGGTCGCCTTCACCATGGAATCGACATCGTGCCGGTTGGACGCGGCCACGAACTCGCGCACGGTGCGCGCGAGATCGTTGCCGGCCTCCTGCGCGAGCGCGGGAACCGACAGGATGCCGAGCAACAGAACCGCGAACACCCGCATCGCCACGCTCCGCGAAACCCGAAGGGTCACAGGATATAGCGGCTGAGGTCCTCGTCGCGCACCAGATCGCTCAGATGCTGGTCGACATAGGCCGCGTCGACGCGCAGCGACTCGCCTTCGCGGTCGGGCGCCTCGTAGCTGATCTTGTCGAGCAGGCGTTCGAGCACGGTGTGCAGGCGGCGCGCGCCGATGTTCTCGTGGCGTTCGTTGACGTCGTGCGCGATGGCGGCGAGGCGGTCGATGGCATCGGGCGCGAACTCGAGCTTGACGCCCTCGGTGCCGAGCAGCGCCTGGTATTGCTTGGTGAGCGC
>CAMLOR010000372.1 GCA_946481615.1 uncultured Aquimonas sp.
TCGGGAGAGCCGGCGGCCATCGTCAACCCAGTGGGGAACACCGACTTCCCCACCCCGGGGCCGCGGCGTTCTCACGTTCAAGAAGGAGAGCGCCATGTTGACCCAGAGCACCCGGCTTTCGCCGCCGCGCATTTGCCTGTTGCTGGGCGGGCCGCGTCGAGTTGCACCCACCGCCGAACCGAAGCTGGCGGCCCTGCTTCGGCCCGCAGCGACGAACGGGAGAACGGCATGAACCTGTCGATGCTCGACCGTGAGCAACTCGAAGCGATCGTCCTCGATCCGTCAGGCACCGATGGCGAACCGCACCGATGCTGCGACGCTGATCCCGGGCCCATCGCCGATGAGACAACGCGCGACCGGCGCCTTCGCCATGTGCTGGCGGCGGCGCACGAACTGCTCGTTCGCATCGCGCACCAGGCCATCGTCGGACGGCGCTACCTGGACACGCCGACATTGTCGAAGGACTACCTCATGGTCCTCTTCGCGGGGGCCGAGCAGGAGATGTTCGTTGTCGTGTTCCTCGATGCACACATTCGCGTCATCGCGGCGGAGACGATGTTCACGGGCACGCTGATGCAGACCAGCGTGTACCCGCGCGAGATCGTGCGTCGCGCGCTGCGGCACAACGCGGCGTCGGTGGTGTTGGCCCACAACCATCCGAGCGGCCTCGCCGAGCCGAGTCGGGCAGACGAGTTTCTGACGAACACCGTCAAGAGCGCGCTGGCCCTGATCGACGTTCGCGTCATCGACCACATCGTGGTCGCTGGTGGGAGCTCGATTTCATTCGCCGAACGCGGCCTGGTCTGAGAGCAACCGCGACAGGCTTCACGGCGCCCCGGCGCCGAAGCCTGCCATTCCATCAGTGAGGAATCCCATGAGCCTGATTCGATACCAGCAAGCCACGTATGCCGTCCAACTGCGCGATCAACTCGAAATGGCCGGTTGCAACGCCCGCGTCTCCGCCCTCGTGTCACGCGCGGTCGGCGAGTTGATCGATCACGTACTGCAAGCCGAGGTCGAGATGAGGCGCGACATCAAGGAAAGGGAATTGCGCGCCTCGGTTCGTACGAGCGAAGCGAAAGCGTTCAAGCGCGACTTCTTCAACCGCGTCATAGGCGTCGCGGTGCTCGTACTGACGGTCGTGATCGTCGTGGGCGTTCTGATTGAGCTGTTCCGATGAGCGGAGGCCCACCATGCAACTTCGACGTCTCATCGGCCGCGTGACGACACCGTTTGGAGAGGCCCTGATCCGAGTCGGCCGCTACCCAGCCGGCAGAGCGATCGCGGTGCAATTGGAGGACGCCCACACCGGCGAGCCACTGGCCACCTTCTCGACCAACCTGGTGCCGTACGGAGCACGTGTCGCCGACACGGAGTTCTGCGCCAAGGTCTGGTCCGAGAACGAGCCGCTCGTGGCGCCCATGCTGTCCACCGGCCTGTTCGAGGACACCGGCAGGACCGAGGCATCGGGCTACGTGCTGGCGCCGGTGTGGCGCATCCGCAATCCGGAGCACGTGCCACCGATGGCGCGGCAAGAGCACCTATCTTGAGCCGCACGCACACCGGGCGTGTGAACCGAAACCCGAGCGCGCCGGCCTGCTTCGCAGGACTGGTGCGCCCGACACCACGGCACGGGCATCGAAGGAAGCCTGTGCAGCCAGGAGATCAACATGGTCGAAGTGAAATTCATTGACGGGACACCCGTGCCCGACGACTACCTCCAGTCGGCATCGCTGCTCGTGCGCGACGCGGCGCTGGCCATCGACATGTTCGGCGAGGACGAGTTGGAGTCGGCATCGCGCGTGCCGGCGCAGGAGGCACCAGTGGATAGCGTGGCCAGCAAGCGCTGCTGCGTCTGCGGCGAGGACATCCTCGACGGGGACGAGTGCGCATTCGGCGCGTGCGAGGATTGCCTGGACAACGTCCACCGGGAGCCGGAGGCGTTCATCGAGCAGGGGCACTCACCAGTGCTCTCACGAGGGGAGTACGCGCTGCGCACGCGCGCAGGCCCCGATGGCGATGTCGATGCGGCGTGTCCGACGCTGAAGGAGGCCATCGCGGCGTTCCAGGCCGCGCCGGTGAATTCCAACCCGCGCGTCATGCACGAAGGGAGCACGCTGGCAGCGCTGGACCGAAAGCTCGAGCCGGTGTTCCTCGACGCTGAGGCAGCGCGCATCCATCGAGAGCTGTTCGGCGGGTTCATGCTGCGCACCTATGCCGGCGGCGCCCAGGGCGACTTGGATACGGCGCACCCGACGCTCGAATCGGCGATGGCGGCCTTCGCCGCCGCGCCGCCCAACGCCCTGCCACGCATCCTGCGAGACGGCCGGACCATCGCCGGTCTCGACCCGGAAGCCGGGCTGTCGCCGATCTTCGTGGATGACGAGGTGCGGAACGTCTACTACCGGATCGTCGATCACGGAGGGCCCGATCAGGACCGATCAGAGCCGTAGTCGAGCGCAACACAACGTTCAAGCCCGGCACAACCACTCGTGGTGTGCCGGGCGCTTCATTGGGCTGCTGCCGGCGCGCGTGCTGCCACTGGGCTATGCGAGCGCAGCACGCCCAGGCAGCCAGCGCTTGCCCGCGAGTTGCGCCTCGGCCTGCGCCACCCCTTCATCCTTCTTCTGCTTCGCCAGCAGTGACGCAGCCTCGGCGGATACCGCCTCACTCACCGCTTCAACAACCAACGACTTTGGCACCAGGGATAACTGCTGACGTCGGTGGTGGCGGTACCCTTGCCGGCCGCGAACTTAAAGCCGACGCTGGCACCGTGGCTGAACTTCCAGTGTTTTCATCCTGCGCACGGCCGCCTTCGAGGGGCATCGGCCGGCGAACTCGATCCAGCGAGCGGCATGGTCGCCGACTTGGCGCCGCTGCGCAGCAGATCGCCGAGGTGTGCGGCCGTGCTCGTCAAGCCCGTGACCGCAGACACATGCGGACCCTGTTCCCAGCAGTCGCCTCGGCGGGCCGGCGCTGAAGCGGTTCAGCCGCAATGCAACCTTTCCAGCGAACGCCGTGGTGGACCGGGTGGGGCTGGAACGACTCACAAGACGGCGTGTGTATAATCGCGGGTTCTGCCGGCAGCCGCCTCCTCGCTGAGGCTCGATTTACGTGCTGGCCGACATGTGCGACTACGTCGCCCTTTTGGCTTGCTGAGCAGCAGCCAACCGAGCC
>CAMLOR010000373.1 GCA_946481615.1 uncultured Aquimonas sp.
CCAACGCCATGCTCGCCACCAAGATCAGCTTCATGAACGAGATGGCCAACATCGCAGAACGCGTGGGCGCCGACATCGAGATGGTGCGCCATGGCATCGGCTCGGATCCGCGCATCGGCTACTCCTTCATCTACCCCGGCGCGGGCTACGGCGGCTCCTGCTTCCCGAAGGACGTGCAGGCGCTCGAACGCACGGCGCGCCAGCACGGCTACCAAGCGAAGGTGCTGGCGGCGGTGGAAGCGGTGAACCACGCGCAGAAGAGCGTGCTGTTCCAGCGCATCCACGAACACTTCGGCGGCGAACTGCGCGGCCGCACCATCGCGGTGTGGGGCCTGGCCTTCAAGCCCAACACCGACGACATGCGCGAGGCGCCAAGCCGCACGCTGCTGGCGCAGTTGTGGGAGGCAGGCGCCAGCGTGCGCGCCTACGATCCGGAAGCCATGCACGAAGCCGCGCGGCTGTTCGGCGAACGCGGCGACCTGGTGCTTTGCGACAGCGCCCACGCCGCGCTCGAAGGCGCCGACGCGCTCGCCGTGGTCACCGAATGGAAGGCGTTCTGGAGCCCGGACTTCGAACACCTTGCGGAGACATTGAAGGCGCGAGTGGTCTTCGACGGCCGCAACATCTACGAACCCGCCGCGGTGGAAGCCGCGGGCCTGGCGTACTACGGCATCGGCCGCGGGCGCTCGGTGCGGGTGGGCTAGCGGCCAGTAGTCTAGAATCGCCGCGATGGCCGGATCCGATCGCCTGGTGGAACTGGAAACGCGCGTGGCGTTCCAGGATCACCTGCTCAACGAACTCAACGACGTGGTCACCGCCCAGGGCCGCGAGCTGCAGGACCTGCAGCAGCAACTGGCGCGCGCGGTGGCCGATCTGAAGACCCTGCGGGGCCTGCTGTACGCCGATCCTTCGAGCGAACCGCCGCCGCCGCACTACTGAACCGATACACGATGGCCGATTCCCTCCGCGACCAACTCCTCGGTCTGGGCTTCAAGCCCGCGCCCAAGCCCGAACGCCAGGACAAACCCGCGCACAAGCCGCAGGGCCACGCGCATGCACGCCCGGCGCACGGCAAGCACGGCCACTCGCATACGCGTCCCGACGCAGGCCAGCCACCGCCCGGCAAGCCGGGCCACGCACGGCCCACGCACGGCAAGCCGCAGCCCGGCAAGCCGCCGCACGCGCAGGGCAAGCCCGCGCACGCGCCGCAAAAATCGCGCGGCGAAATGGATCTGGCCAAGGCCTACGCGATCCGCGCGCAGAAGGAAAAGGACGAGCGCATCGCCGCCGAAAAGGCACGCCAGGAAGAGGCCGCGAAGCGCCGCGAAGGCAAGGCGAAGCTGGCCGAGCTGCTGAAGACCGCGAGCCTCAACGTGGCCGAGGCCGAGATCGCGCGCCACTTCGAATACGGCGGCAAGATCCGCCGCGTCTACGTCACCGCCGACCAGCTCAAGGCGATCAACGCCGGCGAACTGGCCATCGTGCAGCAGGGCGGGCGTTACCACGTGGTGACGCCGCAGCACGCCAAGGATGCCGAAGCCTTGCTGTCCGGCGCGCTGGCGCTGCTGGCCGATCCGAACGTTCCCTCGGCGGACGATCAATACGCCGATCCCAAATACCAGGTGCCCGACGACCTGATCTGGTGATGCCATGAGCCTGCGACGCGCGCTGATGATCGGACTGGGACTGTTCTCCATCGCCGCATCGGCCGCGCCGCCGCCGCGCTTTCCGGCGGGGTCGGTCTGGCACACGGACATCAGCGGCGCCGCGCCGCATCCCGACTCGGCGTCGATGATCGGCACGCTCCAGGGGCTCGGCGGCTGGGGCAATTCGAACCGGATGCAGATCGACTTTTCGATCATCGTGGCGCAGGTGCCGCCGGGACAGGATCCGCCCGACGTGCCGGTGGTGCAGCACGCCGACTACCAGGATTACTACGTGCCCGATTGCGAACCGCCCGGCACCACGATTCCGCTGCCCTTGAACGCGGCCTTCGAGGACGACGGCGACGGCCAGCCGCTGGCCTGCGACAACGAAAACAACGACTGCCACCTGATCGTGGTGAAGGACCAGGTGCTCTACGAGGTCTACAGCGGCAACTACGACGGCGCGCAGATCGACGCGCTGTGCCTGGCGAAATGGGACCTCGCCGTGGTCTATCCGCCGGAAGGCCGCGGCGATCACTGCACCAGCGCCGACGCCGCCGGCTTCCCGATGGCGACTTTGATGCCCAATGCCGACGAAGTGGCGGCCGCGGTGCCCACCGCAGGTTCGGATCTCGGTCATGCGATCCGCTTCATCCTGCCCAATCCGCGCATGGCCTCGTTCCCGGACGGCCCGGACAACGACGACGACCGCGAGCCGATGTACGTGCGGCCGGCCTCGCATGCGGGCGGACCAATCGGGCCCGAAGCGACCGTGCCCTACGGCTCGCGCCTGCGCCTGCGCGATGATTTCCCGATGGCGGGCTACAACGCCGCGGCGCAGGTCATCCTGCGCACCATGCAGCGCTACGGCATCGTGCTCTCCGACGGCGGCAACATCGCGCTCACCTTCGAGAGCGACGTCAACACCACGGCGAAGTGGTCGGATCCTGCGATCGACATCTTCCCGCAGGTGTTCTGGACCGGCACCGACGGCAATCGCCAGCCCGTGCGCGTCACCGACTTCACCGTGCTCGACACCGGCCCGCGCATCGAGGAAACCTACGATTGCGTGCGCAGCAACGTGGTCGTGGGCAGTTCGATCTTCCGCGACGGATTCGAGTAAGTCGTCGAGTTCGCGTCAGCGCCGCTGCGTCATTCCCGCGCAGGCGGGAATCCAGCGACTTGCGCACTGCACCGGCTCATTCCGGGTCGTAATCGAGGTTCGGCGCCAGCCAACGCTCGGCCTCGGTCAGGCTCCAGCCCTTGCGCGCGGCGTAATCCTCGACCTGCTCGCGGGTGATGCGGCCCACCACGAAGTACTGACTCTTCGGGTGCGAGAAGTACAGGCCGCTCACCGCAGCCGCGGGCATCATCGCGAAGGACTCGGTGAGTTCCATGCCCGCGTGCTTCGAGGCCTGCAGCAGGCGGAAGATCGTGGCCTTCTCGGTGTGGTCGGGGCAGGCGGGGTAGCCCGGTGCCGGGCGGATGCCGCGGTATTCCTCGCGGATCAGCGCCTCGTTGTCGAGCGCCT
>CAMLOR010000374.1 GCA_946481615.1 uncultured Aquimonas sp.
TGCCCGATCTGCGACCAGGGCGGCGAGTGCGAGCTGCAGGACGTGGCCATGGGCTACGGCCGCAGCGTCAGCCGCTTCACCGAGCGCAAGCGCGTGGTGCCCGACGAGGACGTCGGCCCGCTGGTCGCCACCGACATGACGCGCTGCATCCACTGCACGCGCTGCGTGCGCTTCGTGGCCGAGATCGCGGGTACCTACGAGCTCGGCGGCATGAGCCGCGGCGAGAACCTGCAGATCGGCACCTACATCGGCAAGTCGATCGAGTCGGAACTCTCCGGCAACATCATCGACGTCTGCCCGGTGGGCGCGCTCACCAACAAGCCGTTCCGCTTCAAGGCGCGGCCGTGGGAACTGGTCGCGCGCGAATCGCTGGGCTACCACGACGCGCTCGGCTCCAACCTGTTCCTGCACCTGCGCCGCGGCGACGTGCTGCGCACCGTGCCGCGCGACAACGAAGCTGTGAACGAGGCCTGGTTGTCGGATCGCGATCGCTATTCGCACACGGGCCTGCGCTCGGCCGATCGCCTTGCGCAGCCGATGATCCGCGAAGGCGCCGCGCTGCGTCCGGCCTCGTGGGAAGAAGCGCTGGCGAAGACCGCCGAAATCCTCAAGGCGGAGGCCGGCGACGGCCTCGGCGTGCTGGTCCATCCGGCCAGCACCAATGAGGAAGGCGCGTTGCTGCGCAGGCTTGCCGACACGCTCGGCACCGGCAATCTGGACCATCGCCTCAAGACCGTCGACTTCGCCGACAACGCCGCCGCGCAGCCGTTCGAAATGTCGCTGGGCGAGATCGAGAAGGCGCGCAGCGTGCTGCTGGTCGGCTGCAATCCGCGCCATGAGGCACCGCTGCTCGGGCACCGCCTGCGCAAGGCCTGGAAGGGCGGCGCTCAGATCGACGCCATCAATCCGGTCGCCTTCGATTTCCACTTCGCCGTGCGCAATCTGCAGCTGGTCGCGCCCGATGCGATGGTCGACGCCCTGCTGCGCCTCGCGCGTGCGGCAGGCGAGGGCAGTGCGGAAACGCCGCCGCCCGGCACCGCGGAGGCGCTCGGCAAGGCGCAGGCCGGCGACGCCGACAAGGCCATCGTGCAGTCGCTGCGCGAGGCGTCGAGCGGCGCGATCGTGCTCGGCGAGATCGCGCTGAACCATCCGCAGGCTTCGTGGCTGCGTGCGCTCGCGCGCTACATCGCGCGGGCAACCGGTGCGCGCGTGAACGAACTGCCGTACGGCGCCAATGCCGTCGGGCTGGCGCGTGCGGGCGTGCTGCCGAAGGATTCCAACGCCTTCGAGATGCTGTCGGTGCCACGCACCGCCTACGTGCTGTACGGCATCGAGCCGGAATACGACTTCGCCGACAACGCACAGGCGCTGCGCGCGCTCGCGCAGGCACGTAGCGTGGTCGCCTTCGCGGCCTACGCCACGCCTGCGCTGCAGGCCACGGCCCAGGTGCTGCTGCCGATCGGCCTGCTGCCCGAGATCGAAGGCTCGCTGACCAACGTCGACGGGCACGAGCAGGTCGCGACTGCCGGCGGCAAGCTTCCGGGCGAGGCGCGCCCGGGCTGGCGCGTGCTGCGTGCGCTGGGCGAACTGCTCGGCGCCAAGGATTTCGACTTCACCGATTTCGCCGGTGCGCGCGCCGCCACGGCGGAACGCGGGAACATCGCGACGCAGCAGCGCCTCGCGCCGCGCGCAGGCGCCGCTGGCGAAGGCCTGCAGCGCATCGCCAGCACCGGCATCTACCGCACCGACGCCGTCGTGCGCCGCGCGCAGCCGCTGCAGGCGCATCCGCTCAACCGCGGCGCGCAGCTCGTGCTGCATCCGGAAGATGCGCTCGCGCTGGGCCTGGGCGCCGGCGCCATCGCGAAGATCGACGACGGCCGCGGCACCGCCGCGCTGCCCGTGCAGGTGAGCACGGCGGTGGCGAAGGGCGGCGCGTGGATCGAATCCGGCCACGCCGCCACCGCGCCCATCGCGGCGCACGGCATGCTGCAGATCAAGAAGGCCTGACCGGCATGGAAGAATTGCTGCTGCTGCTCTGGACCCTGGCGAAGATCATCGCCATCACGCTGCCGCTGATCCTCTGCGTGGCCTTCTACACGCTGTGGGAGCGCAAGGTGATCGGCTGGATGCACGTGCGCCACGGGCCGATGTACGTGGGCAAGGGCATCCTCCAGCCCTTCGCCGACGTCTTCAAGATGCTGTTCAAGGAACTGATCGTTCCTTCGAGCGCGCACGCCTTCCTCTACAAGCTGGCGCCGGTGCTGGCGCTGGCGCCGGCGTTCGCCGCGTGGGCGGTGGTGCCGTTCGATGACGGCGTCGTGCTCTCGAATGCCGATGCCGGCCTGCTCTACCTGCTGGCGATGACCTCGATGGGCGTGTACGGCATCATCCTTGCCGGCTGGGCCTCGAACTCGAAGTACGCCTTCCTCGGCGCGATGCGTTCGGCGGCGCAGGTCGTCAGCTACGAAATCGCCATGGGCTTCGCGCTGGTCGGCGTGCTGGTGATGGCCGGCAGCCTCAACCTCTCCGACATCGTCGACGGCCAGAAGGGCGGCGTGTTCGACTGGTTCTGGCTGCCGCTGTTCCCGCTCTTCCTCATCTACTTCATCTCCGGCGTGGCCGAGACCAACCGCGCGCCGTTCGACGTGGCCGAAGGCGAGTCGGAGATCGTCGCCGGCTTCCACGTGGAGTATTCGGGCGCGGCCTTCGCCGTGTTCTTCCTGGCCGAATACGCCAACATGATCCTGATCAGCGTGCTCACCGCCGTGTTCTTCATGGGCGGCTGGCTGTCACCGTTCCCGGAAAGCTGGGGCCTGCTCGGCAAGGGCGGCATCTGGTGGCTGCTGCTCAAGGCACTGTTCTTCGCCTTCTGCTTCCTATGGTTCCGCGCCACCTTCCCGCGCTACCGCTACGACCAGATCATGCGTCTGGGCTGGAAGGTGTTCATTCCCATCACCATCGTCTGGATCCTGGCCGCCGCGTGGTTCGTGCACGCGCGCTGGGTCGAGATCGGCGCGTAAAGGCCGGCCCCGATGAGCACCATCGTCAACTACTTCCGAAGCCTGCTGCTGCTCGAGCTGCTGCAGGGCATGGCCGTGACGCTGCGCTATTTCTTCAAGCCGAAGTACACCATGCAGTACCCGGCCGAGAAGATCCCGCAGTCGCACCG
>CAMLOR010000375.1 GCA_946481615.1 uncultured Aquimonas sp.
CGCGCGATCAGCCTGGTGATGCTGGGGCTGACCCTGGCCATCCTGATCGGCAATCCGCTGGCGACCTGGCTGGGCCAGGTGATCGACTGGCGCTGGGTGTTCGCCTTCGTCGCGCTGATCGCCCTGGCGACCGCGCTGCTGCTGGCCATCTGGCTGCCCAAGGGCATCGATGGCGCCAGGGCGCATCCGCTGGATGAACTGCGCGCCTTCCACCGCCTGCCGGTCTGGCAGGCGCTGGGCATCGGCGCGATCGGCTTTGCCGGCATGTTCGCGGTCTTCAGCTATCTGGCGCCGACGATGCTGGAGGTGACGCGGGTGGCGCCGGCGTGGATTCCGCTGGGCCTGGCCGGCTTCGGCGTGGGCGGGGTGATCGGCAACTTCGTCGGCGGCTGGCTGTTCGACCGCATGCAGCTGCGCGGCGCGTGGATCGTCCTGGTCTGGGCCACGGCGATGCTGTTGCTGTTCCCGCTGATGGCGCAGACGCTGCCGACGATCCTGCTGGCCACCGTGGGCATCGGCCTGATGGGCGCGCTGGGGCCGATCCTGCAGTCGCACCTGATGGACGTGGCCGGCGATGCGCAGACGCTGGCGGCAGCGTCGCACCACGCGGCCTTCAACACCGCCAACGCGCTGGGTCCGTGGCTGGGCGGCATGGCGATCACCGCCGGCTTCGGCTGGACCTCGACAGGCTACGTCGGCGCGGCGATGGCGGTCGCCGGCCTGCTGATCTACGCCTGGGCGCGGCAGACGCTGCGCGCGGGAGAGATCGCGAACGGCGTCGTGTGCGAACCGTCGCGCTGAGACCGCTGCATAAAACTGTCATCTGGATGAAATATTGAGGCGGCGGTTCCCGAAACGGAGCACCGCGCGCGTAATCATTCAACTCCCGGTGTCCGGTGCCGCTAAGGGAGTGCCTTCCTTTCCCGTATCGCACCCCCCATGGCGTCGTCCCCTGTTTCCCGTTCCTTCGGCCTGCAGACCAAGCTGCTGGGCGCCCTGGCCTTGGGCCTGGCCGTCATTCTGCTCTGCGCGCTTGCCGGCCTGGGCTCGGCCTGGTTCAGCTTGTCCACCGAGGTGCCGGTGCAGGTCGCACAGGCGGCCGACGGCGAGCGACTGAGTCGCGAATTCCGCGTGCAGGTGCAGGAGTGGAAGAACATCCTGATCCGTGGGCATGACGAAGCACAACGCACCAAATACGTGGGTGCGTTCGATGCCAAAGGGCGGGAAGTCGCCCTGCTGGCCGAGCGCTTGTCGCGCGAACTCGCGGATCCGCACGCCCGCAATCTCGCCGTTGCATTCGCAACCCAGCATGCGGAACTAGAGCGCAACTATCGCGCCGCGTTGGAACAGTTCGCCGCTGCCGGCTACGACACTCAGGCCGGCGATGCGCTGGTCAAGGGCATGGATCGCCAACTGGGCGAGACCCTTGAAGCGCTGGTGTCGCGGACGAAACGCATCGGGGACGAGGCCGTGGTCGCGCGCTCGCAGGACGCACGACGCACGCTGGTATGGTGCGCCGTGCTGTCCCTCGCCGCCGCCGTCGTGCTGATGCTGCTACTGGCATGGTGGCTGCGGCGTTCGGTGATCCGCCCGGTCATCGATGCGGCCGCTGCCGCGCGCGCAGTGGCCGAGGGCCGGCTCGACCGGCGCCTGGACGTGCGCAGCCGCGACGAGATCGGCCAGCTCGGCACGGCGATGATGCACATGACCTCCACCCTGCAAGGCGTCATCGCGGAGCAGGGCGAGATGGCGAAGCAGCACGACGAGGGACGGATCAGCTATCGCATGGACGACACGCATTTCCCGGGCGAATACGGTCGCATGGTGCGCGGCGCCAACGCGCTGGTGACTTCCCACTTGGACGTGATGCAGCGGCTCGTCGAGCTCATGCAGCGCTATGCCGTAGGCGACCTTTCGATGGACATGGAGCCGCTGCCGGGCGAGAAGGCGGCGCTCACGGAGGCCATGCGCACCACCAAGACGAACCTGTCGGCGATCAACGGCGAGATCCGTGGTCTGGCGCAGGCGGCCGCCGCCGGCGATTTCAGCCGGCGCGGCGCCGCGGCGCGCTACGAACACGACTTCCGGGCGATGGTCGATGGACTCAACCGTCTGATGGAAACCACCGAGGGCAACCTTGCTGACGTCTCCAAGCTGCTGCGTGCGATCGCGCGTGGCGACCTGACCGCGCGCATGGAGGGCGACTTCCATGGCGTGTTCGCCACCATGCGCGACGACGCCAACGCCACCGTGGCCCAGCTGACCGACATCGTCGGTGGCATCCAGCAGGCATCGATGGCGATCAACACCGCGGCAAGCGAGATCGCCGCGGGCAACAGCGACCTGGCGCGCCGTACCGAACAACAGGCCGCGAACCTGGAAGAAACGGCGGCGTCCATGGAGGAGCTGACGTCCACTGTGCGCCACAACGCGGACTCCGCGCGCCAGGCCAATCAACTGGCCATCGGCGCCGCCTCGGTCGCGTCGGAGGGCGGCGCTACGGTGGAGCGTGTCGTGGACACGATGGCCCAGATCGAGCAGTCATCCCGAAAGATCGCCGAGATCATCTCGGTGATCGACGGCATTGCCTTCCAGACCAACATCCTGGCGCTGAACGCCGCGGTGGAAGCTGCGCGTGCCGGCGAGCAGGGCCGCGGCTTCGCGGTCGTCGCTTCGGAAGTCCGTACTCTGGCCCAGCGCTCGGCGAACGCGGCGAAAGAGATCAAGGGTCTGATCGAAACGTCCGTGGACAAGGTCGCCGATGGCGCGGCGTTGGTGAATCAGGCCGGCGCCACGATGGGCGACATCGTCGCCAGCGTCCAGCGCGTAACCGACATCATGGCCGAGATATCGGCGGCTTCGCAGGAACAGTCGGCGGGCATCGAGCAGGTCAACCTGACCATCATGCAGATGGATGAGGCGACGCAGCAGAATGCGGCACTCGTGGAGGAGGCCTCGGCCGCGGCCCGTTCGATGGAAGAACAGGCTCACTCGTTGTCGGAATCGGTGGCCGTGTTCAGGACTGAAGCGCGCGCCGCGCCGCGGCGGTTGGCCGTAGCGGCCTGATCCCCGCGCTACTCCGGCGACGACGCCGCAGGCGGTGAGCCCGACCGCCAGCGCCGCGTGGTGCGCTGGAAGAACTGGCTGTTGGGGATCTGCAGCACGG
>CAMLOR010000376.1 GCA_946481615.1 uncultured Aquimonas sp.
TGCTCATCGCGCGCATGGCGCAGAAGCCGCCCATCGAGGTGGGCGAGGAACCGCGTTCGGCGCCACCGGCGATCATCACGTCGGCGTCGCCGTACTGGATCATGCGCATCGCCGTGCCGATGCTATGGTTCGACGTGGCGCAGGCCGAGACCGCCGAGAAGCTCGGCCCCTTGATGCCGCGCATGATGCTCACGTGGCCCGGCAGCATGTTGATGATGGTGCTGGGCACGTAGAACGGCGAGATCTTGCGCACGCCGCCCTGCGAATACTTGATGGCGGTTTCCTCGATGCCGAGGATGCCGCCGATGCCCGAGCCCAGGATCACGCCGATGCGCTCGGCGTTGGCGTCGGTCACCTGCAGGCCGCTGTCGTCCAGCGCCATGAAGCTGGCCGCCACGCCGTAGTGGATGAACTCGTCCATCTTCTTGGCGTCCTTCGGCGGGATGAAGGCGGCCGGATCGAAGTTGCGCACCTCGCCCGCGATGCGGGTGGGAAAGGTCGACGCATCGAAACTCGTGACCTGCCCGATTCCGGAACGGCCGTTGGAGATGGCATCCCACGCAGTGGGGATGTCGTTGCCCACCGGCGAAACGATGCCAAGGCCTGTGACGACGACGCGACGCTTGCTCATGCACGACTCCAAATGCACGGGGCCGCGATCGCGGCCCCGGTGTGACACGCTACGCAGGTCGCGTTACGACTTGACGTGCGCCTTGATGTAATCGATCGCCTGCTGCACCGAGGTGATCTTCTCGGCTTCCTCGTCCGGGATCTCGCACTCGAACTCTTCCTCGAGCGCCATCACCAGTTCCACCGTGTCGAGCGAGTCCGCGCCCAGGTCGTCCACGAAAGAGGCGTTCGCGGTGACTTCGTCTTCCTTGACGCCAAGCTGTTCGATGACGATCTTCTTGACGCGTTCTTCGATGGTGCTCATTG
Organism: uncultured Aquimonas sp.; assembly: GCA_946481615.1. The sequence continues at coordinate 937 of CAMLOR010000376.1, forward strand.
GATTCAAAACCTCCCGGGAGTAAGCCCGCGCATTGTAGTGGGAAACCGGCGGCCCGCGGTAGCAAGGCTCCGGGTCGATCATACGCCCGATCAGGGCATGTACATGCCGCCGTTGACGTGCAGCGTTTCGCCCGTCACATAAGCGGCGGCGGGCGAAGCCAGGAAGGCCACGGCGTTGGCGATGTCCTGCGGCTGGCCGAGGCGGCCGAGCGCGATCTGGCCGAGCAGCCCTTCCCGGGCCGACTCCGGCAGCGCACGCGTCATGTCGGTGTCGATGAAGCCCGGGGCCACCACGTTCACCGTGATGCCGCGCGAGCCGATCTCGCGCGCCATCGACTTGGAGAACGCGATGATGCCGGCCTTGGCGGCGGCGTAGTTGGCCTGGCCCGGATTGCCGGTGAGGCCGATGACGGAGGCGATGCTGATGATGCGGCCTTTCTTCGCCTTCATCATGCCGCGCATCACCGCCTTCGAGGCGCGAAACACGCTGCTGAGATTGGTGTCGAGGATGGCGTTCCAGTCCTCGTCCTTCATGCGCATCAGCAGCTGGTCGCGCGTGATGCCGGCGTTGTTGACCAGGATGCTGACCGGGCCGAACTCGGCCGCGATGGCATCGACCAGCGCTTCGATGGCGGCGCCGTCGGTGACGTTCAAGGCGCGGCCCGCACCGCCGTGCGCGGCGAGGCGCTCGCCGATGGCGGCGGCGCCCGAATCGGTGGTGGCAGTGCCGATCACTTTCGCGCCCTGTGCGGCCAGCGTGTCGGCGATGGCCGCACCGATGCCGCGGCTGGCGCCGGTGACGAGGGCGACTTCGCCCGAAAGAGGCAGCGTCATTTTCTTATTCCTTGTTCTCGGCGAGGGCGGCATCGAAATCGGCGGCGGCACCGATGGCCTTCGCATCGATCGCCTTGTCGATGCGCCTGGCCAAGCCGGTGAGCACCTTGCCCGGACCACATTCGATCAGGCGCGTCGCACCGTCCGCGACCAACGCCTGCACGCAAGCGGTCCAGCGCACCGGCGAGTACAGCTGGCGCACCAGCGCATCCTGGATCGCATCGACGGTGGCGTGCGATCGCGCATCGGCATTCTGGATCACCGGACGATCGGGCATCGACCACGACAGGGTCCGCATGAATTCGCCGAGCTGGCCGGCGGCTTCGCGCATCAGCAGCGTGTGCGAGGGCACGCTCACGGCGAGCTTGACGGTCTTGCGCACGCCGCGGTTGCCCAGTTCGACGAGCGCGCGGTCCACCGCTTCGGCATGGCCGCCGATCACGATCTGGCCGGGCGAGTTGTAGTTCGCGGGCACGACGACCGTGGCGTTCGACACCGCGTCGCACACCTCTTCGATCATGGAGTCTTCGGCGCCGATGACGGCGGCCATCGCGCCCTGCCCGGCCGGCACCGCGGCCTGCATCCGGCGACCGCGTTCGCGCACGAGCCTGGCGCCGTCGTGCAGCGAGAGCGCACCGGCGGCGACGAGCGCGGCGTATTCGCCGAGGCTGTGGCCGGCGAACCGCGCGGGTTGCGCGCCGCCCGCGGCCAACCACGCGCGCCATACCGCGACACCGGCGGCGAGCAGCGCAGGCTGGGTGAATTCGGTCTGATTGAGCTTTTCTTCCGGGCCGCTCTGCGAAAGGTCCCAGAGATCGACGCCGGCACCGGCGGAAGCTTCGTCGAAGGCGCTGCGCACTTCCGCGTGGGCGGCCGCGAGATCGGCCAGCATGCCGAGGGATTGCGAACCCTGGCCGGGGAAGACGAAGGCGAGCGAAGGGGATGCCACGCGCAGTTCCTGTGTCGAACGGGGGCGCGATGATAAGCGCCCCGAACCGAAACCGTCTGTACGGGTCAGTACGCGCCTGCTAGTAGCGCAGCAGCGCGCTTCCCCAGGTGAAACCGCCGCCGAAGGCTTCCAGCAGCAGCAACTCGCCGCGCTTGACCTGCCCCGAGCGCACCGCATGATCCAGCGCCAGCGGCACCGACGCCGCCGAAGTGTTGCCGTGCCGGTCGACCGTGACCACGACCCGATCCATCGGCATCGACAGGCGCTTGGCGGTGGCGGTGATGATGCGCAGGTTGGCCTGGTGCGGGATCAGCCAATCGATCGCGGACTTTTCCAGGCCATTGGCCTCGAGCGTTTCCTCGACCACGGCGTCGAGCGTCTTGACCGCCACCTTGAAGACTTCGTTGCCGGCCATCTTCACGCGCACGC
>CAMLOR010000377.1 GCA_946481615.1 uncultured Aquimonas sp.
AGAACAACGACGGCATCCTGTACCTGTTCAAGAAGAACAAGGTCGCGTTCTTCCATGGCCGTGGCTCGTTCGTGAAGGGCGGGGAGGGCGGCTATGAAATCGCCGTGGCCGGTGCCGCCAACGAGACGTTGACCGCGAAGCACGTGATCGTGGCGACCGGCTCCAACCCGCGCGCGCTGCCGGGCGCGGCCTTCGACGAGGACAAGATCCTCTCGAACGACGGCGCATTGCGCATCCCGACGGTGCCGAAGACTTTGGGCGTTATCGGTTCCGGCGTGATCGGCCTCGAGATGGGTTCGGTGTGGCGCCGCCTGGGCGCCGACGTGACCATCCTCGAAGCGCTGCCGACCTTCCTGGGCGCGGCGGACGAGCAGGTCGCCAAGGAGGCCCAGAAGGCCTTCGTCAAGCAGGGGCTGAAGTTCGAGTTCGGCGCCAAGATCACCGAGGTGAAGTCAGCCAAGTCGGGCGTCACGGTGGCCTACACCAACGGCAAGGGCGAGGCGGCTACGCTGAGCGTGGAGCGCCTGATCGTCTCCATCGGCCGCGTGGCCAACACCACCGGCCTGAACCCCGAGGCCGTGGGCCTGAAGCTCGACGAGCGGGGCGCGATCGTCGTCGACGGCGACTGCAGGACGAACCTGCCGAACGTCTGGGCGGTGGGCGACGTGGTGCGCGGCCCGATGCTGGCGCACAAGGCCGAGGAAGAAGGCGTGGCCGTGGCCGAGCGCATTGCGGGTCAGCACGGGCATGTCAACTTCAATACCGTGCCGTGGGTGATCTACACCTCGCCCGAGATCGCCTGGGTGGGCCAGACCGAACAGCAGCTGAAGGCCGAAGGCCGCGCCTACAAGGCCGGCAGCTTTCCGTTCATGGCCAACGGGCGGGCGCGGGCGCTGGGCGACACCACCGGCTTCGTCAAGTTCATCGCCGACGCGAAGACCGACGAGATCCTGGGCGTGCACATCGTCGGCCCCTTCGCGTCCGAACTGATCTCGGAAGCGGTGGTGGCGATGGAGTTCAAGGCCTCGGCCGAGGACATCGCCCGCATCTGCCACGCGCACCCGTCCCTGAGCGAAGCGACGAAGGAGGCCGCGCTCGCGGTCGACAAGCGCACGCTCAACTTCTGAGCGCGGCAGCCTGATCCGTGGGGGTCCGCCAGCTCTTCGCCGCCACGCTCGCCGAGCGCGGGTACGTCGCCGATCCCGCGCAGCAGCGCGCGATCGATGCGCTGGAGCGCTGCGAGAACGAATGGGCGGACTACAAGGCGCGCCGCAGCAACGTCATCGCCAAGATGCTGGTGCGGCCGCCCATCCCGCGCGGCGTGTACATGCACGGCGGGGTGGGGCGGGGGAAAAGCTTCCTGATGGACTGCTTCTTCCAGTCCGTTCCGCTCACCCGCAAGACGCGCCTGCACTTCCATGAGTTCATGCGCGAGGTGCACCGCGAGCTGCAGGAACTGAAGGGGGTGCAGAACCCGCTCGACGAACTGGGCAAGCGCATCGCGCGGCGCTTCCGGCTGATCTGCTTCGATGAGTTCCACGTCGCTGATGTGACGGACGCGATGATCCTGCACCGCCTGCTGGAGGCGATGTTTGCCAACCGGGTGTCGATCGTCACGACGTCGAACTTCCACCCCGATGACCTGTACCCGCACGGGCTGCACCGCGACCGCATCCTGCCGGCCATTGCGCTGCTGAAGCAGAAGCTCGAGGTCATCAACGTGGACAACGGCACCGACTACCGGCGCCGCACGCTCGAGCACGTGAAGCTGTACCACTCGCCGCTGGGTGAGGCGGCCGAGGCCGCGCTCAAGCGGGCCTTCGAGGAGCTCGCCGAGGCGCGCGACGAGAGCCCGCTGCTGCACATCGAACACCGCGAACTGAGGGCGTTGCGCCGCGCCGGCGGCGTGGTCTGGTTCGACTTCGCCACGTTGTGCGGCGGACCGCGCTCGCAGAACGACTACCTGGAACTGGCCCAGCAGTTCCACACGCTCATCCTGTCCAACGTGCCGCAGATGCCGCCGCGCCTGGCCAGCGAGGCTCGGCGATTCACCTTGCTGGTGGATGTGCTGTATGACCGCAGGGTCAAGCTCATCATGTCGGCGGCGGTGCCGGCCGAGGAGTTGTACACCGAGGGGCCGCTGGCGCACGAGTTTCCGCGCACGGTGTCGCGGCTGCAGGAAATGCAATCGGCGGAGTACCTGGCGCTCGAACGGCGCGAGGTGGATACCCGCATCGCCTGAGGACGTGTTGCCCGTGATGTACATGCAGCAAGGTCTGGCCGCTCTGGTGCTGGCACTGTGGGCCTCGGCATGCGGGGCGCAGGCCTCGACACCGGCTGCCCCCGATGCGACCCAGGAGCGGCGCCGCATCGCCGCCGAGCGGCAGGAGGCCGAGCGCCGTTTCGAGGCGGCACGTCGCGAGTGCGAGACCCGCTTCGCCGTCAGCAGCTGCGTGGAGCAGGCGCGCAGCGAACGCCGGCGCACGCTGGAACTGCTCTCGCGCCAGCAGGCGGCACTGGACGACGCCCAGCGCCGTCAGCGCGCGGCGGAACGCATGCAATCGATCCGCGAGAAGGCGCGCCTGGCCGATGAACGCGCTGCGTCGCCGGCCGCGTCGGCGGTCGTGCGGGCGCGGCGTGCGCCGCCGACGCCGCGCAGCCCGGCACCACCCGCTGCCGAGCCGCGCCTGACGGTGACGCCGCAGGAGGCCGCACAGCGCCGCGAAGAGCGGGCGCAGCGTGAACAGGAGGCGGCCAGGCACCGCGACGCCGTGCTGCGCCGCAATGCCGAGCGCGATGCTCGCAAGCCCCCATCGGCGCCCCTGCCGGTGCCCTCCGCCCCCGCGGCCAGTCGGTGAACGCTTGCGCCAAGGCAGGCACCGCACCTGCCTGCCGCCGCGCAGGGCCACCGCAGAGCCTCAGGTGATGGGCTCGATCCGCACCAGCGCCAGCGACAGGTTGTCGCCACCGCCGCGCGCCCGCTGCCGGGCCTTGGTCACCAGCATTTCGCTGGCTTCGCGCGGCGACAACCCGTGCACGATGGCGCCCAGTTCACGCGGGGTGAAGTAGTGCCAGAGGCCGTCGCTGCAGGCCAGCATCGTGTCCCCGGG
>CAMLOR010000378.1 GCA_946481615.1 uncultured Aquimonas sp.
GCGCAGCATCCAGGCGTACTTCTCGTGCACCTGCAGGCGCTGGGTCATGAGATCCACGGTGGGATCGTCGCCGCCTTCGTCGGCGGTGGCGAGCACGTGGCGCGCGGTGCGGCAAACGGCCTCGTTGCCGAGCACCAGCTGGCGCACCATGTCGCGCCATTCCGGTGCATCCGGCACGCCCGGTTCTTCCTTGATGCCGGAGAGCTGGATGAACTTGGCGTAGGAGCCCGGCGCGTTGAAGCCCAGCGCGCGGATGCGTTCGGCGATCTCGTCGAGCGCATTCCACTGCTCGGTGTACTGGCCTTCGAACATCACGTGCAGGGCGTTGAACATCGGGCCCGTCACGTTCCAGTGGAAGTTGTGGGTCTTGAGGTAGAGCGTGAAGCTGTCGGCCAGGAAGGACGAAAGTCCGTCCGCGATCTTCTTGCGATTCTCTTCCTGGATCCCGATATCGATCTTCATGTTTTTCTCCGTCACGGGGTTGGGTTTCGCACCACCCCGCTATCCTAAACCCCGCCCGTGAACCTGCCGCCGCTTTCCGTCAAATCGCTCGCTTCCGCGCTCAGCCGCGATCAAGGTCGGCTGCGGCGGTTGTTGTCGCGCGCGCAGGATCCCAAGGCCGCCGCGGACTCCCGCGCCGCCTTCGAAGAGGCATTGAAGAAATCGATCGATGCGCGCGCCTTGCGCGAATCGCGTGCGCCCGAGCCCACCTTCGACGATTCGCTGCCGGTGTCGCGCGAGGCCGACGCCATCGTCGCGGCCATCCGCAAGCACCAGGTCGTCGTGATCGCGGGCGAGACGGGCTCGGGCAAGACCACGCAGCTGCCCAAGCTATGCCTCGTCGCCGGCCGCGGCCGCGCCGGCCTCATCGGCTGCACCCAGCCGCGCCGCATCGCCGCGCGCGCGGTGGCGCGTCGCGTCGCGCAGGAACTGGGCGCGGAAATGGGCGCCGCGGTGGGCTACCAGGTGCGCTTCAACGAAAGCGTGTCGGCCGACAGCTACATCAAGTTCATGACCGACGGCATCCTGCTGGCCGAGATCCAGTCGGACCGTTTTCTTTCGGCGTACGACACCATCATCGTCGACGAGGCGCACGAGCGCAGCCTCAACATCGATTTCCTGCTGGGCTATCTGAAGCGCCTGTTGCCGCAGCGGCCCGATCTCAAACTGATCGTGACGTCGGCCACCATCGACACCGAGCGCTTCGCCCGGCACTTCGGCGATGCGCCGGTCATCAGCGTGGAAGGGCGCAGTTACCCGGTCGAGGTGCGCTGGCGGCCGCCGCAGGAATCGGAAGACGACGAGGTCGCGGGCGATCCCGTCCACGCCATCGTGGCCGCGGTCGACGAGATCACGCACGAGGATCGCCTCGGCGACGTGCTGATCTTCCTGCCCGGCGAGCGCGAGATCCGCGATGTGCACCAGGCGCTGGAACGGCGCAAGTATCGCGAAACCGAAGTGCTGCCGCTCTACGCGCGATTGTCGGCGCGCGACCAGGACCGCGTGTTCAATCCGGGTCCGAAGCGCCGCATCGTGCTGGCCACCAATGTCGCGGAAACCTCGCTTACGGTGCCGCGCATCCGCTACGTCGTGGATCCGGGCGTCGCGCGCGTCAAGCGCTACAGCCCGCGCGCCAAGCTCGACCGCCTGCACATCGAGCCCGTCTCGCAGGCCAGCGCCGATCAGCGCAAGGGGCGCTGCGGGCGCGTGGCGGCGGGCGTGTGCTATCGCCTCTATTCCGAAGCCGACTATCTCTCGCGCCCGCGCTACACCGATCCGGAAATCCTGCGCGCCAGCCTCGCCAACGTGATCCTGCGCATGCTGGCGCTGGGCCTCGGGCGCATGGAGGACTTCCCGTTCCTCGAAGCGCCCGATTCGCGCGCGGTGGCCGACGGCTGGCAGCAACTGCAGGAACTCGGCGCGGTCGACAAGGACCGGCACCTGACGCCCATCGGCCGCACGCTGGCGCGCCTGCCGATCGACGCCAAGCTGGCGCGCATGCTGGTGGCTGCGGTCGAGCATCGCTGCCTGCGCGAGATGCTGGCGATCGCCGCCTTCCTCGGCATCCAGGATCCGCGCGAACGCCCGGCCGACCAGCGCCAGGCCGCCGACGCCGCGCACGCGGAATTCGCCGATCCGAAATCGGAGTTCGTCGGCATCCTCAAACTCTGGGATGCCTATCGCGCCGCGCACGAAGACCTCACGCAATCGAAACTGCGCGATTGGGCTTCGAAGCATTTCCTCGGTTTCCTGCGCCTGCGCGAATGGCGCGAGCTGCATCGCCAGTTGCTGATGATGACCGAAGAACTGCACTGGAAACTCGACGAGCCGACGGCCGACTACGGCGCGATCCACCGCGCGCTGATCGCGGGTCTGCCCACGCAGTTCGGCCTCAAGACCGAGAAGAACCTCTACGAAGGCCCGCGTGGCCGCAAATTCCAGCTGTTCCCGGGTTCGGCGCTCGCGAAGCAGCCGCCGGCCTGGGTGCTTTCCGCGGTGATGCTCGACACGCAGAAAGTCTGGGGCCTGATCAACGCGCGCATCGAACCGGACTGGATCATCCAGGAGCTGCCGCACCTGCTCTCGCGCAAGCACTACGATCCGCATTGGTCGCGCGCGCAGGGCCGCGTGATCGGTTCGGAGCAGATCTCGCTGTTCGGCGTGGTGCTCGCGCCCAAGCGTCCGGTGCACTACGGCGGCCTGTATCCGGCCGAATCGCGCGAAATCTTCGTGCGGCAGGGCCTTGTGCCCGGCGAAGTGAACACGAAGGCCGCGTTCCTCGCGCGCAATCTTTCGATGTTGGAGAAAGCGCAGGAAGAAGAAGCCAAGCTGCGCCGTGCCGGCCTCGTCGCCGACGAGGACTGGCAGGCGCGCTGGTATCTCGATCGCATCCCCGCCGATCTCAACACGGCCGTCGCGCTCGACAAGTGGTATCGCGAACTACCGAAGGAACAGCAGCGCAGCCTGGAGTGGAGCCTCACCGATCTGATGCCGGGCGAGGGCAGCGAGGCCGACCGCTTCCCGAAGTATTTCGCGCTCGGCGATGCGCGCCTCGCGCTGCATTACCGCTTCGAGCCGGGCACGCCGGACGACG
>CAMLOR010000379.1 GCA_946481615.1 uncultured Aquimonas sp.
CAGGATTTCATGCGCGCGCGCGCCTTCGTGCAGCGCCTGGAATCGATCAGCCCGCCCGACGCCGCCGCACTCGAACTGGCCGCCCGCATCGAGGAGCGCCTGGGCGATGCCAAGGCGGCGGCGAAATACCGCGAACGACTCAAAACCGAATTCCCGGACTACGAGCCGGGCACCGTCACGGGGGAAACGAAGTCGCCATGAGCACGGCCATGAACCAGGAAGAACAATTGGCGCCCGCGAACATGGATGCACCGCTCGGCCTGCGTTTGCGCCGCGCGCGCGAACACGCCGGGCTCAGCGTCGCCGAGGTGGCCGAAAAGCTGCGCCTGAAATCCGTCACCGTCGATGCCATGGAGCGCGAGGATTTCGACGCCCTCGGCGCCGCCGTGTACGTGCGCGGTTACTTCAACAGCTACGCACGCCTCGTGGGCGTGCCGCTGGTGATGGTCGACACCGCCTTCCAGCGCCAATCGGCGCCGATGCCGGAGCTGCGCTCCACGGCGCGCGTCTCGCATTCGCGGTTCCTGTTCGATCGCTACGCCAAGCGTGCCGTCTACGTGGTGCTGACCGCGTCCATCGTGGTCCCGGTGATCCTGCTCGCCACGCGCGACCAGCTGCCGCGCCAGGGTGCCATGCTCACGCCGCTCGATGCGCCCGTCGCCGGCACCCCGGCCACGCCCGCGGATACCTCCGCCACGGTGGCGATGCCCGACGGCACCCAGTTCGGCCCGCCGGTGCCGGCCGTGCTGCCTGCGCCGCGCAGTGCCGCCGAGAACCCCGTCGTGGCCTCGCTCACGCCGTTCTACAAAGCCGAGGCCGAAGCGCCGGTTGCGCCGCCGGCCGCCCCGGCCGCGCCCGGCGGCAAGGGGCTGGTGTTGCAGTTCAGCGGCGACAGCTGGGTCGAAGTGCTGGGCCGCGACGGCCGGCGCCTGGCCTACGGCCTGCTGCCGGCGGGCACGGTGCGCGAGTTCGCGCCCGGCGCCGTGTCGAAGGTGTCGCTCGGCAACGCCGAAGCCGTGCAGGTGCGCATGAACGGCGAGGCAACCGATCTCACCGCCTTCCGCCGGGCGAACGTCGCCCGGTTTACGGTATCCTCGCAGGGCACGCTGGCCCCGGCCGGCGGCTGATCGCGGCCGCGCGCCGCGATCCTCCTCCCCAATCCGAGATTCCCCGACGCGCGCCGCCCCGCGGCGCGCGCCGCTTCACGAGTAGAAGGCGCGCATGGCTCTTGAAATGATGGACGAGCACGAGAAGGGCGAAGCGGTACGCGCCTGGATCCGGCAGAACGGAAGCGCGATCGTGGGCGGCGTGGCCCTGGGCCTGGCCCTGATCTTCGGCTATCAGTGGTGGGAGCGCAGCAAGGTCGAGCATCGCCTGACCGCGGCCACCCAGTACCAGGCGGTGAGCGACGCCGCCGAGCGCAAGGATCTCGCCGCGCTGGGCCAGTTCGCGGAAGCCCTCGGCAAGGATTACTCCGACACGCCGTACGCGCTGCTCGCCGCGCTGCAGCTGGCCGACGCGCGCATCGCCGCGGGCCAGCTGGCCGAAGCGCGCACCGCACTCGACGACGCGGCGCGTTTCGCGCAGGAGCCGGCGCTCAAGGGCCTGATCGAACTGCGCCGCGCGCGCCTGGCTCTGGGCGACAAGGACGCCGAGGGCGCCATCAAGCTGCTCGACGCGCTGCCCAAGGACATGTACGCCGGCCTCGCGGCCGAGATCCGCGGCGATGCGCTGCACGCGCTCGGCCGCAATGAAGAAGCGCGCGCCGCCTACGACACCGCGCTCACCGAACTCGACACCGGCGCGCCCAACCGCCGCATCGTCGAAATGAAACTTTCCGACCTGGGCGGCGCGCCGGCGCCGGCGGAGGCCTGATGCCCATCCGACGCGCCCTCGTCCTGGCCTGCGCCGCGCTGCTCATCGTGGCCTGCAGCAAGAGCAAGAAAGAAAACATCGAACCGCCGGCCGAACTGGTGGACTTCACGCCCACCGCGTCCGTGGACGAAGTCTGGTCGCAGGGCCTGGGCGATGGCGAAGAGAAGCTCGGCCTGCGCCAGCACCCAGTGCTCGCCGACGGCCATCTGTATGCCGCCGATCTCGAAGGCCGCGTTTACGCGGTAGATGCGGCCTCCGGCAACGACCTCTGGGAAATCGAGACCGAGCTGCGCCTTTCCGGCGGCCCGGGCTACGGCGAAGGCACGCTGGTCGTGGGTTCGCTCGACGGCGACGTCGTGGCCCTCAACCCCGACAACGGCAGCGAACGCTGGCGCGCCAAGGTGTCGTCGGAAGTGGTCGCCACCCCGGCCGTCGGCAGCGGCATCGTCGTGGTGCGCGCCAACGACGGCCGCATGTTCGGCTTCAACGCCACCGACGGCGAGCGCAAGTGGGTCTACGACCGCGGCCTGCCTTCGCTCACGCTGCGCGGCAACGGCGCGCCGCTGATCGCGCAGGGCGCGGTGTTCGCCGGCTACGACAACGGCCAGGTGGTGGCGCTGCGCGTCGAGGACGGCGTGCAGCAGTGGGAACAGACCGTCGCCGTGGGCGAAGGCCGCACCGAGATCGACCGCATGGTCGACATCGACGGCGAGATCGTCGTGGACAATGCCGAAGTGTTCGCCGCGGCCTACAACGGCCAGGTGCTGGCGATCGCGCTCGAAGGCGGCCGTCCGCTCTGGAACCGCGAACTCTCGGCCCACACCGGTCTGGCGCTGGCCGGCGACAAGTTGCTGGTGAGCGACAGCGACGGCACCGTGTGGGCGATCGACCGCGCCACCGGTTCTGCGGCGTGGAAGAACGACACGCTCGCGCACCGCTGGCTCACCACGCCGGCCATCCAGGGCGACTACGCCGTCGTGGGCGACCTCGAAGGCTATCTGCACTGGCTGAGCCTGAGCGACGGTTCGCTCGCGGCACGCGAGCGCCTGGCGCGCGATCCCATCCGCGCCACGCCGCAGATCGCCGACGGCGTGCTTTATGCCGTCTCCACCGACGGCGAACTCGGCGCCTTCCGGCTGCAGTAACCAAGGACTCCCATGCTGCCTTTGGTCGCGCTCGTCGGCCGGCCGAACGTCGGCAAGTCCACGCTGT
>CAMLOR010000380.1 GCA_946481615.1 uncultured Aquimonas sp.
TCGACGAGATCGACGACATGCTCTCGCAGGTGCACACCCACGCCGAAGTCGAAGTGACGGTGCCGCAGCGCGAGCTGCCCGAAGTGGTGGTGCTCGAAGGCGACGCCGCCGAGTTCGACGCCGGGCTCGATCTTTCCGCGCTCGATGCCGCCCTGCAGATCGACAGCCAGCCGCGCCCCGCTTCCGGGCAGAAGAAGAGCGACGACGCCCTGCTCGACGAAGTGCTGGCCGGCTTCGATCTGGGCAACGACGAGCCCGAGGCCGCGCCGGAAGCCGCGGCCGATCGTGACGACGACGAACTGCCGGATTTCTCGGTCTCGGCCGTGGCGCTCGACGACGGCCTGGATTTCTCGCACGACGCCGGCGAACTCGACGCCGACGTGGCCGCGCTGGCGGCGCAGCTCGATGCGCTCGATTCGGCCGCGCCGCGCGGCGAAGTGCAGGACCTGAGCTTCATCGATTTTTCCGATGCGCCCGAAGCGCCCCCGGCCGCCGCGCCGAAACCGGCCGCACCGGCTCCTGCGGCGCGCGACGCCACCGCCGCCACGGCCGCCGTGGCGCCATCGTCGTCCGCCGCACCCGCTGCGAAGAAGTTCTCGCTCGACGATCTCGAACTGGCGCCCATCGACGACGGCCTGGGCGCCGCCCCGGCGACGCCGCCGACGGCGAAGAAGGACTTCGATTTCAGCGGCCTGAATCTGAGCCTCGAACCCACCGAGGACCACGAGGAAGCGCCGGCCGCGTCGGCTTCCGAGACGCCCGAACCCGAGCCGATGGCGGCTGCGCTCGAAGCCGAACCGATCGCCGCCGCTCCCGAACCCGCGCCGATGGACGATTCGCTCGACGCGCTGTTCGCGGCGATGGATCTTTCGCCCAAGTCCTCGCGTGCCGACACCGCCCCGGCAGGCATCCGCCGCGTCATCGTGCTCGGCGCCTCGATCGGCGGTCCCGACGCGCTGCGCACCTTCCTGGGTGGCATCCCCGCCGGATTCCCCGCGTTGTTCCTGCTGGTGCAGCACCTCGAGAACGGCTTCTTCGAACGCCTTTCGCAGCAGCTGCAGAAGGCGAGCAAGCTGCCCGTGCGCGTTCCCGATGCTTCGCAGCACGCCAAGCCCGGTGAAGTCCTGGTGATTCCGGCGAACCAGCGGCTGTGGGTGGAACCCGATGGCGAGGTGGTGCTCACCGATCACACCGAGACCCCGAAATACACTCCCTGCATCGACGATGTCCTGCGCGACATCGCCGACCGCTTCGGCAGCGCCGCCACCGCCATCATCTTCAGCGGCATGGCGGGCGATGCGATCGAGGGCGCGGTCTATCTCACCGGCCAGGGCGGCGAAGTGTGGGCGCAGGATCCGGCGTCCTGCGTGGTCAGCTCGATGGTCGACGGCGCCAAGGCGCGCGGCGTCGTCGAATTCACCGGCAGCCCGCGCGAACTGGCCGAGCGCTGCGTGGCCCTGTACGGCAACGGTTGAGACCATGAATCCCCAGCAGAACGACATCCGCGGCGTCATGATCACGGTCACCAACGGCCGCGTGCTGCTGCCCAACGCCACGGTGTCGGAAGTGATCACCTTCGCGGTGCCCGAACCGGTGCCCAACGCGCCCGACTGGCTGCTCGGCCGCATCCGCTGGCGCGGCTGGCGCCTGCCGCTGGTCAGCTTCGCCCGCCTCGCCGGCTACACGCACACCGAAGAAGGCGAACTCGGCGCGAAAGTCGTCGTGCTCAAGGCCCTCGGCGGCAACCCCAAACTCCCGTACTTCGCCATGCTGACGCAGGGCTTCCCGCGTCTTGTCACCGTCTCGCAGGACCAGCTCCTCGAATCCGGCGACGGCGAAGAACAACCGCCCGGCGTGATGATGCCGGTGCTGCTGCGCGACGACCCGGCCGTGGTGCCGGATCTGGCGCAGATCGAATCGCGCATCAGCGAAGCGCTGGCGGCGGCCTAAGTCTCAGCCGAGATCCCCGCGCATCGCCTGGATCGCCGCGATGGCGGCGAGCCCGGCGGTTTCGGTGCGCAGGATGCGCGGGCCCAGGCGCAGGGCGCGGAAGCCGGCGCTGGCGAGCGTCGATTGATCGCGTTCGGAGAGGCCGCCTTCGGGGCCGATGGCGAGGGTGATCGCGGCGAGGTCGCGCGGAAGGTCGTGCAGCGAGTCTTCGCCGTTCGGGTTGAGGTACCAGCCGGGCGCGGCCTGCCCCGTCCATTCGCGCAGTCCGATCGGTGCTGACAGCGAGGGCAGCGTCGCGCGGCCCGACTGTTCGCACGCCGCCGCGATCACGCCGCGCCAGTGCGCGATGCGTTTCTCGCCGCGCTCGGCATCGAGCCTGACTTCGGTGCGTTCGGTGACCAGCGGGACGATGGCGGCGACGCCGAGTTCTGTGGCTTTCTGCAGTACGAGGTCCATCTTCTCGCCGCGCGCCACGCCCTGCGCCAGCGTGATGCGCAGCGGCGATTCGTTCGCCACCTCGCGCCGCGCCATCAGTTCGACTTCCGCGCCGCGCTTTCCGAGCGAGACCAGGCGCGCGTCGTAGTCGAAGCCGTCGCCGTTGAAGACGACGCAGGCTTCGCCCAGGCCCAGGCGCAGCACGCGCACCAGATGCGCCGTCGAATTCTCCGACAACGCCACGACGCCGCCGACGGCGAGCGGAGCGTCCACGTAGGTGCGGGTCAGGCGCATGCGCGGGCCACCTCGTCGATGGCGGACGCGGTGACGTCCGCGAGCAGTTCCAACTCGTCTTCGCCGATGCAGTAGGGCGGCATCCAGTAAAGCACGTCGCCCAGCGGGCGCAGCACGACGCCGCGTCCCAGCGCATGGCGATAGGCGGCGAGCCCCGCGCGGCGCGACGGATCGACGCCCGCGAGCTCGAACGCGACGATCATTCCCGTCTGCCGCGTGTCGGCAACCAGCGCGTGCGCGCCGACGCCGCGCGCCAGCTCGCGCATGCGCTCCGCCGTGGCGCGATTGCGCACGAGCACGTCATCGCTCCCGAAGATGCGCAGCGAGGCCAGCGCCGCGGCGCACGCCAGCGGATTGCCGGTGTAGCTGTGCGAATGCAGGAAGGCGCGTTCGCGCGAATCGTCG
>CAMLOR010000381.1 GCA_946481615.1 uncultured Aquimonas sp.
CCGCGGCCGCAGGCGGTGGTGGCGGTGCGCGCGGTGACCGCGAGCGGCGTCATCGGGGCGGTGGCGGGCATGGAACGGCCTTTCTGCGGGGCGCCGAGTATAGCCATCGGCCGGGGCCGGACGCGTTCAGCGACCGCTGCCGCCAGGGCGCAAGCCTCGCTGCGACGCACCCGCCGCCCCGCGCCGGCGGGAGTCCCGGCACGAACCGTTGAGCCGCGAGCCAACATGCGGAGCGCCCGTCGCTCCCGCGCAGGCGGGAGCCCAGTGACGTTCGCTCCGTGTCGGGCCCAAGTCGCTGGGTTCCCGCCTGCGCGGGAACGACGGTGGGCTGCGCGCCGCTGGGGGCTTTTGCGAAACTGCGTGCGATGACCGTCGTCCACCGCCATCGCCGGCGCCTGCTGCGCGACCTCGACGCCCTGCATGCGCTCGCCGTGGCGCTGGTGGTGTTCGTCGGCACGGGCGGGCTGGCTTACCTGGCTTATGTCTGGCACGTCTGGCGGGTGGCGCGCCGCGCGGTGACACAGGCGCGGGGCACCGTGCTGTTGTTCGGCAAGCACTGCCCCGGCGGCGTGCCGGATGTCGATTTCGATGCGCGCTTGAAGCGCGTGCAGGCACTGGCCGAACGTGGCGAGGTGTCCCGCGTGTTGCTGCTGGGCGGCGGCGATCATCCGAGCGAAGCCGAGGTCGCGGCCCGCGCGCTGCATGCACGCGGTTGGCCGGCGTCGGTGCCGCTGGTGCTGGAGGATCAGTCGCGCGACACGCTGGAGAATCTGCGCCACGCGCGCCGCCTGCTGGGCGACGCGGGCGAGACCGTCTGGCTGCTCAGCAATCGCTATCACCTCGCGCGTTGCTCACTGCTGGCCGATGGCGTCGGCCTGCGCCATGCGCTGTGCGCCGCCGAGGAGCGCGCGCGGTTCCGCGCCGTCGTGCTGCTGGAAGGCGCGTTGCTGATGTGGATCGATATCGGCCGGCGCTGGGCGGCGCTGATCCGCCACGAGCGCATGGCTGCGAAGCTCGGTCCCGAAGGCTGATCAGCCGCGCAGGGCGTCGAGCAGGGCCTGCCGCATGAGCTTGCCCGTGGCGTTGCGCGGCAGCGTGTCCAACAGCCGCAGCGGGCGCGGCAGGAACACCGGGTCCACCGTTTCGCGCAGGGCCGCGAGGATGCACGCTTCGTCGAGCCCCGGCGCCACCACCAGTGCCGCCACGCGCTGCACCGGGCCTTCGCCCTCGGGCTGGAAGACGGCGGCGTCCTGCACGCCGGGGATGGCGAGCAGGCGGCGGGTGAGTTCGGCCAGCGAGGCGCGCTTGCCGGCGATTTCGAGGTGATCGCTGGCGCGTCCGGCGAGGCGGAAGCGCTGGCCGGGCAGCGTCTCGATCACGTCCTGCAGCACCACCGCGCCGGGCAGCCAGTCGGCTTCCACCAGCGCGCCGTCGGGGCGATGCGAAAAGCGCACGCCCGCGTACTGCGTCCAGTCGTCCTCGCGCGCGGTGAAACGATGCCCCACGACGCAGGTTTCGGTGCTGCCGAAGAACTCCAGCACCTGCGTGTCGAAGGCGCGTTCCGCGGCCTGCGCCAGTTCCTGCGACAGCGGCGCGGTGGCGCTGAGGATCGCGGCGAGCGGCGGCAGCGTCTGGCCGCTCGCCACCAGCGTGCGCAGATGCACGGGCGTGGTCACCAGCACGCGCGGCGCGGGTACGGCCTGCAGCGCGGCGGCGATGTCGGCCGGGAAGAACGGGCGCGAACCGTGGATGGCCACCTCGCCGCGCAGCGGCAGCAGCACGGAAGTCTCCATGCCGTACATGTGCTGCGGCGGCACCGTCGCCACCAGATGTGCCGGCGCGCCGGCCACGGCACCCAGCGTCCGCGCATTGAGCGCCGTGGAAGTGCAGAAACTGCCCCAGAACTTGTACTGCGCCTTGGGCGGGCCCGAACTGCCGGAGGTGAAGCCGATCGCCGCGAGGAAGCCGCCGTCGATGCGCGGCATCGCGCCGTCGGCCTCCGGCATCTCTTCGCCCAGGCGCAGATGGAGGGGCGCCACGGTGTCGGTGCGCACGTTCTCGACCAGCGCGCAATCGCCGAGCAGGCTGGCGCCCGGATGGCGTGCGAGCAATTCGACGATCACGCCGCGCGCGCGCGAAGGCGGCAGCAGCGTGGTCTTGCCTCGTGCCAGCGCCGCGGCGAAACCCACGAGGAAACGGTAGCGGTCGTCGCACAGGTTGAGCACCTGCGGCGTGTCGGGCAGCAGCGCCGCCACGCCGTGCACGTGGCGCAGGAAGCGCGCGGCATCGACGGGCGCGCCGGCCTCGAAGGCCACCAGGCGCGACGGCGGGCCGGACAGCAGATCGTGGAATTCGCCGCCGCGGCTCGCGGGCAGGGCGTCGGTGGGTGTTGCGGACATGATTCCCCCAATAGCGCGATTAGCCTCGCCCGGAACGGCACGCGGCACAAGGGGCCGGCATGCCACGATGGGCGCATGCGACCGCTGCGCGCCACCGCTGACCGTCCCGCCCGCCTCGGCGGCGCGCGGGTGTGGCTGCTCGAACGGCAGAACGCAATGGACTCGTTGGACGTGGCATCGCGGCTGCTGGGCGAATCGATCGTTCGCGATGCGAACGGCCGGCCACGGCGCGCCAACGGCGATGTCTCGATCGCGCACGCGGGCGATGCGTGGGTCATGGCGGCGGTCGAGCGCGGCCGGGTCGGCATCGACATCGAACCGCTGCGCGAGCGGCCGAATGCGCTTCAGATTGCGCGCGCGCAGTTCCCCGCTCGCGAAGCCGATGCGCTGGAGGTGCTGCCACCGCCGCGGCGCAGCGCAACCTTCCTGCGGCTGTGGTGCGCACGCGAGGCGGTACTGAAGGCGCTGGGCACGGGCATGGAAGCAGGCTTCGGCGCGGTCGAGTTCGCGCTGACCGCGCACGGGTTGCGCTGCGACACGTGGCGTGTGCGCGAATTCCGGTGGCGTGGGTTTGTCGGGGCGATTGCGCTTTCGCGAGGCGCCGGGAGCGCTTGAGCGTTGCGGCGGGACGCGGGGGCGCTCGGGGGTTCGGGGATGGGTTGCGCCGCCCGCG
>CAMLOR010000382.1 GCA_946481615.1 uncultured Aquimonas sp.
TCGCGCTCAAGGGCCACCGCGCCGTCGGCGGCATGCGCGCCTCGATCTACAACGCGATGCCGCTCGAAGGCGTGCAGGCGCTGGTGGACTTCATGGGCGAGTTCGCCCGGAAACACGGGTGATCCGATCCATGTACACGATCCAGACGCTCAACAACATCAGCAAGTGCGGCCTCGATCGCCTGCCGAAAGACAAATACTCGGTGGCAAACGAGGTCGCTGCGCCCGACGCGATCCTGCTGCGCTCGGCCGACATGCACAAGCTGGAAATCCCGGCGTCGGTACGCGCCATCGCGCGCGCCGGTGCCGGCACCAACAACATCCCCGTCGCTGCGATGAGTGCGCGCGGCATCCCGGTGTTCAACGCGCCGGGCGCGAACGCGAACGCGGTGAAGGAACTGGTGCTCGCCGGCATGTTGCTGGCGGCGCGCAACGTGGGCGATGCGCTCGGCTTCGTCGGCGGGCTCGCCGGTAATCCCGATCCGCATCACGCCATCGAAGCGGAGAAGAAGCGCTTCGTCGGCATCGAGCTTTCCGGCCGCACGCTGGGCGTGATCGGCCTGGGCGCGATCGGCGTGAAGGTGGCCAACGCGGCGCGCGCGCTCGGCATGACGGTCTATGGCTTCGATCCGCACATGACCGTGGAGGGCGCCTGGCAGCTTTCGGCCGACGTGGTGAAGGCGGGCAGTCTCAACGAACTTTACGCGGCGTCGGACTTCGTCACCTTCCACGTGCCGCTCAACGACGCGACGCGCGGCATCTTCAACGCGAACTCGCTGAACTTCGCGAAGGACGGCGTCGTGCTGCTCAATTTCGCGCGCGAAGGCATCGTCGATGCGGAGGCGCTGAAGCAGGGCCTGGCCTCCGGCAGGATCGGCCGCTACGTCACCGATTTCCCGCAGCCGGAGTTGCTCGGCAATCCGCGCGTGATCGGCCTGCCGCATCTGGGCGCCTCGACCCAGGAGGCCGAAGAGAACTGCGCGATGATGGTGGCCGACCAGCTGCGCGATTTCCTCGAGAACGGCAACGTGCAGAACTCGGTCAACTTCCCGAATACGCGCATGCCGCGCGAAGGCACCTCGCGGCTGTGCATCGCCAACCAGAACCGGCCGAACATGATCGGCCAGCTCTCGCACGCCCTGGGCGCGGCGGGCGTGAACATCCACCAGATGCACAACGCCTCGCGCGGCGATCTGGCCTACACGCTGGTCGACACCGACAGCGAGGTGGATCAGGCCATCCTCGACGAGATCGCCGGCATCGACGGCATCCTCTCGGTACGGAAAGTGTGATGGCCACGCGCAAGAAAGCCGCACCGAAGAAGCCCGCGCCGCCGAAAGCCGCGGAACCCGCGAAGCCCGAACTGTCGGAGGTGCGCGCGCGCATCGACGGCATCGACCGCACCATCCAGCAGCTCATCGCCGAGCGCGCGCAGTGGGCGCAGCAGGTCGGCAAGGCCAAGGGGCCGCTGAAAGCCGCGATCGACTACTACCGCCCCGAGCGCGAGGCGCAAGTGCTGCGCATGGTCGTCGACCGCAACGACGGCCCGCTCAACGACGAAGTGCTGGTGCGGCTGTTCCGCGAGATCATGTCCGCGTGCCTGGCGCAGCAGGAGCCGCTCAAGGTCGGCTTCCTCGGGCCGGAAGGCACGTTCTCGCAGCAGGCCGTGCACAAGCACTTCGGCCACTCGGCGCACGGGCTGCCGCTGGAGAGCATCGAGGAAGTGTTCCAGGAAGTGGAGAACGGCAACGCCGATTTCGGCGTGGTGCCGGTGGAGAACTCCACCCAGGGCACGATCCAGTCGACGCTCGACATGTTCCTGACCTCGAAGCTCAAGATCTGCGGCGAGGTGGAGCTGCGGGTGCACCAGCACCTGCTCAGCCGCAGCGGCCGCATCGAGGACATCGAGCGCATCTACTCGCATCCGCAGTCCTTTGCCCAGACCAAGGCCTGGCTGCGCGAGCATCTGCCGAAGATCGAGAAGATCGCGGTGTCGAGCAACGCCGAGGCCGCGCGCCGTGCGCGCAACGCCGACGACGCCGCCGCGATCGCGGGAGCCGCGGCGGCGAACGTGTACGGGCTGAAGATCGTCGCAGGTCCCATCGAGGATCGGCCCGACAACACCACGCGCTTCCTCGTGATCGGCCGCGAACTGTTCCCGACCTCCGGCCACGACCGCACCTCGCTGCTGATCTTCATCAAGGATCAGCCGGGCGCGCTCTACAACGTGCTTTCGCCGTTCGCGCGCCATGGGTTATCGATGAACCGCATCGAGTCGCGCCCCGGACACACCGGCAAGTGGCAGTACGCCTTCTTCGTCGACATCGGCGGCCACATCCACGACGAGGCGATGAAGAACGCCATCGACGAGGCGCGCGAGCTGGCGCAGGACGTGAAGGTGCTCGGGTCGTATCCGGTCGCGGTGCTGTGAGCCATCGCTTCGAGAGCTTCGCTCAGCCGGGGATCCAACGGCTGAAGGCGTACGACCCGGGGCACGACCTCGTTGCATTCCGCCGCCGCTTCGCGCAGGGCGCGTTGGTCGAACTGGGCTCGAACGAGAATTCGCACGGGCCCTCGCCGCGGGCGCGGCAAGCCATCCTCGATGCGCTGGCCGACATCTACCGGTATCCCGATCCGCTCGGCGGCGACCTGAAGCGCGCGCTGGCCGCGAAGCACGGCGTGCCGGTGGAATCGATCCTGCTCGGCAACGGTTCGCACGAACTGCTGATGCAGTTCGGGCAGGTGTTCGCCGGGCCGGGCGACGAGGTGGTCGCCTCCAAGTTCGGCTTCGCGGTGTACGCGCTGGCGGCGCAGGCCGCGGGCGCGGAACTGCGGCTGGCGCCGCCGCATCCGCGCGAGCATGCGATGCCGCGCGGCCACGACCTCGCCGCGCTGCTGGAAGCGATCGGTCCGCGCACCAAGCTGGTGTACATCGCCAATCCGAACAACCCGACGGGCACCTGGTTCGGCGCGCAGGCGTTCGCCGATTTCTTGGCGCGCGTGCCGGAGCCGGTGCTCGTGGTCGTCGACGAGGCCTATGCCGAATT
>CAMLOR010000383.1 GCA_946481615.1 uncultured Aquimonas sp.
TCCGCCTCCAGCCGCCTTCGCAGGGCCGGCCACCCCACCCCGGCAAGAGCACTCCTCACCCTTTCGTCGTCCCCGCGCAGGCGGGGACCCAGTGAGGTCGAAGCGGCGCGCACAAGCCACTGGATTCCCGCCTGCGCGGGAATGACGGAAGTACGCGGCTGCTCTACCCACACGCACCGCATCCCGCGATGCATCCAAAAGCCCCCGCGATGCCATCCTTGGCGCGCGGAGGGAGGGGGACGCGGAGATCAGCGCACGCCGAAGCGCACGAGGGCCATCGGCATGGCGGTGTAGCGGCGGGTGTCGACGTAGCTCTGGTCGCGGCGGCCATCGGCGGGATAGCCGGCGTCGTTGCGGCGGCGCAATTCCTGGTCGAAACGCGCGCGGCGGCGCTGCATCCAGGTCTCGCGGTCGATGCCGGTTTCATCCGGATGTGCGGCCACGTAGTCGACATAGTCGCACCAGGCGAACCACTCGTGGCGCGATTCGGCCAGCGCCAGTTGCAGGACGAAGGCATCGTCGAGGAAGCCGAAGCGGGCGTTGTCGTCCGGGATCAGATCGTCGGGCTCGACGAAATAGGCCAGTGCGCCGGCGAAGTTCTCGCGCGCGGCGTCATCAGCGCGCCAGTGCGGCGAATCGAGCAGATCGGCCACGCCGGGCACCACGCTCAGCGGTTCGCGCACGGCGCCCGGCATCGCGACGTTCCCGAGCTCGGCATGGCGCTCGCGCGCCCGCTGCGCGAGCGCGGCGTGGCGGCCGGCGTGGCGCGCGCCGGCCTGCCGCCAGGCCTGGCGCAAGGGCGCCATCGCCGGATCGTGTTCGGAGAGATTGAATTCGATGCGCATGGCGCGGCTCCTTCCGTGAAGGGCTTCCCTGCGGAAGCGTTCCCCTTGTGATGCAGGATGACGCCCGAAGGTGACGGAAAATTCCGCATCGGAAAGTCATGGTGACTTCCGGGACGGTGCCGGAAGTCACTGCAATGCGTGTCGCAAAGTGACCTCGACCGTCACGATCGCCGTAGCGAAACCATGCGTTTTCCGCGGGGGAAACAGAGAACCACGGTTGGCACGCCTCGTGCTGGCGCGTTGTGGAAGGTCCGTCAGGGGGCGGGCCGGAGAACCTCCGATGCGCAAGCTGCAACACGGTTTCACCCTGCTCGAGATCATGATGGTGATCGCGATCATCGCGATCATGCTGGCCTTCGCGATACCGGCGTACCTCGACTATTCGGCGCGCACGAGGGTTTCCGAATGCCTGTCGCTGCAGGCGCCGGTCAAACTCAAGATCTCCGAGGCGGTGATCGACGAGCACGTCATGCCGCAATTGGCCGACGTCACTCCCAGCCGCGCCACCGACGTCTGCGAGGTCGGCACCTACGTGCGGACCGACGACGACTTCTCGACCCTCATCATCGACGTTGACGAAGTTGAGCTGGGCGTCGGCGGCGAGGTGATCCAGGCGCGCCTGGACGCGCATCGCTGCACCAACAACGACGTCGAATGGTCGTGCTACTACGCTTCTTCGGACGGCGACACCACGCAGGGCCGCTACCTGCCGCTGTCGTGCCGCACCACCGTCGTGGAGTTCTCCGAAAGCTGCGGCTGACGCCGCCGGCGTTCAGTCTTCGCAGGCGAAGTCGAGCCCGGCCTGCATCGTGGCGCGCACCGGCGCGAAACTGCGCCGGTGCAGGACGCAGGGCCCGTGCACGCGCAGCGCCTCGAAGTGTTCGGGCGTGGAATAGCCCTTGTGGCGGGCGAAACCGTAGGCCGGATGATGCGCGTCGAACTCGCACATCAGGCGGTCGCGCGTCACCTTGGCGATGATCGAGGCGGCGCCGATGGCGGGCTCGGAATCGTCGCCGCCCACAATGGCGCGCGCGGGGCAGGGCAGGTCCGGCGGCAGCCGGTTGCCATCGACCAGCGCGATCTCCGGCACGCGCGGCAATGCCAGCAGCGCGCGCCGCATGCCGTGCATCGTGGCCTGGAAAATGTTGATGCGGTCGATTTCCTCGACCTCGATCACCACCACGCTCCATGCGTTGGCACGCTCGACAATGCGCAGGTAGAGCTTCTCGCGCTCGGCCTCGGTCAATTGCTTGGAATCGGCGATGCCGTTGATGCGGCGCGCCGGATCGAGAATCACTGCCGCCACCACCAGCGGCCCGGCCAGCGGGCCGCGGCCGGCTTCGTCGATGCCGGCGGCGAGCGGATCGCCGGGGAGGGGGAAGCGGGAACGGGCCATGCAGCGAGTTTAGCGGGTCGGCCAGGCCGGTTCGGCCGCACCCGAATACTGGCCGCCGATCAGTTCGGCGATGGCTTCCGCCGCGCGCACCGAAGCATCGCGGCGCAGTTCGCGGTGGATGGCTTCGAAGCGCGGCTGCGCGGCGGCGAGGCGGCCGGGATCGCGCAGCCAGGCCAGCAGCTCGCGTGCGAGGTTTTCCGGCGTGCAGTCGTGCTGCATGAGTTCGGGGACGATGGTTTCGCCGGCCAGCGCGTTGGGCAGGCTGAAGCGGTCGGTCTTCATCATGCGCAAGGCCGTGACGATGCTGTATGTGAGCGGCGCGATGCGATAGGCCACGACCATCGGGCGCTTGGCGAGCAGGGCTTCGAGCGTGGCGGTGCCGGAGGCGAGCAGGACCAGATCGCTGGCGATCATGGTCTCGTGGGCACGGCCGTCGAGCAGGCGCGCGTTCGGCAGCGGATGTTGCGCGAGCAGGTCCGTCAACGCGTCGCGGCAGGCGGCGTTGGCGGCCGGGATCAGGATCTGCAGGCCGGGTGTTTCGCTCGATACGCGCGCCGCGGCGTCGAGGAAGATGGCGCCGAGGCGGTGGATTTCGCCGAGCCGCGATCCGGGCAGCACCGCCAGCACGCTGGCCTCGCGCGGCACGCCGAGCGCGGCGCGCGCGGCTTCGCGGTCGGGCTGCAGCGGCAGGGCATCGGCCAGCGGATGGCCGACGAAGCGCGCATCGACGCCGTACCTTGCGTAGATCGGCGGCTCCATCGGGAACAGGCAGAGCACGCGGTCGGCGCTGCGGC
>CAMLOR010000384.1 GCA_946481615.1 uncultured Aquimonas sp.
AGCAGGGCACGCAGAATGTCATCGTGGTCTCGCCGGACGTCGGCGGCGTGGTGCGTGCAAGGGCGATCGCCAAGCGCCTGGACGACGCCGACCTCGCCATCATCGACAAGCGCCGTCCGAAGGCGAACGTGGCCACGGTCATGAACATCATCGGCGACGTGGCGGGCAAGACCTGCGTGCTGGTCGACGACATCGTCGACACCGCGGGCACGCTCTGCGCGGCGGCGGCGGCATTGAAAGACCACGGCGCGAAACGCGTGGTGGCGTACTGCACGCATCCCGTGCTGTCCGGCCCCGCGATCGCCAACCTGGAGAATTCGCAGCTCGACCAGCTGGTGGTGACGGACACCATCCCGCTGGGCGAAGCGGCAAGGGCATCGAACCGCATCCGGCAGCTGTCGGTGGCGGAACTGCTGGCGGAGACCATCCGCCGCATCGCGTTCGGCGAGTCGGTTTCCTCGCTGTACGTGGACTAGCTTTTCACCTCGCCTGGTCGCGGGCGAGGCCCATCACCGCCGCGAGGCGGTTCATCACTGCAAAGGCAACACTGTCATGGCACAACACATCATCAAGGCCACTGGCCGCAAGGACGAAGGCAAGGGTGCGAGCCGCCGCCTGCGTCGCGCGGACCAGGTCCCGGCCATCCTGTACGGCGGTCACAAGGACCCGGTCTCGATCCAGCTCCTGCACAACGACGTGTACCTCGCGTCGCAGCACGAGTGGTTCTACTCGGCCATCCTCGACCTCGAGCTCGACGGCACCCCGGAAAAGGTCCTGCTGCGCGATATGCAGCGCCATCCGTTCAAGCCCACGATCATGCACATCGACTTCCAGCGCGTGTCGGCCAACGAGGCCATCCGCGTGTCGGTGCCGCTGCACTTCCTGAACCAGGAAAAGTCGCCGGCCGGCAAGACCTCGGGCGTGGTGATCATGCACGAGCTCAACGACGTCGAAATCTCGTGCCTGCCGGGCGATCTGCCGGAGTTCATCGAGATCGACCTGTCGAACATCAAGGAAGGCGACGTGTTGCATCTTTCGGATATCAAGCTGCCGAACGGCGTCGAGATCCCGGAACTGAAGCTCGGCAAGGAACACGACGTGGCCGTCGTGCTCGCCCGCCAGCTCAAGGAAGAAGTGGAGCCGGCGGCCGACGCCGCGGCGCCCGCGGCCGATGTGCCGGCCGCCAAGCAGACCACGCCCGAGAAGAAGTAAATCGACGCGTTGCGTCTCATCGTCGGCCTCGGCAACCCCGGGGCCGAACACTCCCGAACCCGGCACAACGCCGGGTTCTGGTTTATTGACGCCCTGGCGCAGGCGCAGGGCGCGCGCTTCGGCGCGGAATCGAAGCTGCACGGCGAGACGGCGAAGGTCGTGCTCGAAGGCGGCACGGTCTACCTGCTGAAACCCTCGACCTTCATGAATCGCTCGGGCCTCGCCGTGGCGAGCGCGCTGCGCTACTGGAAGATCGAGCCCGAACACATGCTGGTGGCGCACGACGAGCTCGACCTGCCGCCCGGCACGGCGCGGCTGAAGTTCGACGGCGGCCACGGCGGCCAGAACGGGCTGCGCGACATCACGCAGCACCTGGGCCACGGCAAGTACCACCGCCTGCGGTTGGGCATCGGCCATCCGGGGCACAAGGACCGCGTTACGCCCTGGGTGCTGGGGCGCCCGGGCCGCGACGACGAGGCGAGCATCCTGCGCTCGGTCGACGACGCGCTGGGCGTGCTGCCGCTGGCGCTGCGCGGCGACCTCAACGAAGCCATGAAACGACTGCATACGCCGAAGCCGGCGTAGCCACGAAGGAACTGCGAAACCCATGGGCATCAAATGCGGCATCGTGGGCCTGCCGAACGTCGGCAAGTCCACGCTCTTCAATGCGCTGACCAAGGCGGGCATCGCCGCGGCGAATTTCCCCTTCTGCACCATCGATCCGAATGTCGGCGTGGTGCCGGTGCCCGATCCGCGCCTGGACGCGCTATCGAAGATCGTGAAGCCGCAGAAGGTGGTGCCGACGGCCGTCGAGTTCGTCGACATCGCCGGTCTCGTGGCCGGCGCCAGCAAGGGCGAGGGCCTGGGCAACAAGTTCCTCGCCAACATCCGCGAGACCGACGCCATCGCGCACGTGGTGCGCTGCTTCGAGCACGGCGACATCGTGCACGTGGCCGGCAAGGTCGACCCGATCGCCGACATCGAGACCATCGACACCGAGCTGGCCCTGGCCGACCTGGAATCGGTGGAAAAGGCGCTCAACCGCCACGAGCGCGCCGCCAAGACCGGCGACAAGGAATCGATCGCCAAGCGCGACGTGCTCAAGCCGGTGCGCGACCACTTGAACGAGGGCAAGCCCGTCCGTTCGATGAAGCTGTCGCCCGAGGAGAAGGCGCTGCTGCGCGAGTATTTCCTTCTGACGATGAAGCCGGTCATGTACGTGGCCAACGTCAAGGAAGACGGCTTCGAGAACAACCCGCACCTCGACCGCGTGCGCGAGCGCGCCGTGCAGGAAGGTGCCGAAGTGGTGCCGGTCTGCGCCGCCATCGAGGAGGAGATGAGCCAGCTCGACGACGCCGACCGCGACGTCTTCCTGGCCGACCTCGGCCTCGAGGAGCCCGGTCTCAACCGCGTGATCCGCGCCGGCTACAAGCTGCTGGGCCTGCAGACCTATTTCACCGCCGGCGTGAAGGAAGTGCGGGCCTGGACGGTGTTCAAGGGCGCCACCGCGCCGCAGGCGGCGGGTGTCATCCACACCGATTTCGAGCGCGGCTTCATCCGCGCCGAGACCATCGCCTACGACGATTTCATCAAGTACAACGGCGAGGCCGGCGCCAAGGAAGCCGGCCGCTTGCGCCTGGAAGGCAAGGAATACCTGGTGCAGGAAGGCGACGTCCTGCACTTCCGCTTCAACGTCTGAGGAGCCCGCCATGGCCGGCCGCGAACGCGAAATCGTCCTGCGCTTCCTGGCCGAGCCGACCGACGTCAACTTCGGCGGCAAGATGTTCGGCGGCTCGGTCATGAAATGGATCG
>CAMLOR010000385.1 GCA_946481615.1 uncultured Aquimonas sp.
CTGGCGCCGCGCTTCAAACGCAGCTTCTGGAAATACCGCAACCACGCCAAGGCCTATCGCGCGATGACGCTCGACATCGGTCATCTTTCCCAGACGCTGTACCTGGCCGCCACCGAGCATGGCCTCGGCGCCTTCATCACCTCGGCCATCAACGAAATCGAGATCGAACGCGCCTTCGGCCTCGACCCGCTCGACGAAGGCCCGCTGGCGGTGTGCGGCTTCGGTTGGCGGGGCAGCGAGCGCGTCACCGTGGAGTTCGATCCGCTCAATCGCGTGTGGCCTTGAGCTGGACGAGGGCTGCCGCCCGGCGGGAGGAACGTCCATGAACGCGTTGCCCGATTCGCAGCGATCGGCGCTCAGCCGAGGTCGAGCCGATAGAACACCGAATCCACGCGCATGCGGGGAAACGTAGCCGGCAACTCGGTTTCATCGACGCGCCGGAAGCCGTGCTTCTCGTAGAAGCGGTGCGCGGCGAGCATGTCGGGACGCGTTCCGAGCCGCAGCGTGCGCAGGCCGGCAGTGCCTGCATGGCCCAGCACTTGGGCGATCAGCCGTTCGGCGAGGCCGTGCGCGCGTCCGCGGCGGTCGGAGCGCACGAACATCTTGCGCAGTGCGGCCCCGTCGCCGTGATCGAGCAAGCCGACGGTGCCCACGATCGCCGCTTCTTCGCGCGCAACCCAGAAGCCGCCACGGCCCTTGCCGTAAAAGCCGGCGACATCGGCGAGATCGGGCTGGTCGGCGGCGGTTATCGGAACGCCGAACTCGCCGCGCTGGATGCCGAGGATGAAGTCGATCACGGCGTCGCGATCGGGCGGCGTCCAGGGCTCGATGGTTGCAAGCATCCGTCTCACTGCCCTGGTCAGTCGAAACCGGAGTTGCGCTCGCGGCGCCAATCGCACGGCCTGCCGGTGGCCAGATCGAAGCGCATCGGCACGGGGAAGAATGTCGACCTCGCCTCGCGGGGGTGAGAAGTACCGAAGCCGACGTCCTCGGTGCGGCCGCCCTGCATCCCGTAGACGCGCCAGACGCGATCGCCGCGCATCCTCAGCCTTTCCGCGGCAATCCGTCGTTCGGATCGATCGACGCCCATTCCACGTGATCGCTCCAGAACGCATGCGATTGCGGCGCGCGGTCGACCGGGTCGGCGAAGTGCGGCAGTGCGATGTGGAGTTCGCCGGGCCAGCGTTCGGAGCGGAAGAACATCATCGCGCCGCAGGTGCCGCAGAAACCGCGTTGCGCGGGTGGGCTGGAGGCGTGCCAGCGCAGCGTGTCGCCTTCGACACGCACCTTCGCGGCCTCCATGCCGACCCAGGTGACGTAGGGCGCGCCGTGCCAGCGGCGGCACATCGAGCAGTGGCAGTGCGCCACCCACTTCGAAGGCAGGTCGGCTTCGAATCGCACCGCGCCGCAAGGGCAGGCTCCGTTCACCATGGCATCAGTCCACGATGAAAAGCGTTGCGCCGGTGGCGGTGCGCGAGCGATGCGGCTCGGCGCCGTCCGCCACCTGGTAGCTCATGCCGGGCCGCAGCGTGAAGCGGCGTCCGTCGGCCAGTTCGGTTTCCAGTTCGCCTCCGAGGCAAAGCAGGACGTGGCCTTTCGAGCACCAGTGATCGGCGAAATAGCCCGGCGAGTAGTCGACCATGCGCACGCGCAGCGCGCCGAACTGGCGCGTGCGCCAGATGGCGATACCCTGTTCGCCGCGGTGCGTGGTGCGTTCGACGGCATCCCAGTCGGTGACGCCGAAGGCGATATCGGTGATGTCCACGCGCGGATTCTCGACCCGCGCCCCGCGGCCGCGCAACCGGTCTTCAGTCGTCGGCGGGCGAGCTGGTGAGGTCGCGCTTGTCGCGTTCGGCGGGCAGGTGCTCGCCCTGCACGAGGAAGTAGACGTTCTCGGCGATGTTGGTGGCGTGGTCGCCGATGCGTTCGAGGTTCTTGGCCATGAACAGCAGGTGCGCGCAGGCGGTGATGTTGCGCGGCTCTTCCATCATGTAGGTGAGCAGTTCGCGGAACAGCGCGGTGTACAGATCGTCGAGCGCGGGGTCGCGGTCGCGCACGGCGCGCGCCCGCTCGGGATCGCGTTCGCGGTAGGCGTTGAGCACCTCGCCCAGCATCTCCGCCGCGATGTCGGCCAGCGCGGCCAGGCGCGCCGCCGGCGCCACTGCCGGCGTCAGGTTCAGCACGATGGAGCGCTTGGCCACGTTCGCGGCGTAGTCGCCGATGCGTTCGATGTCGCTGGCGATGCGCAGCGCCGCCGTCACTTCGCGCAGGTCGCGCGCGATGGGATGGCGCAGCGCCAGCAGGCGCAGCACGTCGTGGCTGACTTCCTGCTCCAGCGAGTCGATGGCCGCGTCGTTGGCCACCACGCGCTCGGCGTTGCGCGAGTCGCGGCGCTGCAGCGCGTCGATCGCGGCGCGCACCTGGTGCACGGCGATCTCGCCCATGCGCACGATCTCGCCGGTGAGGCGATGCAGCTCGATGTCGTAGCTCTTGACGATGTGGTCGTGGGTCGTTGGCATTAGCCGAACCGTCCGGTGATGTAGTCTTCGGTCTGCGGCTTCTGCGGCCGCGTGAACAGCGCTTCGGTTTCGCCGTGTTCCACCAGTTCGCCCAGGTACATGAAGGCGGTGTAGTCGGACACGCGCGCCGCCTGCTGCATGTTGTGGGTGACGATGACGAAGGTGTACTCGCGGCGCAGTTCGGCGATCAGTTGCTCGATGCGAGCCGTGGAGATCGGGTCGAGCGCCGACGTCGGTTCGTCGAGCAGTACCACTTCGGGCGCCAGCGCGATGGCGCGCGCGATGCACAGGCGCTGCTGCTGGCCGCCCGAGAGGCCGAGCGCGCTCTGCCGCAGCTTGTCCTTCACCTCGTCCCACAGCGCGGCCTGGCGCAACGCCTGCTCGACGCGGTTGGCCATGTCCGGCTTCGACAGCTTCTCGTAGTGCTTGATGCCGTACGAGATGTTGTCCTCGATCGACATCGGGAACGGCACCGGCTTCTGGAACACCATGCCGACCTT
>CAMLOR010000386.1 GCA_946481615.1 uncultured Aquimonas sp.
GGTCCGTGGGTCGGTGAAGAGGGGATCAGGCGAGCGGCGATTGTACGCGGGTCGGCCGCGTCAGAACAGGTCGGCGTGGGTGCCGGTGCGGATGAAGTGCACGGTACGGGCGTCGGGATAGCGGTAGACGATCAGCCAATCGTTGGAGACGTGGCACTCGCGGCAATCGGTGAAGCCGCCGCGGCGGTCCGGGTAGCGGCTGCGGAGCGCGTGGTCCTTGTGGCGAGGCTCGAGCGGCTCGCCCGCCAGCAAGCGGCGCGTGACATCCTTGAGCTGTTCGAAATCACACTTGCGATGCTTCACGGCGCGGTCCATGTCGCGCCGGAATTCAACGGAATGAACGAAGCATCTCGATGCCATGACAGCGGCCTCCCCGCCGCTGCCAGGTATCAACGTTTGCGTTCTACCTGAGCGAACAGTTCCTCGAGGTCACCTTCGATCATACGGCCCGCGTACGAATCCTCGATCGCCTTGAGCGTCTTCGCATTCGGCTGCGTGTAGAGCTTCACCGGGAACGGGATCCCGCCCTGCTGCACTACCTGCGCCAGGAACATGCGGATGCCGGTGGTGAGATCCAGGCCCAGCTCGCGCAGGGTCTTCTCGGCTTCGGCCTTGAGCTCGGCCGGGAGCTGGGTCTTTATGGTGGCGACGGACATAGCGGCCTCCTTTCGGACCAGTCTATGCCCCGGAATGGGGCATGTCTAGGCCATGGATAGGCCCAATACCACATCGGCGATCGTGTACCGGCCGGCCGGACGGCCCACTAGCCGCGCGGCGGCCTCGAGCGCACCGCGCGCGAACAGATCGCGGTTGGTGGCGCGGTGGACGAGCTCCAGGCGTTCGCCCAGGCCGGTGAACTGGACGGTGTGTTCGCCGACGATGTCGCCCGCGCGCAGACTGGCGTAGTGGAGGTCGGCTCGGCCGGTGGCGGCCCCCAGCGTGAGCGCCGTGCCGGAGGGCGCGTCCTTCTTGTGCACGTGGTGCGATTCGACGATGTCGACCGCCCAGGCCGGCAGGGCTGCCGAGGCGCGCCGCACCAAGTCGGTGAGCACGGCCACGCCGAGGCTGAAGTTCGAGGCCCAGAGCAGCGGGATACGTTCGGCTGCGCGGTCGAGCGCTGCGCGCTGTGCATCGTCGAGGCCGGTGGTGCCGCTCACGAGCGGCGTGCCGCGTGCTTCGCAGAACGCAACGATGCGCTCGAAACCTTCGGCCAGGCTGAAGTCGATGCAGACGTCGAAAGGCGGTGCCGAATCGAGCGCATCGACGGCGAGGACGGGTACGGCACCGGCCTCGGGCAAGGCTCTTCCCTGCCCGGAAACAGCCGCGACGACGGCGAAACGCGCGTCCTCGGCCGCCAGCCGCAGCAAGGTGCGGCCCATGCGGCCGCTGGCACCGTGGATCAGGAGCCGCAATGGTTCGCTCATGGGTCGCGAACCTACCACGGGATCAGGACGTCATCCGGTCCCAGAACGCCTTCACGCCATCGAGGAAGCCGCTCGAACGCGGCGAGTGACGCTTGGCGTCTTCGCCGGTGAAGGTGGTTTCGAATTCTTCCAGCAGGCGGCGCTGCTCGGCCGTGAGATTAATCGGCGTCTCCACCACGACCCGGCAGAGCAGATCGCCGGGGCCGGAGCTGCGCACCGACTTCACGCCCTTGCCGCGCAGGCGGAACAACTTGCCGGTCTGGGTTTCGGACGGGATCTTGATCTCGGCCTGGCCGTCGAGCGTGGGCACTTCGATGCGGTCGCCGAGCGCGGCCTGCGAGAAGCGGATCGGCACCTCGCAGTAAAGATCGTCGCCGTCGCGCTGGAAGATGACGTGCTCGCGCACGCGCACCTCGACGTAGAGATCGCCCGGCGGCGAACCCACCGGACCGGCCTCGCCCTCGCCCGCCAGGCGGATGCGGTCGCCGTTGTCGACGCCGGCCGGGATCTTCACCGACAGCGTCTTCTCGTCCTCGATGCGGCCGTTGCCGCGGCATTCCTTGCACGGATTGGTGATGGACTTGCCGCTGCCGTGGCAGTTCGGGCAAGCCTGCTGCACCGAGAAAATGCCCTGCTGCATGCGCACGCGGCCGGCGCCGCGGCAGGTCGGGCAGGTCTGCACCTTGCCATCTTCCGAACCGGAGCCCTTGCACGGCTCGCAGGGCACCAGCGTAGGAACCTCGATCTGGCGTTCGACGCCGAAGACGGCCTCTTCGAGGTCGAGTTCCATGACCAGGCGCAGATCGGCACCGCGCCGCGCCTGCTGGCGCGC
Source organism: uncultured Aquimonas sp. (assembly GCA_946481615.1). The sequence continues at coordinate 2,257 of CAMLOR010000386.1, forward strand.
CCGGCCGCCACCGAAGATGTCGCCGAAAATATCCCCGAAGATATCGCCGAAATCCGCACCGCCTGGCCCGCCGGGGCCGCGGCCCTGCTCGAAGGCGGCGTGGCCGTGCGCATCGTAGGCGCGGCGCTTGGCCGGTTCGCTCAGGACTTCGTAGGCTTCCTTGCATTCCTTGAAGGACGCTTCCGCCGCCGCATCGCCGGGATTGCGGTCGGGGTGGTGCTTCATCGCGCAGCGGCGATAGGCCTTCTTCAATTCCTCGTCGCTGGCGGTCTTGGCCACCCCGAGGACTTCGTAGTAATCGCGCTTGGACATCGGATCGCTGGCGGCTGCGGGCTAAAGCAAAGGGCGCGGGATGGTAAGGGATTTACCGATCCCGCGCCCGTGACGGCGACTACTTCTTGTCGTCCTTGACCTCGGTGAACTCGGCGTCGACCACATCGTCGTGGCCCGGCGCCTGCGCCCCGCCCGCGTCCTGCGGGCCCGCGCCGCCGCCCTGCGCGGCCTGCGCCAGCGCCTGTGCGGCCTGTTCGAGCTTGCGCGTCTTGGCCTCGATCTGGCCCTGGTCGTCGCCCTTCATGGCCGACTCCAGGTCCGACAGCGCCGACTCGATGGCGCCGATCTCGCCCGGCGCCTTGTCGCCGTGCTCCTTGATCATGGCGCGCACCGAATGGATCAGCGGATCGGCCTTGTTGCGCGCGCCGACCAGCTCGTGGAATTTCTTGTCTTCCTCGCGGTTG
>CAMLOR010000387.1 GCA_946481615.1 uncultured Aquimonas sp.
CGGCGCTGCTCCGGATCTTCCATGTCGAGCGTGTCGTGGTAGAACGCGGCGAGCGAACCGATCATGCCGGTCATCATCGCCATCGGGTGCGCGTCGTGGCGGAAGCCCGAGAGGAAGCCCTTGAAGGCCTCGTGCATCATCGTGTGGTGCGTGACTTCGTGCGAGAACACATCGAACTGCTGCGCGCTCGGCAGCTCGCCGTTGATCAGCAGGTAGGCCACTTCGAGGAAGCTCGAATGCTTGGCGAGCTGCTCGATCGGATAACCGCGGTAGAGCAGCACGCCCTCGTCGCCGTCGATGTAGGTGATGGCGCTCTTGCAGCTGGCGGTGCTGACGAAACCCGGGTCGAAGGTGAAATGACCGGTGTCCTTGTACAGCTTGCCGATGTCGACGGCGGCAGGGCCGAGCGACCCGCGCACCAGCGGCAGCGTCGAGGATTTTTCGTTGCCGGGATCGTTGAGGACGACGCTCTGCGTGTCGTTCACGGGATGCTCCTGATTCTGTCGTGCGATAAGCGAAAAATTATCGCACAGCAAAACGCCGCCCGGGTTACCGTGCGGCGTTTGCGGAATCGTGCCGTTTTTGTCACGCGCGCACGCGGCACGCGCGCTGCGCGATCAGGACTTGGCGTAGCGCTTGCGGAACTTGTCGACGCGGCCGCCGGTGTCCATGATCTTGTGCTTGCCCGTGTAGAACGGGTGCGACTGCGAGGAGATATCCACCTTGATCAGCGGGTATTCCTGGCCGTCTTCCCACTTGACCTTCTCCTTCGAGGAGAGCGTCGAACGGGTGAGGAACGAGAAGTCCGAGGACAGGTCCTGGAACACGACGTCCTGATACTTGGGATGGATATCGGCTTTCATGGGAGTGCTCTGCGGGGCCGAAGCATGGAGCCCGGCGGGAAAAGAGCGGCATGATACCCTCCGGCCGCGGACCGCCGCAAGTCTGCGATGCTAGCCGTCCCCCACAGGAGCCTCCCGCCGGCATGATGCGACCGCTGTTCCTGTTCCTGGCGCTGTGGAGCGCCGGCCTGGCCGCCCAGATCCCTCCGCCCGCCGCCGAGGCTCCGCCGCCGGCCCTCGGCCCCCGCCTGGAACGGGCGCGCACCGCGCTGGCGGCCGAAAGCGGGCTCGACGAGGCCACGCGCAAGACGGTGGAAGCCGCCATCGAGGCCGCGGCCGGCGATGACAGCGAGGCCGATCGATTGCTGGCCGAGGCCCGCGCCTGGCGCGACGCGGCGGCCGCCACCCTCACCGAGAGAGCGCGCCTGCAGCGGGTCGTGGAAGCCGACACCGCCGCGGAGTTCCGCAAGTGGCGCAGCGAGCTTCCGCAGCTGGCCGCGCGCGACGAACTCGCGCGCCGCCTGAGCGAACTGCGCCGCGCCGCCGAACAGACCGCGATCGAGCTGGGCACCGTCGGCGCGGACCTGGCGGCGGCCATCACCCGGGCCAACGAACTCACCGATGCCATCGCCGAAGCGCGCCGCCAGGCCGCGGAGTTGCGCGCCGGCACGCCCCCCGCCGGCGACGCCACGGGCGTGAGCGCGCAGGCCCGCGACCTCGCCAACGATGCGCGCCGCCGCCTGGCCGCCGCGCGCGTGCTGCACCTCGAAGCCGATCAGGCCACCCTGCCCGAGCGCCGCCGCCTGCTGGAACTGCGGCAACGCGCGCTGCAGCGACAGTCCGCGTTGCTCGACCGCGAGATCGGCGTGCTCGAAGCCATGCTCGACGAGCGCACCGACGCCGAACTGACCGCCCTTTCCGAACGCCTGCGGCAGGAACGCGACGCGCTGCAGGGCACCGACGTGGCCCTTGCTGCCGCCGCCGAACGCAACGTCATGCTGGGCGAGGAACTGTCCGGCATCGCCGAGCGCGCGCGTCGCGCGGCCGAGCAGTCGCGCGAGGCGCAGCGCACCAGCACGCAGGTGGGCGATGCCTTGCGCAACACCAAGTCGCGCCTGAGCCTGGGCGCGGACGACGACGCCGTCGGCCTGATCCTGCTCAGCGAACGGCGGCGGCTCGACGATCCCGATGCCATCGCCGATCGCCTCGAGCAGGCGCGCCGCGAACTGGCCGGCGTGCAGCTGCGCCTGATCGAACTGGACGAACAGCGCAACCTGCTCGATGCGCCCGAGCAGGCCGTCGAAAGCGCATTGCGCGACATCGAAAGCGAAGATCCCGTCGAAGTCGAGCGCCTGCGCGCCGGCTTGCAGCAGCTGCTCGCCACGCGCGCCGAGCTATTGCCGCGCCTGGATGCGGCGCAACGCGATCTGGCCGAGTCGTTGCGCGCGCTCGAACTGCAATTGCAGGCGCAACTGGCCGGCACGCGCGAGCTGGCCGGCATCCTCGACCGCGAAGTGCTGTGGATCCCGAGCCACGAGCCCGTGGGCCTGGAATGGCTGCGCCGCCAGAGCGAGGCCTGGGCCGACCTCTTCAAGTGGTCGCGCTACGCCACCTCGGCGCGCCTGTCGCTCGAGGCGGCGCTGGAGCGCTGGCCGCTGGTGGCCGGCGCCTTCGCCATGTTCGCCGCGCTGCTGTGGTTGCGCAGCCGCGTACCGGCGCAGTTCGAAGCCCTCGCACAACCGCTGCTGCGCGTGCGTAGCGACCAGTACCGCTACACCGCCCGCGCATTGCTCCTTACCTTGCTCGCTGCGCTGCCGTGGCCCTTGCTGGTGTGGACCATGGGGTGGCTGCTGCAGCACGCCGGGCAAGCCGGCAAGTTCAGCGATTCGCTCGGCATCGCGCTCAACGGGCTGGCCGGCGGCATGCTGCTCTATCAGGCGCTGAAATGGCTGACACGCGAACGCGGTCTGGCGCATCTGCATTTCCGCTGGGTGCGCAGCCGGCGCGCCGCCATCCGCGGCACCCTGCCCTGGCTCGCCTTCGGCCTGCTGCCGCTGTACTTCCTGCTGATGCTGGCCTTCGTCCGCGGCCAGGAACCCGCCGTGGACGCCGCCGGCCGCATCCT
>CAMLOR010000388.1 GCA_946481615.1 uncultured Aquimonas sp.
ACGCCGGTGAGCCAGAACAACGTCTCGCGCGAGGCGGGCATGGACACCTCCGCGCTGCGCAAGTCGCTGTATCCGGACCTGGTACGGTCGATCCAGGAGTGGGTGCATGCGCACACCGCGCCGCGCGAGCCGGCCTCGCCGCTGGCGCTGGCGCGGCGCGAGATCGAGGAACTGGGCCGGCGCGTGGAGACGCTGCAGGCCGAACTGGCCGCGACGCGCGCGGAACTGGCGCGCGCCCGCAGCGCCATCGAGGAACTGCAGCGCGAGCGCGACGTGCGCGCCGCGCGCGGGCTGGCGGGACTGGGGCGCGAGGACTGAGCCGTCATTCCCGCGCAGGCGGGAATCCAGGTGCGAGGAGCGTCGGTGCGCGTCGAACCTGGGTCCCCGCCTGCGCGGGGACGACGTGGGGCGCGTGCGTTACGTCCATCCGGACGCGTCATCCACGCCAGCGCGTCAGCGAAGCCTCACTCCTGCGAGCGCTTGGTCGGCGTCTTCGCCGCGGCCACGCTGTCGGCGATGCGCCACAGATACAGCCCGGCGTAGGTGCGGTACGGTCCCCAGCGTTCGCCGCGTTCGGCGAGTTGTTTCGGCGTGGGCATCTCGTCCAGCGCATCGACGCGCTGCGCGCCCTTGCGGATGCCGAGGTCGTCCACCGGCAGCTGGTCGGCACGGCCGAGGCGGAACATCAGCATCATCTGCACCGTCCACTTGCCGATGCCGCGCACCGCAGTGAGGGCTTCGATGATCTCGTCATCGGACATGCCGGCCATGCGGCGGGTGTCGGGGATCTCGCCGCGCCGTTCGTGATCGGCCAGATCGCGCAGCGCGCGAGCCTTGTTGCCCGAGACGCCGCAGGCGCGCAGTTGTTCGTCCGTGATGCGATCGAGGGCGGAAGCGTGAATCTTCTTCGCGCCGATGGCGGCTTCGACGCGGCCCACGATGGTGGCGGCCGCCTTGCCCGAAAGCTGTTGGTAGAGGATGGCGCGCGCCAGCGCGTCGGCCACGTCGAAGGGCTTCTTCCAGCGCGCATCGGCCGGCAGCGGGCCGACGCGCTTCATCCACCTGGCGAGGCGCTTGTCGCGCTTCGCCAGGTGGGTGGCCGCGGCTTCGACATCGAAGCCGCGTACGATCCGCGGCAAGCTCAGTTCCCGGCCGGCGTCGCCGGCACGAATTCCAGGCGGGCCACCTGGCTCGACTGCGACACCGCCGGATCGATGACCAGCGGCTTGTAGCCGTTCACCAGCCACAGCGGCAGCTGGCTGATGTAGCCCGGCCCGCCGATCTTGCCGTCCTGCCCGCCCGGCATGATCTGCAGCAGCGTCGGCGTATCCGTCATCTCGCCGATGAAGCGGCGCACCGGACCGCTGCCGAACATGAAGCCGTTGAGCGTGTCGGCGCGCGTGTTGTGGCTCGAGGCATCGACCGATTCGTAGCCGCCCGGCCGCGCCACGCCCGGCAGGTTGGCGGCGAGGTTGGTGAACGGATACGGGTTGTTGCCCGGGATGCTCAGCTGCGAACCGAGCGGATGGTCGAACACGATGCGGTGCAGCTTGCCCCAGCGGTAGTCGCTCACATCGGTCGAATTCGCGAAGGCCGGCGCGAATTCGTCGCTGGCCAGACGGTCGAGGCCCTGCTTCACGCTGGTGAGCAGGATGCAGTCGCGGCGCTCGGCGGCGCTGGCGCCGGCCATCTCGGCCGGTACATTGGTGAAGAAATCCAGCCCGGAAGCGCCGTGGCCGCTGCCGGCATCGAAGGTATCGAGCAGGTTCTTGAACGCGGCGTAGCCTTCCTGCGAGCCGGGCAGGAATCCGCCCAGGCCCTTGCCGGCCAACGTGAAGTCGACCGTGTTGCGGATGGCGTTGCCGCGATAGAGCGCCCACACGGTGGCCGCCGCCGAATTGCGCATGTCGCCCGCACTCGGATCGGGCAGCGCGAACGGGTTGTCGCCTGCGTCGAAGCCTTCCTTGATGCCCGTCGGCGTGGAGAAGTCCCAGGCCGCGAGATGGTCGAAGGCATCGGCCATGCGTGGATCGGCGTGCAGCGTGGCGGCGCAGCTGCCGGCCGGCGCGTTCGCGGCGTTCGCCCACGCGGCCAGCAGGTGCGGCATGCCCAGCTCGGCGTCCAGCAGTTCGTTGTTGGCCTGCAGCTTCTGCATGTCGGCCACGGTGACATCGCCGCGCGCCACCAGCGCCTGCAGTTCGCGATCGATGCGGCCCATGCGGTAGGCCGAATGGCCGGGCGCGTAGTACAGGATGCCGCCGCCTTCGCGCGGCTGGTTGAGCGCGTTGTTGTCGAGCGAGGTGCCGACCGGATCGTTGTTGGCGTTGGCGATGTAGCCCTTCGCCGGATTGATCGTGAAAGGCATTTCGTCGGGCGAGAGGATCTCGTACGGCAGCGCCTGGCCCGGATAGTGGTTGGTGGCCGGCAGCCATTCGTTGCCGCCGGTGCCGTTGCGGATCAGGAACGGCGGCGCGCCGTTCACCGTGCCGGCCTGCAGGTCTTCGCGGATCGGCATTTCGGCGCTGACGAAGTAGGCGAAGTTGCCGGTCTTGTCGACGTAGCCGAAGTTCTGCGAGCCGACGTCGAAATTGGCGAGCGCGGCGCGGAACTGTTCGAGGTTGGTGGCGCGGTTGACCTTGCGGAACGCTTCCAGCTCGAAGGTGGCGCCCCAGCCGGAATACTGCACCGAGATGCCGGTGGCGCCGTCGATGTCGAGCACCGGGCCGTGGTTGCGGCGCGGGATGACGACGGTGATGCCGCCGTTGGTGTAGCCGATCGAATTGGCGCGCGCGACGTTGTCCTGCACGTCGTCCTGCGGATCGTTGGCGAAGTAGCTCTGGAACACCCACAGCACGGGTTCGGCGGTGCCCTCGTGGATGGTGTGCGTGGGCAGGCCGTAGGTGTTCACGACGAACTGCTCGGTGTAGGTGTCGGTGACGTCGAGCGAGTTGGTGGT
>CAMLOR010000389.1 GCA_946481615.1 uncultured Aquimonas sp.
TCGCCGCGTTCGACGAACGACAGCGCGGTGCGCACGTCGTCGGCGCCCACCACGCGCGCCTTCACCGCGCCCCACCAACCCAGGTGTTCGAGCGCCTGCTGCGCGTAAATCCCGGCAGGCACCACGCCGGGTTCGGCGAGGCACAGCTTGCCCGTGAGCGCGCCGGCGAAATCGAAACCGGGTTCGAAGCGCACGGCCGGAGCGCGTCCGGTTGGTGCCACCAGAACGAGTGCGTTGCCGAGCAGCGCGATGCGCGTCGCCGGATCGATGCGGCCGCGTTCGTGCAGGTAATCCATCCAGCCTGCATCGGCCGAGAAGAACACGTCGGCCGGTGCGCCCGCATCGATCTGCCGCGCGAGCGCGGACGACGCCCCGAAGGCCAGGCTCGGCGACGCGTGTCCGGCGGCCTGCCACCGTGCGGCGGCTTCGGTGAGCGCGTCGGCGAGGCTGGCGGCAGCGAACACCCGCACGGGTTCTTCGGCGCGCGTCGCGGTGGCGGCGAGCAGCAGGGCGAGCAGTGCGGAGCGGATCATGCCCGGCCTTGTACCACGGGCGGCGCCGTTTCGCGCTGCGCGAAGATCGTGTGCGGCCGGCGGCGCGTTCGGCAGGCTGCGAACCTTCGGTTCGCAAGCGACCTGTTTCACCCTCGAAGGAGAGGGTACGAGGGCTCAGGCTGCGAGTTCGGCCAGCGGTGCCGCGGGGCGTGCCAATTGATTGGCGACCAGGTCGAGCACCTGCGGGTTCACCACCATCCCTATGTGCGAGCTGTCGACTTCGATGCAGGTGCACGGGCCCTGCAGCTGCGCGCTGGCCTGCCAAGCCACCACGCCGTCGCTGCGGCTGAAGATCGAGGTGACCGGCACCGTGCGGCTTTCACGCAGCAGGCGGCGCAGGCCGCGATCGGCCAGGCGGCGGCCGCAGGCGCGTTCGAACAGCGACGACAGGCGGCTGCACTGCGGGTCGCCCGAGAGCGGCGAGCCCAGCGTGATCACGCGCGAGACGTGCGCGCGCAGGCGATTGGCCGCCACGCGCGCCAGCAGCCCGCCGAGCGACCAGCCCACCAGCTGCACCGGTTCGCCGTGCTCGCGCGCGATGGTGCGCACGCGGTTCGCGAGCTGGCGCAGCGTGTCGCCGCGCGGGCCGCGGTTGGTGCCCAGTTCCCACGGATAGACACAGAAGCCGCAATCGGCCAGATGCTTGCGCAGCGCCCAGGTGTGCGTGTCGCTGGCGAAGAAACCGGGAATCACCAGCACCGGGCGCGCCGCGCGCCCGCGGCGGCGCGCCAGTCTCGGCAGCGCGATCGCGGCCTTGGCCGCTTCCCACACCACGCGCGCTTCGCAGACGGTCTGCAGCAGCGCGGGCGGCTGCAGTTGCGCGGCAGTGTTTGCCGTCGTCATGCGGCCACCGCGCGGCGCGCAGCGGCAGGGCGATCCACGCGCGCACGCGCCGCCGTCTGCAGCCAGTGATGGCCGTGCGTGCCGTGGGCATGCGGCGCGGCCGATGTTTTTGCGTCGCTGCGCCGCGGCGCCAGCAGCTGGCCGAAGAGTTCCCAGTTGGCGCGCTCGCGGCGATCGGCCAGTCGCACGCATTCGGCGACGATCTGCTGGCGGCGCACGCCGGGCCGCTGCATGGCGGTGGCCAGCGCGTCGCCCACCTGGCGCACGGCACGACGGCCGCCGTTCTGGGCCTGGGCGTCGAAACCGAGTTCGGAAAGGATCGAGAGCAACGCCGCCTGGTTGCGCCGCGCCTCATCGAGGCTGCGCGCGCAGCGCTGTTGCAGGGCAGGGGAAGCGGCGTGGCGATGCGCGGTCTCGTAGATGCGGATCGCGCCTTGTTCGGCTTCGAGGGCGTTGCAGAGCTGCGCGTGCAGCTCGTCGAGGTTGATGCGCGTCTTCATGATCTCCTGCGGGTGCTCATGCCGGAATGCTTCCGGCGCCGAGCTTCGTCAGCAGGGATCGTGCCAGCGCTTTCGCGCAGGAGGATCAACGGCTTGCGCGTGCCACCGCAACTCTCGCGCGATGCGCAATGCCGGGGCACGCGGGCCCCGGTTTGCGAATTGCAGTATGCTCAGTTCGACTTGTGGATCGCGCGCTTGTCGACCGCGAGCGCGGCTTCGTGCACGGCTTCCGAGAGCGTCGGGTGCGCATGGCAGATGCGCGCGAGATCCTCGGCGCTGCCGTGGAATTCCATCGCGACGACGCCCTCGTGCACCAGCTCCGACACATTGGCGCCGCACAGGTGCAGGCCGAGGATGCGATCGGTCTCGGCGTGCGCGATCACCTTCACCAGGCCCGCGGGTTCGTTCATCGCCACGGCGCGACCGATGGCGGCGAAGGGGAAGGAGCCCGTCTTGTACGGAATGCCTTCGGCCTTGCACTGCGCTTCGGTCTTGCCGACCCAGGCGATCTCCGGCTCGGTGTAGATCACCCACGGCACGGTATCGAGATTCACATGGCCCGGCAGGCCCGCGATCAGCTCGGCCACCGCGATGCCTTCCTCGCTGGCCTTGTGCGCCAGCATCGGGCCGCGCACGCAGTCGCCGATGGCCCACACGTTCGGCGCACCCGTCTTGCAGTGTTCGTCGACGATCACGCGGCCGCGCTCGTCCAGCTGCACGCCGGTGCCTTCGGCCAGCAGGCCGTTCGTGGCGGCCTTGCGGCCGACGGCGACCAGCAGCTTGTCGAACACGACGGTCTGCTCGCCTTTGGCATCGGCGTACGTCAGGTGCACTTCGTTGCCTTTCAGCTCCACCTTCGTGCACGTGGCACCGAGGCGGATGTCGAGGCCCTGCTTCTTGAATTCGCGCGCGGCGGCCTTGGCGATGTCGGCGTCGGCGGCGGCGAGGAAATCGGGCAGCGCTTCGAGGATGGTGACTTCGGAACCGAGGCGGCGCCACACGCTGCCGAGTTCCAGGCCGATCACGCCCGCGCCGATCACGCCCAGGCGC
>CAMLOR010000390.1 GCA_946481615.1 uncultured Aquimonas sp.
CGTTGTCCTCGCACACGAACAGCACGGGCGCCGGCAGCTTCTGGTAGGCCGTCCAGGCCGCGGCGTTGAAGGCAGTCTGCGCGGTGGCGTGGTTGCTCGAGGCATCGCCGAAGGAACAGATCGCGACGCTGTCGTCCGGAATCGGCAGCGCGTGGCCGATGCGGCGCGCCTGCTCGATGGCCACCGCCGTTCCGAAGGCCTTGGGCAGATGCGAGGCGATGGTGGAAGTCTGCGGCAACACCCAGAGCGGCTTGCTGCCCCACACCTTGTGGCGGCCGCCGGAGATCGGATCTTCGCTGCTGGCCGCGAAGCTCAGCGCCGAATCCATGATCGGATCCATGCCCGGCAGCTTGCGGAAGCGCTCGGCCATGAAGCCGCCGGAGCGGTAGTGCAGGAAGGCAGGATCGGTGTGGCGGGCCAGGCGCGCCACCATCGCATTGCCTTCGTGGCCGCTCGAACCGATGGTGTAGAACACCTTGTTCTTCACGCGCAGCACGCGCGCCATCAGATCGAGATGGCGCGAGATCAGCTGCGATTCGAACAGCTCGAGGAAATCCTGCCTCGACGCCGCGCTGCCGGCCAGCGCATCGCGGCGCGGGCCGCGCCATTCGCGCACGAACTCGACGAAATTGTCGTCGCAGACCTTGGCGCGGTTGACGTCGCGCATGCGCGCGGGGATGGGCGTGATGGCTTGGGCGGACATGGGCGGGACGATCGCGGAAAACGCGTATTGTCCGTCATTCATGCAGCCCCGTCATTCCCGAGCTGGCAGGATCCCAGGAGCGAAGAACGCCGGCAGGTCCGGCATCCGGGCTTCCGTCTGCCCGGGGCGACGTCAGAAGCCGCGGTTGCGCCAGTTCGCGTAGTCGACCGGCGGCGCCACGTCGACATGCTCGCAGGCCGCCCCGCGCCGCAGCGGCCATTGCGTCAGGAACAGCACCGGCCGCCCCGTCGCCTTGATGGCGTCGCCGATGGCATCGGCCGCCGGCGCATCGTCGTAGTACGCCTCGGTGATCACCCAGGGCAGCGCCGCCAGGCCTTCGTCGACCAGGTGCGTGTGGTAGCGCTCGAAGATCCAGCGCTCGTCGCGCAGTGCCGTTCCGTAGAGATCGAAGGCCATCACCACCGGCAGCGTGAGCACGCCGTCCACCGTGTAGACGTGCGGCACATGCTCGGCGCGCGCGTCGATGCGCAGGTCGTCGGTGTCGGAGACGAAGGAGAAGCCGACCGTGTGCGCGGTCCCGAAGGCCCGTACGTAGCGCGCCCACAGCTCGCGTGCATAGCGGCTCCAGGGTTCGCGCGCCGGTTCGTCCGGCAGGATGACGCTGTTGCCGGGCAGCTCGACGATGCGCGCGCGCGGCATGCCCTCCACCATCAGATCGGTGCCGTGGGACAGTCCGCTCGCCGCCAGCAGCGGCTCGATCGACTCGATCAGCGCGGCGTTCTCTTCGAAGCGGTCGGCGTCGAAATCGCTCCACATGCGCGGATCGTTCGCGCCCTGCGGGTGGTAGCGGAAGATGAAGCTCGCGAAGCCCGCATCGCGCACGTCGGCCAGCAGCGCGGCGAGATTGGCTCGCTGTTGCGGATGCAGCAGGCCGCCGCTCGAATCCAGGATCGTGCCGGTGATGCGGCCGGACAGATCGGGCGTTCCGCGCAGATGGAACAGCCCGATCGAAATCCGTTCCTGACCGCTCGCGCGCATCTGCACGAGCTGGGCGCGCACACGGGTGCGGATGCCCGGCTCGTGGTAGTTGGCGATGACGCCGAACGGCTCGCGCTCGCAGCCCTGCAGGTCGTGCCACACGAGATTGGAACCGCCGCGACCTGCCGGCATGCCCGGCTCGAAGCCGTCGCCGAAGATCGCCTGCGCGTGTGCGTGCGTCGCGCCCAGGATGCCGCCGAGGGCAACCAGAACGGCCCGGACGCGAGGATTCACCGCCTGGACCGTCCGTGGCCCGCGCATCGTCGTCAGTCGCCGCGATCGATCAGCGCCTGGGCGTCGGGATCCGGTCCGGGCATGGGTGCGAAGCCCGGCGTGGCGCGCACGCGCGCGAGCCAATCGCGCAGCGCGGGATACGGCGCGAGATCGAAACCGCCGTGGTGCGCGACGTCCGTATAGGCGAACAACGCGATGTCGGCCACGCCGTAGCGCGCGCCGGTGAGCCACGGATTCGAAGCCAGATGCTTCTCCATCACCGCCAGCGCCTGATGGCCGCGCTCGCGCAGGCGCGGCAGATCGACGCGGCGCGGCGAATCGGCCGGCGTCCAGCCGCAGATGAAGCGCGCCACGGCGATGTAGGGCTCGTGACTGTATTGCTCGAAGAACATCCAGGCCAGCGCCTGCGCCCGTTCCCAACTGTCGGAGGGCAGGTACGGCGTACCTTCGGCCAGCCAGCACAGGATCGCGTTGGATTCCGCGAGCGTGCGGCCGTCCTCGCGCACGATCGCCGGCACGCGTCCGTTCGGGTTGATGGCGAGGAATTCCGGCGTGCGCGTGGCACCGCGCGAGGAATCGGTTTCGATCCACCGGTACGGCCGGCCGAGCTGCTCCAGCATCAACCGCACCTTGTGGCAGTTGCCGGAGGGCGAAAACCCGTAGACGGTGATCATGGCGCTCACCCGAAGGCGTTGATGCCGGTCAGCTCGCGGCCGATCACCAGCTGGTGCACGGTCTCGGTGCCTTCGTAGGTGATGACCGATTCGAGATTGAGTGCGTGGCGGATCGGCGAATGCTCGGTGGTGATGCCGGCGCCGCCCAGGATGTCGCGCGCCTCGCGCGCGATGTCGAGCGCCATGCGCACATTGTTCCACTTGGCCAGCGACACCTGCGCCGGCTGCATGGTGCCCAGATCCTTCAGGCGGCCGAGCTGCAGCGACAGCAGCTGCGCCAGCGTGATGCGGCGCGCCATGTCGGCGAGCTTGAGCTGCACCG
>CAMLOR010000391.1 GCA_946481615.1 uncultured Aquimonas sp.
ATCGTAGAACTGCTCGCCCATCTTGTCGAAGCGCCACGTGCGGTCGGCCAGTACCTGCTGCAGCGTGGCGTCGGTGACGGTGCCTTCTTCGGCCAGTTCCGCCGCGATTTCCAGCAGCGTCAGCGCGCGCCGCACGTCGCCGTCGGCGGCCTGCGCGATCGAGGCGAGTTGTCCGTCGGCGGCGCGCAGCCCCTGCCCGCCCAGTCCGCGTTCCGCGTCTTCGAGCGCGCGCCGCAGCGCGGCCACGATGTCGTCCACCGACACCGCTTCCATCACATGCACGCGGCAGCGCGAAAGCAAGGCGGAGTTGAGTTCGAAACTGGGGTTCTCGGTGGTGGCGCCGACGAACAGGATGGAGCCGCGCTCGATGTGCGGCAGGAAGGCGTCCTGCTGCGCCTTGTTGAAGCGGTGCACCTCGTCGACGAACAGCACGGTGCGCTGACCGGCCTCGAAGCGCGCCTGCGCTTCGGCCAGCACCTGCCGCACTTCCGGCAGGCCGGAGAGCACGGCGGATATCGCGCGGAACTCGGCTTCGGCGTAACGCGCCAGCAGCAGGGCCAGCGTGGTCTTGCCGCAGCCCGGCGGGCCCCAGAGGATCATCGAATGCACGCGGCCGGCTTCGATGGCGCGCCGCAACGCAGAACCGGGGGCGAGCAGGCGGCGCTGGCCCACCATTTCGTCCAGCGTGCGTGGACGCATGCGTTCGGCCAGCGGCGCCAGTTCCGCGGCAGCGACCGCGGCCTGCGCGGCGAACAGCGGGGCGGTGGCGGGGCGGGCCTTCTTCACCCGCCGAGTCTATCGGGCGGCGACGGTTTCCGCGCCGGTGTCGCCGTGGCCGCGGGCCAGGCGCAGGTCGTAGTCCATCGCCACGACGAGGCCGCTGCTGCGGTCCACGATGGCGCTGAAGTCGACGGGCGCCACGCCTTCGCCGTGGAAATCCACCATGCCCGTGCCGCGGAATGCGAGATGGGCCTGGCCCTCGGCGATCGGACGCAGATCGACGAAGGAAATCTCGGCAGGCTGGTCGTCGAACTCCGCCAGGATGCGCGCGGCCACCTGGCCGCCGATGCGCTCGCGGGTGGCGGGATCGGCCTGCGTGCCCACCGTGCGCGTGGCGCCTGCCAGCGGATTCACGCGCAAGCCGAAAACGGCGCCCTGCCTGCTGTCGTAGCCGGCGTTGAAGCGCAAAGGAATCCAGCCGCCGGTGCCGATGCGCATGCGGCCGACGCCTTCCATCGAGAGCGTCGTGGCGCTGTCGGGCACGGCGCGCAGATCGACGATTTCCACCAGCACGGAATTGCCGGCGCTCAGCGACTGCGCGGTTTCGAGCAGCGATTGCAATGCCGCTTTCTCGATGGCGGACGCATCGAGATTGGCCTCCTGCGACAGCAGGGCGACCGGCTGCGAGACGACGATTTCCGCTGCCCTCGCCGGACCGCCGGCAAGGCCGGCGACGAGTAGCGCGAGAGCGGACCAGCGAAAGCGCAGAGACATGCGAAGCTCCGGAAGCATCGGACGATGCACAGACGGAGCAACAAACGCGCCAACGACAAGGGCGCGGACTTTCCGGGATCGGCGGCCCGCCGCGCATGCGCGCTGCATGCAGGAAAAGCCATGGCCGCGCAATCTGCACGGCAGAGACAGCCGTGTCGTTCAGGCAGGCGCGCCCGCGACGCAGGCTCAGTCGCGGACCGGCGTGACCTCGGCGCTCTCGATCAGTTCGCCCACCACGTCCACGCCGGCCGGCGGCGTGAAGCCGAAGGTGCCGACCGCGAAGTCCGGATTGCGGCGCCAGCCCTGGAACGCGATCTCGGTGGTCTGGCCGAGGGCGTCCTGCATCGTCATGCGGGCCAGTTCCTGACCCTTGAAGCCGAGGCGGGCCGATTCGATCTGGGCGTCGTCGGTCTTGGGTTTCAGCACAACCCATTCGAGCCCGTCTTCTTCCGGCGCCGGCGCCACCGTGAACTGGCGGTCGAGCTCGCCCGGATCGACCAGCGCGGCCAGGGGACTGTGCTGTTCCTCGAGCGCCTGTTTGCGCACCTGCACCTGTTCGAGGTCGGGATCGTAGACCCAGACATGATCGCCGTCGGCCACGATCAGCTGCGGATAGGGCTCGTCGTATTCCCAGCGGAACTGGCGCGGCGCGGCCAGCGCGACGCGGCCCTGGGTTTCTTCGGTGAGCTTGCCGTCGGCATCGTAGACGCGTTGCGAGAAATGGCCGTCGAGGCCGCGCAGGCCCTGGGTGAAGTTTTCGAGCGCGGGTGGCGTGACCGCGGAAGCAGGCGACGCAAGCAGCGCGAAGCCGAGAGCCGCAACGAGACGAATCATGAGGTCGCTCCGGAAAGATGGCGCGCAGTGTGCGAAAAGCGCACTGAACGCGAGGCGGCTAATCGCGCACCGGCGGCGGCGCCAGCACGCTGCGATCGCCATTGTGCTCGGGCGGCGACACCACGCCGGCGGCTTCCATGGCCTCGATCAGGCGCGCGGCGCGGTTGTAGCCGATCTTGAGCCGGCGCTGCACGCCGGAAATCGACGCGCGCCGCGATTCGGTGACGATGCGCACGGCCTCGTCGTAGAGCGCATCGCCCTCGGCATCGCCGCCGCTGCTGGCCGCTTCCGGCAGGCCGGTGGCGCCGATGACCTGGCCATCCGACAGTGTCTGCACTTCCTCCAGCACGCCGTCGAGATAATCCGGTTCGCCGTGCTGCGAACGCAGATGCTCGACGACGCGGTGCACTTCGTCGTCGCTGACGAACGCGCCGTGCACGCGTTCGGGCATGGCGGTGCCGGGCGGGAGATACAGCATGTCGCCGTGGCCCAGCAGCGTCTCGGCGCCGCTCTGGTCGAGAATGGTGCGCGAGTCGATCTTGCTCGACACCTGGAAGGCGATGCGCGTCGGGATGTTGGCCTTGATCAGGCCCGTGATCACGT
>CAMLOR010000392.1 GCA_946481615.1 uncultured Aquimonas sp.
CAGGACGTCATGGAACACTCTTCGGTTCCCCACAATGTCGTACCGCTGAAGGCCGGAAACCGGAACGCCGACCTCTTGCCGTCGATGCGTTCGGCGACCCTCCAGCACATCCCGCCGCTGCTCGCGGACGTTCTCTCGCGCGCCGACGATGCGCTGTTCGATCTCGTCCAGAAGTCGCACAGCACCTTCGAGCAGCAGCAGTTCTTCGATGCGATGCGCGAACTGCGCCGCCAGCGCGGCAGCATCGAGCAGCGCTTCCGCGAACACTTCATCGACGCCTTCGGGGCGCTCGAGCGCCGCCAGCCGATCGTGGCGCATTACGCCCAGCCGGGCGAGACCTCCAACGAACTGAGCCTGCTCGACGAGGAAGAGCTCGAAGAGCAGCTCGCCGCCGAACAGGTGGCGCAGGCCATCGAGCGCCGCCACGGCAACGTGCTGCCCATCCTCGACAAACAGTTCTCGCAACTGACGGGTGTGGAGGTCAACAACCGCTGCAATCCGGTCGGCCCCGGCCACATGGCGGCCGCGATGCGCGCCGGCCTGCGCCAGTGCGATCTCGCCGGGTCCGCGCGCCTGGTGCTGTTCAAACTTTACGAGCAGAGCATCCTGCCCGCGCTCGGCCCGTTCTACGCCGATCTGCAACGCCGTCTGGCGGCCGCAGGCCTTGGCGGCGGCGCCGCGGTGCCCGCTGCCAAGCCGGCCGCTCCCGCGCCGCAGGCCGAGGCGCCGCGTCCGGCCGCCCGCACCGAAGATCACGTGCGCGACGATCTGTTCGCTGCCCTGCACGGCCTGCTCGAAGATTATCGCGCCGTGCAGCGCAGCGCCGCCCAGGGCGGCTACGGGCATGGCGAAGGCGGCGGCGCCGGCGGCCATGGTGGCCTGGGCTGGGGCGGTGGCGCTCCAGGCGGCGCGGGTGCGCCGGGCGGCGAGCGTTCCAACCTGCCGCCGCTCGCCAATACCGAAACCCTCACCGTGCTCTCGCTGCTGCAGCGCGAGCTGCCGCAGGGCGTGTACGCCGCGGTGGACGACCCGAAGCAGTCGCTCGCCGGCCAGCTCAAGCGCGAACTGATGGCGCAGGCCGAGCGCATGGGCGTGGGCACGCCGGGTGCGCCGCTGGCGCCGCAGGACGAGGACGCCATCGATCTGGTCGGCATGCTGTTCGAAGTGCTGCTGGCCGAGCGCAAGTTCCAGAGCCAGGTGCGGCAGCTCTTCACGAATCTGATCGTGCCCTTCACCAAGGTCGCGATGCTCGACCGCCGCATGTTCATGCACAAAACGCATCCGGCGCGCCGGATGTTGAACGCAGTGGCCGAAGCCTGCGACGGCAACTCCGGCGAGACTGCGCTCGAACGCGAGCTGCTGGAGCGCGTGCAGGGCCTGGTCGACCGCCTGGTGGCGGAATTCAACGAAGACGTCGCCATCTTCGAGCAACTGCAGGAAGAGTTCGGCAGCTTCCTCGAACAGCACCGCAAGCGCGTCGAACTCGCAGAGCGCCGCGCCGCCGAGGCGCAGCGCGGCCGCGAGCGCCTGGAGCAGGCGCGCGCGGTGGCTTCGATGGAGCTGGCCATGCTGATGGGTGCGCGCGAAGCGCCGCCCGCCATCGATGGCTTCCTGCGCCGCTACTGGACGCATCACCTGGCCGTCGTGATCCTGCGCGACGGCGCCGATTCGCCGCGCTTCGCCAGCGCGCGCGAAAGCGGCGAGCGCCTGTGGAACCTGATGCTCGCGGCCGAATCCGGCGCCGCGCCGGCCGAGCCGCTGGCGCCGCTCGTGGATCCGGTGCTGATCAGCTCCGGCGTCACCGGCCCGGCCGCCTCCGAGATCGTGCAGGCGATCGAAACGCTGCTCGATTCGCTGCGCCGCGGCGACCGCAGCACCGCCGAAACCACCGTGCTGCCCGGCCAGGCCATCGCCACGCCGGCCGATGCCGGTGCGAACGCACCGCTGCCTTCCGAGCCGGCCGCCGGCGCGCCGGCGATGTCCACGGGTGCCAACGTGGTGACGCTGCGTCCGTCGGCGCCGTCGGCGGTGCAGACGCAGGCCGAAGACGCCGTGGCCATGGCGCCCAAGCCGCAGGTCACCGAGCGTGGCGTGGCTTCGCACTTCGCGGCCTTCTGGGAAAGCGGCGAAGGCGGCACGAATTCCGACAAGCCCACCAATCCGGAAGCCTCCAAGCCCGAACTCGAAGTCGTCGGCGGCACCGACACCATCGCGGCCGATCCGGCGGACGTTGAGAAGATCCGCAAGCTCGAAGTCGGCAGCTGGGTGGAGATGACCGGCGAAGACGGCGTGCCGCAGCCCGCGAAGCTTTCGTGGGTGAGCCCGATCTCCTCGCGCCTGCTGTTCGTCAATCGCCGCGGCATGCGCGTGTGCGCCGCCTCGGCCGAGGAACTGGCGGTGATGCTCAAGCAGGGCAAGCTCGTGCTGCGCGAGATCGACACGGCCTTCGAGCGTGCGATGACGCAGGTACTTGGCAAGCTGCGCGAATCGGCGCAGGGCCGCCGCGCCACGCCGACCTGAGGTTCGCTCCGCGGTCGATCGCGACGGCGCAGCTTCGGCTGTGCCGTTTTCGTTTGCGCGTCCCGATGGGTTAGCATCGGGCGGGGATTCGAAAGCGGGGAATCGTATGCCGGTTACGGTGGTCGCGATCCGCGAGCGCGCGCCCAATGAGCGTCGCGTCGCCTTGTCGCCGGAAGTGGCGAAGAAACTCAAGGGACTGGGGGCCGACGTCCTCATCGAAACCGGTGCCGGCGGCGGCGCCAATCTGCCCGACTCGACGTATCCGGGCGCGGGCGTGGCCGCCGATGCCGCGGCTGCGCTCGGCCAGGCCGACGTGCTGCTCAAGGTGCAACCGCCCACGCTCGAGGAAATCGCCGCGCTGCGCGAAGGCAGCGTCGTGATCTCCTACCTGCAGCCGCACGCCGATCC
>CAMLOR010000393.1 GCA_946481615.1 uncultured Aquimonas sp.
CGCAGTTTTCGTTCGCACATGGACGTGCGATCGAAAACCCCCGGCGACCGGAGGGGACCCGCGCGCAACGCGCGCGGGCGGCGCAACCCATCCCCGAACCCCCGAGCGCCCCGCGTCCCGCGAGCGCCTCGCAAGGGCCTCGCGAGCGCGCCGCTTGCGAACGCGGCGCCGCGTCGAACAAGTTACTGCGAAGCGAGCCGCCCCACGCCAAGATTGAGCATGTCGTTCGAAGCCAATCCGTCGAAGCCGTCGATGACGGCGTTGTCTTCGAAGGCGCTGCGTGCGACGCGCATTTCGCCGAAGTTGAGCACGGGTGCGGCGGCGAGGGTGGGGTAGCGGCGCGAGAGCGAGTTGCCGGCGAGTTTGCATCCGTCGAGCGACATCACGCCGTAGTTGAGCACGATGGCGGCGTCGCGGCCGGCGCCGGCCACCTGGTTGTAGCCGATCACGCTGCGCTCGGCCTCGAAGCGGCCGTAGTTCTGCACGATGGCGTTCTCGTTGTGCGTGGTGCCGTCCACGATGGCACTGTCGGCCAGTTTCAGCACGCCGTGGTTGCGCACGCTGCCGCGGCCGCCCTCGGCCAGCGTCAGGTGATCGACAGCGAGCCTGGCGCCGGCCACGACCTCGAGCAGCGCGAGCGCTTCGTTCGTGTCGCGCCGGATTTCGGCGCCATGTCCGGCGATGGTCAGCTGGCCGACCACGCGCGGCAGGACGAGATCGTCCTCCGAGGCGGTGGAAAAAAAGTACAGGCCGTCGGCGGCCAGATGGATGATGTCGGCTTCCGGCGTGGCATTGGCTTGCCGGATGGCGGCCGCCAGCGCGGCCGTATGGCGATCGGCGATGTGGTACTCGGCGGCGCCGGCCGCCTGCGATGCCAGCGCGATCGCACTCCCCAGAAACAACCCCTTCACAGTGCGCTTGTGCATCGTCTCGTCTCCCCCGTTGGACGTGGGGAGACTGTGACCAAATGTCCTAGAGCGCGCGCTCGATTCGGACCACGGTTTCGTGTTTTCGCGACGCGGTGTGTTCGAACTGTGAGCTGGTTGGCGAATCAGGCCCCGCGGCCGGGACCGCCACCGCCACCGCCGCGGCGCGGCTTGTTGTTGAAGCGCTGGTTGCCGGCCGGACGCCCGCCGGGCGCACCCTGCGGCCGGCCCGCACCGCCGCCGGGCCGCGGTCCGCCACCGGGGCGGTTGCCGCCGCCGCCGGGACGCCCGCCACCGGGCTTGCCGTAAGGATGGGGTGCGCCGCCCGGGCGGCCCTGGCCGCCCTGGTTGCGCGGCGGCGCCACCTTGCTGGTGGTGGTTACGCCTTCGGGCACGTACCAGCTGCGGAACTCCGTCGGGTTCTCGAAGCCGGGGGCCGCGCCGGTGCGGCCGCGGCGCTGGCCGCCGCCCGGACCGCGCGGCGCGCCGCCCGGTGCCGTCAAACGATTGCCACGATTGTCGTCGCCGCCCGCACCGGCGCGCGCGCCGCCTCGACGGCCACCGGGCGCGCCGCCCGGCTTGCCCTTGCCGCGGCCGCCCGGGCCTGCGCCGGGCTTGCCGCCGAAGCGCGGCTTGCCGGCGCGCGCGGGGCGATCCTCGCGCAGATTGTCGAAGGCGCGCAGTTCACGGCCCTCGTCGGCGTAGCCGCCGTTGGTCCAGGCGCGCTGTTCGCGCGGCGCCGGACGATATTCCGAGGTGTTCTTGGCGCGGCGTTGGCCGATCACCGGTTGCAGCGTGAGCACCGCCGGCGCCTGCGACAGCCCGAGCGAAGTGCGCAATGCCTCCACCTGTTCGGCGGGCAGTTCCTCGCTCTGGCCACGCTTGAGGTTGCGCGGCAGTTCGATGTTGCCGTAGCGCGTGCGCTTCAGGCGGCTGACCTGGAAGCCGACCGCTTCCCACATGCGGCGCACTTCGCGGTTGCGGCCTTCGTGCAGCACCACGCGGAACCAGGCATGCGACTCGGACGAACCGATGGCCTCGATCTCGTCGAACTTCGCCGGGCCGTCTTCCAGCTCGATGCCCTGCGCCAGGCGCTTCACCACGTCTTCGCCGACTTCGCCGTGGATGCGGCAGACGTACTCGCGCTTCACTTCGGCCGACGGATGCATCAGCGCGTTGGCGAGGTCGCCGTCGGTGGTGAGCAGCAGCAGGCCGGTGGTGTTGATGTCCAGGCGGCCGATCGCGATCCAGCGCGCACCCTTGAGGGCGGGCAAGGCTTCGAAGATCGTCGGGCGGCCCTCGGGATCCTCGCGCGTGGTCACTTCGCCTTCGGGCTTGTGGTACATCAGCACGCGCGAAGGTTCGCTTTGCGCGGCGGCCACGAACACGCGGCCGTCGAGTTCGATGCGATCGCCGCCCTTGACGCTCGAGCCCACCGCGGCCACTTCGGCGTTGACCTTGACGAGGCCGGCGGCGATGCGCTCTTCGAGCGCGCGGCGCGAGCCCAGCCCGGCCTGGGCCAGGACCTTGTGCAGCCGCTCTTCGATGCGGACGTTGGTGCTGCTGTCGCGCTTGAGCGAGAGCGTGCGGCGGGGTGTATCGGTCATGCGGTGTGCTCCGGCGCGTCGTCGGCGCCTGCTTCGGTGTCGGGGGTTTCGTCGATCGCCGCCATCGCAGGGATCGATTCGGGGATGTTCACGTCGGTCGCCTCATCGAGCTTCGGTTCGAAGTCGAGCTGCGGTTCGAGGTCGGGGATGTCGTGCAGCTCCGCCAGCGGCGGCAGCTGATCGAGCGATTTGAGGTTGAAGTAGTCGAGGAAGGCCTTGGTGGTGCCGAACAGCGCCGGCTTGCCGGGCACGTCGCGGTAGCCCACCACGCGGATCCACTCGCGTTCCTCGAGCATCTTGACGATGTTGCTGTTCACCGCCACGCCGCGGATCTGTTCGATCTCGCCGCGCGTGATCGGCTGGCGGTAGGCGATCAGCGCGAG
>CAMLOR010000394.1 GCA_946481615.1 uncultured Aquimonas sp.
AGGCCTTGGCGTGGTTGCGGTATTTCCAGAAGCTGCGTTTGAAGCGCGGCGCCAGCATCACGAGCACGTGCGCGTCGGCGAACCAGTGCTGGCCGGCGACGAAGCGTTGCGCCAGGCCGGCGAGATCGCCGGCGGGCGCGGCCAGCGGTTCGAGCGCATGATCGCCGCTGTGGTAGTGATAGAGGCCGGGCGCGACGCCTTCGACGTTGCGCACCAGCAGATAGGCTTCGGTAGGGTGCAGGCTGCCGCCCGAGGGGCTGGTCTTCTTCACTGCCGCGCTCTGCGGCGCGAGTTCCACCGCGGCCTGCGCCGCGTAGACCGTGTGCAGCACGTGCGCGAAGCGGGCGGCATCGAGCGGGCGCGCCGTGTCGAAGTTCCGGCAGGTGGTGCGCCGCGACAGCAGATCGTCGAGCGGGGTCGGTGCGGGCAGCGCAAGTTTCAGGCGCGCGTCCGCAGCGGTACGCGCATGGAAATGCGGCGGCGGCGGGCCGTAACGGTCGGCCAGGTCCGCCGTGCTGCGCAGGCCGGCCTCGCGCGCGGCGGCGCCGGAATCGACGCCTTCCCAGCGGCTGAAAAAGTGCGCCGCGGCCGACAGCGGTTTCCAGTACGTGTCGCGCAGGCGCTCGTCGCGTGCGCGCAGCGCGGCGTGCTCGGGCGCGTCGGCGATGGCGAGCCCTTTCGCCAGCAGGCGCGCGATCACCTCCTCGCCGTGTTCGGCCGCCGCTTCGGCATGCGGCACCCAATGGGTTTCGCCGAGCCTGCCCAGCGCTTCGCGCTCGTCGGCCTCGATCGCCACTTCGCCCACGTGCGGCGCCAGCGCGAACCACTGCAGCGTGGTCTTCAGTCCGTGGCCACCGGACAACAGCGAAGCCAGATCGAACTCGACGCTCTCGCGCGGTTCCAGGAAAACGACGGCACAGCGACGCAGCAGCATCCGGCAAGGTCCACGAGCGATTGGGGCGGCCAGACTAGGCGCTGACACCCGCCACCGGCAATCGCTAGACTGCGGTGGCGCATTTCGCGCACCTGGGGGAATCGAATCATGGCGGACTTCAAACTCACCGCCGAGCAGGCCGATGCCCTGCTCGACAAACTCGCGAACGACCCGTCCTATCGCGAGCTGTTCCAGAAGGACGTGGCGGCGGCGTTCGCGCTGCTGCCGGGAGCGCCCAAGCCTCCGGCCGACCTGGAGCCGGGCTGTTGCCTGGAGCCGGAGTCGCTGGCCTCGCCGGAGCAGATCCGCGCCTCGCTCGATGCATTGCGCAAGACGCTCACGAGCCTGATCCAGTACAAGCCCCACCTGCTCGAGGGCTGATCCTCAATCCTGCAGCCGCGCGCGCAGGGCGCGGCTGCGTTCGGCGATGGGCGCCGGCGGCTGCGTCCAGATACGTTCGAACTCGTCGAGCGCCACGCGCGCCGTATCGCGGTTGCCCAGCGTTTCCAGCAGTTCGGCGCGGTCGAGCATCGCGACCCGTGCGTCGATGGCATTGAGCACCGTCTGGCTGCGGTGATTGCCCCACTCGATGAAAGCGCGGCCACGGTGCGCGATCAGCCATTCGGCCTGTTGCAGCGCCTCATCGTGCTGGCCGGCATCGCGCAACGCGCGCAAGGCGGCGGAGCGCGCCTGGTAGAGCTCCGTGCCGTCCAGCATCGGGGCGAGCAGCGAATACGCGGCTTCGGCCTCGCCGGCCGCGCGCAGGCGCTCCGCGCGAGCGATCCGCGCCAGCGCCTCGACGTTCGGATAGCCGGATTCGAGCGCCGCCGACTCGGCCTGCGCGAGCGCGCCGTCGGCGACGTCGATCGATCCGTTGCGCGCCGCGAGATAACCGCCGAGCAGCGTGAGGAAGAGGGCGTGATCACGCTCGATGTTGGCGCTGTCGGCCGCCGCACCGCGTTGCGACTCGACGAAGGCGCGGCTCGCCTGCACGGGGTCGGCTTGAGGATCGACGCTGTCCACGCTCAGCGCGCCGGCACGGAAGACGTCGCGCCAGACGGCATCGAGGGCGCCGTCGGTCGAGGCCTTGGCAAGGATCGCCCGCGCCTCCGCCATCCGTCCGGCGTCCACGGCGATCAGCGCATAGGAACCCTGTTGCAAGGCGCGTTCGACGTCGCCGATGCCGGAATTGACGCCTTCGAGGATCGCGCGCGCCTGCTCCCGCTGCCCCTGCGCCAGCGCCAGGCCGGCCTGGTATTCGCCGGCTGCGGTCTCGCCCAGGCTGTTGGCGAGCGAGAATTGCCGGGCGGCTTCCTCGAAGCGTTCGTCGGCGGTGTAAAGGCTGCCGAGCGTGTAGTGCACGCTGGCCAGCAGCGGGTTCTGCGGGCTGACCGCGCGCGCGGCGAATTCGATCGCTTCCCCGTAGCGGTTGGCGTGCTGCGCGGCGTAGGACGCGTAGTTGTACGAACCGGCGAAATAGTCCGGATACAGTTCGGCGAGCAGCTTCCACTTGCCCATCGAAACCGAGGGCGGGCCGAAGGTCGCAAGCCAGGCGTCGACGTACAGCGCATCGCGCGGAGTGAGGCGTTCGCGCAGTTCGTGCGCGCGGCGCGCATGCCCGATCGCGCCCGCGCGATCGCTCACGCTCATCTTCAGGCGCGCCAGTCCGATGTGGGCGAGCGCGAACTCCGGATCGATCTCCACGGCGCGCTCGTACAGCGCGCGTGCTTCGTCGTTGCGCGTCTGGCCCTGGGCCTGGGCGGCGAGCGCGTAGGCGCGCAGGGCATCGATGTTGCCGCTGGTGACGCGCGGAAGCGGGGCGGAGTCGGTATCGATGGCGGCCAGCGCTTCGCCCAGGCGCGCGCGCAGTTCGTGCGTCACGCTGTCGATCGAGCCGAGCGCGGACTCGGCGCCCACGCCGTCGGCCGATTCGGCGTAGACGGTCGTCTGCGTGTGCGGATCGATGACTTCGGCGCTGAC
>CAMLOR010000395.1 GCA_946481615.1 uncultured Aquimonas sp.
GGATCGCTGTGCGGCTGGCGAATCGCGTTCGTCGCGGTGCGGGCACTGAGGCACGGGTTCGACAAGCTCACCCCGAACGGGTGGGGAGGATCGCTGTGCGGCTGGCGAATCGCGTTCGTCGCGGTGCGGGCACTGAGGCACGAGTTCGACAAGCTCACCCCGAACGGGTGGGGAGGATCGCAGTGCGGCTGGCGAGCCGCGTTCGACGCGATGCGGAGACCGAGGCACGGGTTCGACACGCTCACCCCGAACGGGTGAGGCATGTTCACGGTGAGGCACCGCACAGGGCGTCGCGCGCCGCTTCATCCGCGGCCTGCGCGGCGGGTGCGGCGACCTCGCCCAGCCAGGTGCGACTGGTTTCGTCGCCCGCCAGCACGAGGTCCATGCAGCGCAGCGTCGTGCCGGTGCCGAGGAAGCGCATCGTTTCGACGCGTTTGGCCAAGCGCTTGTCGAGCGGCGTCAGGTGCAACGTCCAGCCCGCATCGTTGCCTTCCATGCGCAAGGCGTAGAACTTCTGCAGCAGCGCCAGGTCGCCGCCGAGCACGGCCTCGATGCTCGCCGTGAGCGCGCGCAGTTCGGGCGCGCGGCGCAGCGAGAACTTCCGCGCGCGCTCACCCTCGCGTTCCACGCTCACCTTCTCGCCTTCGATGCGCGTGTGCTCGGCATACGGCTTTTCGATGCGCTTCACCAGCGTGCCAGCGGCCGGGCGCTGCAGTTCGCCGGAGAACAGCAGCGGCTGCGCCAGCAGCGGCGACTCGCGGCGTTCGAAGAACGCGGTCTGCGTCGGCGCCGGATGCTTCAGCGCCGCCAGCAGCATGGCCGGATCAGGCGGCGGTGCCGCCCGGGCGGGGGCGCACGCCGTCGCCGCCAGGCAGATCGCCAGCCACCGGCGCGGTATCGGTCGCATCGCTGTTCCAGAAGTCATAGAAGTTGAACCAGTTGCGGGGCGCGCTACGCACGTAATGCTCCAGCCGCTGCGCATAGCGCGCCTGCAACTGCAGCAGCATCGTGCGGCGCTGGCTGCGTGGAATCTCGTGCGGGATCTCGAAGGTTTCGAAATGCAGATCGTAGCGCCGCCCGCCGCGATACAAGCCGAAGGCCAGCACCACCGGCACGCGCAGGGCCGAGGCGATCAGGAACGGCGCATTCGGGAAATCCGCCAGCCGCCCGAGGAAGGGCACGGCATTGCGCGGTTCGCCGTCGCGCGCGCGGTCCACCAGCAGCCCGACGACATTGTTGGCCTGCGTCGCTTCGTGGATCGCCAGCGTGATGGCGGTGCCGTCCTGCTGCGCGTCGATCACCGTGCGCGCGATGGCGGGGCTGAGCGCCTCGAGCATCTGCGTGACCACGGCGTTCTGGTGGCGATCCATCACCACGCGCAGTTGCACGTCGGGACGTTCCAGCGAGAGCACGCGCAGCGATTCGAAACTGCCGTGGTGCGAGCCGAACAGCAGCACACCGCGACCCTGGTCCAGATGCGCATGCAGCTCCTGCAGCCCCGTGACCTGGATATCGAAGCGCCGCAACTGGCCCGAAAGCAGGAAGACGCGGTCGAGGATGGTCGACGCGAAGCAATGCAGGTGGCGCGCCGCGTCCAGCAGCGTGGCCGGCCGCCCCAGCACGCGCGTCAGGTACGCACGCGAGGCACGCCGCTCCGGCCCGCGCACGATCAGGAAATACAGCGTGATCGGATACAACAGCAGGCGGCTCACGGCGCGGCCGCCGTGGCTTGCGATGCTGCGGATCAGCCAGATCATGAGCCGGCTGCCGCCTTCCGGGCGATGTTCCCAGTTGCGCGTCATGCCGGCGCGAACTGCATTTCGCCGCTCGCCAGCAGCGTGTCGCCGCGCAGCACGCGGAAGCGCGCACGGCGTGCGGCGGCATCGGCATCGAGTTCGATGCGGGCCGCCTCGTCCGGCAAGAGCGGCGCGACGAACTTCACCTGCGGCACGCGCACCAGCGCGCCGCCGAGTTCGCGCCGCGCGCAGGCCAGCACTTCGTCGAGCACGACGACGCCGGGCACCACCGGGCGGCCGGGGAAATGCCCCGGCAGACTCGGATGCCGCGCACCGATGCACAGCGGATACACGTTCATCGGCCGCGCCAGAAGGCCGGGCCCAGGCGCGCCACGCGCACCATGAAATCGCCGAAGCCGCGGTAGGGCTGCTGCGGGAAGCGGTGACGGCGCCAGGCGAATTCGGCCGCGAAGAAAGCGGCGATCGCGAGGTAGCTGAGCACGTTGGCGAACAGCGACCAGTACCGGATCGGCACCGGTGCGAACGGCTCGATGCCGACGGCCTGCAAAAGCCCGCCCGGCACCGCGAGCAACGCCAGCACGAGGTCGATCGCGCACAGCGTGCCGAGCAGCACCGCCCACAGCAGCGTCACGCGCCTGGCGTACTCGGGCACGCCGGGCAGCGCGAGCGATTCGGGATGCAGCGCCGCCGCGATGCGCTGCACCAGCGGCGTGCGATCCGCCTGCAGGCTGCGCGCGAACTGCCAGCCGACGGCAAAGGTGATCAGGATCGGCGGCAGCATGGTGAGCGCATGCACCTGCCCCGCACGCCACGCCGCCGCGAACACGCCGCCGGCCGCCGCGAGAATGAGCGGGAATGCAAAGCTCCGGCGGCGCGAAGGCCACGCCACGGCCAGTACCAGCACGGCCACGGAAGCAACGGCGAGGGCTTTCGATCCGGTGATCGCGGCCGCGTGCGCCAGCAGCGGAAACGCCAGCGCCAGCAGCGCGACGGGCCAGCGGTTCACACCGTGCGGTGCTGCCCGACGTGCGCCGCGAGCGCGCGCAGGCTGCCGAAGATGCGGCGATTGTCTTCGTTGTCGGAGCGCAGCTGGAAACCGTAACGCTTGGAGATCGCCAGGGCCAGTTCGAGCGCGTCGATGGAATCCAGGCCCAGGC
>CAMLOR010000396.1 GCA_946481615.1 uncultured Aquimonas sp.
AGACCACGCCCATGCCGCCGCGCCCGAGTTCGGACACGATCTCGTAATGACCCAGATGGGTTTTCATGGTCGCCTCCCGGGGCGACGGGGTGTTCGAGGAAGTCATCGTAGCACTCGCGCAAATCCCCGCCGGCGCGACATGCGGGGCGGGGTGCGGGAGGGGTTACGCCTGCAGGGAAGGCATCAGGTCAGACCGCACGAGCTGCGTTCAGCCGGCGTTACACTCGCCGGCATGGACAGGCCCGTCCCGAAAAACTCCAAGCGCCGGGCATGGTTGCGCGCAGCCGCAACGGCCGCGCTCGCTTCCAGTGCCGCGGCTTGCGCGCCCGAGCCGGCGCCGCCGCCGAAGGAGGCGACACGGACCTGGCGCATGGCCACGTCGTGGAGCGCCGACTTTCCCGGCCTGGCGGCGGCGGCCAGCGAACTTGCCGCAGCGATCACGCGCGCCAGCGGCGGCCGGCTGACCGTCACGGCGCATCCGGCGGGCGAGCTGGTGGCGCCGTTCGAGGTGTTCGATGCGGTGGGGCGGGGCACGGTGGAGATGGGCCACTCGGCCGCCTACTTCTGGCAGGGCAAGAGTCCGGCCGCACCGTATTTCTGTGCGGTGCCGTTCGGGCTCGCCGCGCCGGAAATGAATGCCTGGCTGCACGCCGGCGGTGGCCTGGCGCTCTGGCGCGAGTTGTACGCGCCGCACGGACTGGTGCCGTTCGCGGCCGGCAATACCGGCATGCAGATGGCCGGGTGGTTCCGGCGCGAGATCCGCTCGCTCGCCGACCTGGCCGGGCTGCGCATGCGCATTCCCGGATTGGGCGGCGAGGTCATGGCGCGGCTCGGCGTCACCACGGTCAATCTGCCGGGCTCGGAACTGCTGGCGGCGCTCGAAGGCGGCACGCTCGATGCGACCGAGTGGCTCGGTCCCGACAACGACCTCGCCTTCGGCCTGCATCGCGTGGCGAAGCATTGTTACCACCCCGGTTGGCAGGAGCCCGGCGCGGTCATCGAATGCACCGTGCACAAGGCGGCGTTCGACGCCTTGCCGGCCGATCTGCAGGCCATCGTCGGTCAATGCTGCCGCGCCGCGAACGACACGGTGCTGGCCGGCTTCACCACGCGCAACGCGCAGGCGCTGGACGTGCTGCGCGAGCAGCACGGCGTGCGCTTCCATGCCTTGCCCGCCGACGTGCTCGCGGCGTTGCGCCGCGCCAGCGGCGAGGTGCTGGAAGCCGCGGCCGACAAAGATCCGGCCACGCGCAAGGTGCGCGACGCCTTCCTCGCGTTCCAGGCGCGCGTCTGGCCCTGGAGCGCGATGGGAGCCATGGGGGCGAACGCGCGCCGCTGACACGGCCGGCTGCAAAGTTGCGTCACGCGACGCAAGCGGGTCGGGGCCCGCTCCATCAAGGGGAAAGCGATGCGCAGAATTCTCAAGTGGATCGGTGCCGGCGTCGGCGTTCTCGTGCTTGCGTTGGCGTTGCTGCTGGGAGCGGCCTGGGTCAACAGCGAGCACGCCCTGGGGCGGCGCTACACAGTGCAGGATGCCCCGCTGGCCATCCCGAGCGACGAAGCCGGCCTCGCGCATGGCAAGCACCTGTTCGAAACCCGCGGTTGCGCCGACTGTCACGGCGAACAGGGCGCAGGCCGCCTCGTGATGGACGCCGGCCCGCTCGCGAAGCTCGTCGCGCCCAACATCACGCCGCCGGCGCTCGGCGCGCGCGGCTACGACGCCGACAAGATCGCGCGCGCGATCCGGCATGCCGTGCGCGCCGACGACACGCCGCTGATCTTCATGCCCTCGGGCGACTGGTCGGAGCTGAGCGACGAAGACACCGCGGCGCTGGTGGCGCACGTGCAGACGCTGCCGCCCTCGGCCAACGATCCGGGCCGGACCGAAGTGCGCCCGCTGGCGCGCGTGCTGCATCTGTTCGGCAAGTTCCCGCTGGCGCCGGCCGAGGTCATCGACCATTCGCCGCGCTCGCGCGGCGCGCCGGCACCGCAACCCACGGTGGAATTCGGGCGTTACGTGGCGCACTCATGCTCGGGCTGCCACACCGACACCTTCGCGGGCCGCTCGCCGATCGCGCCGGGCACGCCGCCGGTGGCCAACCTCACCACCTTGAAATCCTGGAAGGAAACGGATTTCTTCCGCGCGCTGCGCGAGGGCAAGCGCCCCGACGGCAGCGACATCGATCCCTTCATGCCGTGGAAGATGACGGCGCGCATGACGGATACCGAACTGACCGCGCTCTACCTCTTCTTGCAAACCCTGCCGGAAACCGAGCCGCGCGGGTGATTCACTCCCACTCGTAGAGCGTGTAGTACACCGGCCGCACGGGGCCGTCGCCGTCGCTCTCGTCGAGGCGGCCGTCCCCGTTGGTATCCATCAACGTGTAGGGGATGCCGCGCTCGGGCCGCACCTTCACCATGTAGATCCGGCCGTTCTGGCGGTATTCCTCGACCACATCGCCGGTGCGACCGTCGGTGCGGATCGACACCGCCGGCTCGGCCTCGGGTGGCGGCGGCTCGAGGATCTTCTCGGGCAGCGGCTCGTCCTGGCGATCGTCCACCAGCGTGGTGTTGCTCGTGGTTTCCGGCGGCGCGGTGGGGGTGGCGGGCGGCGGCGGTGCCGTCTGGGCGAGCGCCGCCAGCGGCAGCAGCATCAGACTGATCAGGATCGTGCGCATGGCGTCAGCCTCGTGGCCCGGATGCCGAGAGGATAGCGCCTTTAGAATGCGCAACATGAAAAGACTCGTACTGATCGACGGCTCCTCCTACCTCTATCGCGCCTTCCACGGCCTGCCGCCGCTGTCGAACGCGCAGGGTGAGCCGACCGGCGCGCTATTCGGCGTGGTGAACATGCTGCGCGCCACGCTCAAGGAGAAACCGGACTGTGCCGCGTTCGTGATGG
>CAMLOR010000397.1 GCA_946481615.1 uncultured Aquimonas sp.
GACGTGCTCGACCCGGCGCTGCTGCGCCCGGGCCGCTTCGACCGCCAGGTCGTCGTGCCGCTGCCCGACGTGAAGGGCCGCGAACAGATCCTCAAGGTGCACATGCGCAAGGTGCCGCTCGATTCCGACGTGGCGCCGATGACCATCGCGCGCGGCACGCCGGGCTTCTCGGGCGCCGACCTCGCCAACCTCGTCAACGAGGCCGCGCTGTTCGCCGCGCGCGAGAACGCGCGCGAAGTGCGCATGGAGCATTTCGACAAGGCGCGCGACAAGATCCTGATGGGCGCCGAGCGCCGCTCGATGGCGATGAGCGAGGAAGAGAAGAAGCTCACCGCCTACCACGAGGCCGGCCACGCCATCGTGGGCCGCATGGTCCCCGAGCACGACCCGGTCTACAAGGTGACGATCATCCCGCGCGGCCGCGCGCTGGGCGTGACCATGTACCTGCCGGAAGGCGACAAGTACAGCTTCAACCGCACCGCGATTGAATCGCAACTGTGCTCGCTCTACGGCGGCCGCGTGGCGGAGGAACTGATCTTCGGCGTGGACAAGGTGACGACCGGCGCCTCCAACGACATCGAGCGCGCCACCAAGATGGCGCGCAACATGGTGACGAAGTGGGGCCTGTCGGACGAGCTCGGCCCGATCGCCTACGGCGAGGAAGAAGATGAAGTCTTCCTCGGCCGCTCGGTGACGCAGCACAAGAACGTCTCGAACGAAACCGCGCGCAAGATCGACGAAGTGGTGCGTAGCATCCTCGACAAGGCCTACGCGCGCACGAAGCAGATACTCACCGAGAACCTCGACAAGCTGCACGTGATGTCGGAGGCGCTGCTGCAATACGAAACCATCGACGCCTCGCAGATCGACGACGTGATGGCCGGCCGCAAGCCGGGTCCGCCGCTTGACTGGTCCAAGAGCGGCAAGACTTCGAGCCCGAAGGATGCCGGCCCCGGCCCGAACGCCGGCGCCGTCGGTGGACCGGCCGCACAGACCTGACGCAAAGCGTTCGCGGATCCGCAAGGATCGACGGCGCCCCGGAGACGGGGCGCCGTTTTCGTTTGCGGATATCGAGGGAGGGATTCGACAAGCTCACCCCGAACGGTGATCGATTGCCGGTTTGCCAAAACCATTCGCGGTGAGCCTGTCGAACCGCACTCGACCACGCTACGCTTGCCGCATGTTCGATATGACCCCCACCCTCGACTGCGCCGGTAAGCCCCTCGTGCTCGACCGCGCGCGCATCCTCGGCATCGTCAACACCACGCCCGATTCGTTTTCCGACGGCGGCGCCTACGACCCGGTGGCGCACGGTTTGCGCCTGGTGGAGGAGGGCGCCGACGTGCTCGACATCGGCGGCGAATCGACGCGGCCCGGTGCCGCGCCGGTTTCCACCCAAGAAGAACTGCGGCGCGTGGTTCCGGTGATCGAGGCGCTCGCCGCGCGCGTTGCCGTGCCGGTTTCCATCGACACGTCGAATGCCGAAGTGATGCGTGCCGCCGTCGCGGCCGGCGCCTCGATGATCAACGACGTGCGCGCACTGCAGGGCGAGGGCGCGCTCGAAGCCGCGGCCGCCGCGCGCGTGCCGGTGGTGCTGATGCACATGCAGGGCGAGCCCGGCACGATGCAGGACGATCCGCGCTACGACGACGTCGTCGCCGAAGTGCATCGCTTCCTCGCGCAGCGCATCTTCGCCTGCGAGATGAGCGGCATCGAGAAGAAGCGCATCGTGATCGACCCGGGCTTCGGTTTCGGCAAGACGCTGGAGCACAACGTGGCGCTGCTGCGCGGGCTGGCCAAATTCACCGACCTGGGCGTGCCGGTGCTTGCCGGGCTGTCGCGCAAGGGAATGATCGGGACGCTCACCGGCAGGCCGCTGCATGAGCGCGCGGCGGGATCGGCGGCCGCGGCGCTGATCGCGGTGCAGAACGGCGCGAAGCTGGTGCGTGTGCACGATGTGGCGGCCACGCGCGATGCGTTGGCCGTATGGCACGGGGTGGGGCGCGAGACGCAGAAGCGTGCCGAGAAGCGAGGTGGTTCGATGTTCCTCGGGGACGACTGAGGCTTACGCCAGCTTCCCCACCTCGACCCGATTCCTCCCCGCCCGCTTCGCGGCATAAAGCGCCGCATCCGCGTTGCGCAGCAGCTCCGCCGCCGTGCACGGATATCCGGCCGGCACGCAATACAGCCCCACGCTGATCGTGGGATCGATGCGTCCGCTTTCGCAGTGGATGGACTCTGCGGCCACGCCGGCGCGCAGGCGCTCGGCAAGGTCCTCGGCCTGCTCGAGCCGATGGTTCGGCAACAGCAGCGCGAATTCCTCGCCGCCGTAGCGCGCCAGCGTGCCGCCGGCCGCCTTGGCAGTCCTGTCGAGTTGCTGCGCGATGGCGCGCAGGCAGTCGTCGCCGGCCACGTGGCCGTGGTCGTCGTTGATGGTCTTGAAGTGGTCGACGTCGATCATCAGCAGCGAGATCGGCTCGCCGTGCTCGCGCGCCTGCTGCAGCAAGGCCACCGCGGCGTCGTCGAGATGGCGCCGGTTGTAGACGCCGGTCAGGCCGTCGCGGCGGCTGAAATCGTGCAGGCGCTTGTTGGCGTCCTCCAGCCGCTGCAGCGTGGCGTCGAGTTCGGCGGTGCGCGCGCGCACGCGCGCTTCGAGGTGGTGCCTCGCCTCGGCCTGGATGCGCTCGTTCTCCGCTTTCAGCACGTTGATGCGATAGGCCAGCGCGAACGAAAGCAGGATCATCTCCGCCGCCGAGCCGAGCTGCATGCTGTATTCGGTCAGCGGATTCTTCGGCAGCACGCCGAGCGACACCGCGGCGTACACCACCACGCCGAGCAGCAGTGCGCTCCACGCCACCAGGAAATGCC
>CAMLOR010000398.1 GCA_946481615.1 uncultured Aquimonas sp.
CGCAGCGCGGGCGGCGCAACCCATCCCCGAACCCCCGAGCGCCCCCGCGTCCCGCCACAAACTGCGAGCCGCGAAAACCCGCCTCAGTCGTCCTCTTCGACGGCAGCGAATTTCTCGCGTTCGTTCCACTCGGTGGTGGAAATCTTGCCGTCGGCGTCCTGGTCGATGTCGGCGAAGGCGGGCAGGGGTTGCGGGTGGACTTTCAGTTCGCTTTCGGAGAGCCAGCCGTCGCGGTCGACGTCGAGGTGATTGAACTCGGAGGTGCCGTCCGCGACGGGTTCTGCCGCCTTCGGGGCTGCGGTGGCGCTGGGGTCGGGATCCTGCGCCAGCACCAGTCCTGCCATCAGGCCCAAACCGAACATCGCCGATCTCAACGGAATCATCGCGCACCTCGCTCTCGCCCGCAGTGGGCGTGCGGAACCGATGCGGGTTCCGTGCCAACTCAGCCGAATTCGAGCACCGTGGGCAGGAAACGGCCGAGTGCGCTTGCCACCAGCGCCGCGTCGGTGTGCGGCGCGCGCAGGGCGCGCACGGCGAGGCCGTCGATGAAGGCCTTGAGCGAGAGCGCGCGCGCGCGCAGTTCCGGTTCGGAGGGGTGCGCGCCGGCAGCGCGTGCGCGTTGCCGCAGCCAGGCCGTGAAATCGTCGCCGCTGATGCGGTCGGCGTCCTCGATGGCCTGCGCGATGCGCGGGTCGCGGCTGGCCTGCGCCGTCATTTCGAGGAACAGCGCGATGTTCGGCACCGCCGGATCGTGCGTGCGCCAGCCTTCGAACAGTTCGAGGATGCGGCGTCCGAGGTCCGAATCGTGTTGTAGCGCCGCGATGCTGGCGCGGCTGTCCTCGAGCTGGCGCGCGATGATGGCCAGGATGATGTCGGCCTTGCTGTCGAAATAGCGGTAGATCAGGCCGGCGCTCATGCCGGCCGTGTCGGCGATGTTGGCCATGCTGGCGGCGTGGAAGCCGTGCGTGATGAAGCACTGCTGCGCCGCCGCCAGGATGCGGTCGCGCTGGCGCTGGCCGCGTTCGGCCGAGCGGTCCGGCGCGGTGTTCACGGCGCGCTCCAGCCGCCGCCCAGCGCGCGATACAGCGCGACGCGGTTGGCCTGCTCGGCCTGCTGCACGTTCACCAGCGCCTGGCGTGCGGTGAACAGCGTGCGCTGCGCATCGAGCAGCGCGAGATAGCTTTCGGCACCGGCGCGATAGCGCACGTCCGAGAGTTCCTCGGTGCGCGCCGCCGCTTCCACCAGTGCCTGCTGCGCCTCGCGCTGGGCGGCCAGTGCCTGCGTCAAGGCCAGCGCGTCGGCGACGTCGCGGAAGGCCGACTGGATCGCTTTCTCGTACTGCGCCAGCGCGATGTCGCGGTCGGCCTGCGCCACCGCCAGGCCCGCGCGCAGGCGTCCGCCTTCGAAGATCGGGATCGAGATCGTCGGCAGGAAGCTCCAGCTGCGCGAACCGCTTTCGAACAGGCCGGAGAGTTCGTCGCTGGCCGTGCCGATGCTGCCGGTGAGGCGGATGCTCGGGAAGAACGCGGCGCGCGCCGCACCGATGTCGGCGTTGGCGGCGCGCAGCGTGTGCTCGGCCTGCACCACGTCTGGACGACGCAGCAGCACGTCGGAGGGAAGGGCGGCCGGCAGCGGCGCGAGGCCGCTGACCTGCGGCTCGAACGCGGTCGGCAGCAGATCGGGCGGCACCGGTGCGCCGATCAGCAGGGCCAGCGCGTTGGTGTCCTGCGCCACCTGGCCGGAGAAGCGTGCGGCCTCGGCGCGCGCGTTCTCCACGAAGGTGCGCGCCTGGCTCACGTCGAGCGCCGACACCGCGCCCAGTTCCTTGCGCCGCACGGTCAGATCGTAGGAAGCCTGCTGACTCTCGAGCGTGGCCTGCGCGATGCGCTGCAGTTCCTGATCGGCGGCCAGTGCGAGATATGTGTTCGCCACTTCCGCGATCAGGGCGATCTGCGCGCTGCGCTGCGCCGCCTCGGTGGCGAAGAAGCGCTGCAGCGCGGCCGCCGACAGGCTGCGCACGCGGCCGAACAGATCGAGCTCGAAACCGGCGATGCCGGCGGCGATTTCGTACTGGCTGTTCACGGCCTCGTCGTTGCCGGTGCGCGTGAGCGAAGCCGAGGCATCCACGGACGGGAAGCGGTCGGCGCGCTGGATGCGGTACTGGCCGCGCGCGCGCTCGACGTTGAGCATCGCCACGCGCAGGTCGCGGTTGTTTTCCAGCGCCAGCGCGATGAGACGTTCGAGCTTTTCGTCGACGAAGAAGTCGCGCCAGCCGATGTCGGTGGGGTTGCCTTCCGGGGTTTCGGCGGGGATGGGCCAGGCCGGTGCGATGTTGGCGTCGGCTTCCGGCAGGCGCGGTTCCATCGTGGCGCAGCCGACCAGCAGCGTCATCGCGGCGGCGAGCGGCAGCAGGCGCGCCGTAGGGGACGACGTCCGCGCGAATGCGGTCTCCGCGAGGGCGGGCGATGTCCGCGTGAACCGAGATGTCATCCGCGCGAATTCGGCCGTCATCCCCGCGAAGGCGGGGATCCAGCGACTTGCGCGGCGCCACGGAGTCACCGGGTTCCCGCCTTCGCGGGAACGACGGGGGGCTTTCTCAGTCATGGGCAGTGCCCTCCGCGGCAATCACCGGGCCATGCTTCTTCGCCTTGCGGCCCATCGTGAACTTGCGCACCGCCACGAAGAACACGGGAATGAAGAACAGTCCGAGGAAGGTGCCGAAGATCATGCCGCCGATCACGCCGGTGCCGATCGCGCGCTGCGCGCCCGAGCCTGCGCCCGTGGCGATGGCCAGCGGCAGCACGCCGAAGCCGAAGGCGATCGAGGTCATCAGGATCGGCCGCAGGCGGTCGC
>CAMLOR010000399.1 GCA_946481615.1 uncultured Aquimonas sp.
GGCTATTTCATGCTGCGGCCGGTGCGCGAGACCATGGGCATCGCAGGCGGCGTGGACAACCTGCAGTGGCTGTTCACCGGCACCTTCGTCGCCACGCTGGCGGTGATCCCCTTGTTCGGCTGGCTCGCGGCGAAGGTGAAGCGGCGGCGCATCCTGCCGTGGACGTATCTGTTCTTCGCCGCGAATCTCGTCGTGTTCGGCATCGCGATGCAGGTGCAGCCGGACGATGTCTGGACCGCGCGCACGTTCTATATCTGGCTGTCGGTGTTCAACATGCTGGCGATCTCGGTGGCCTGGAGCGTGCTGGCCGATCTGTTTTCGCTGGCGCAGGCCAAGCGCATATTCGCGCTGATGGCCGCCGGCGCGAGTGCCGGCGGGTTGCTGGGGCCGTTGCTCGGTGTGGCGCTGGTCGGGCGTATCGGGCATCCCGGGCTGCTGTATCTGGGCGCGTTGTTCATGCTGGCGGCGATCGGCATGGCGATGCGGTTGCAGCGCTGGCGCGATCGGCATCCGGTGCCGGCGATGCGCGACGAGTCGCGCGCGCGGCCGTTGGGCGGCAATCCCTTCGCGGGCGTGATGCAGGTGATGAAGTCGCCGTATCTGCTGGGCATCGGCGTGTTCGTGGTGCTGCTGGCGAGCGTCACGACCTTCCTCTATTTCGAGCAGGCCCACCTCGTGAAGCAGACGTTCCCGGTGCGCGAGGACCAGACGCGCGTTTTCGCGATCATCGATACGGTGGTGCAGACGCTGGCGATCCTGACGCAGGTGTTTTTCACCGGGCGCATCGCGCAGCGTCTGGGTGTGGGCGTGTTGCTGACGGCGGTGCCGCTGGTGATGGCGTGCGGTTTCCTGTGGCTGGCGGCGTCGCCGGTGTTCGCGGTGCTCGCGGTCGTGATGGTGGCGCGGCGTGCCGGCGAATATGCCCTCGTGCGGCCGGGCCGCGAGATGCTTTACACCGTGGTCTCGCCCGAGGCCAAGTACAAGGCCAAGAACTTCATCGACACCGCCGTGTATCGCGGCGGCGATGCCGTCAGCGGTTGGGTCAAGGTCGGCGTCGATGCGATGGCCTCGCAACCGGCGGCTGCGGCGCTCGTCGGCTGCATGATCGCGCTCGTTTGGGGCGGGGTGGGCTTCGCACTCGCGGCGAAGCAGCGGGCGTTGGCGCGGGGGTAGGGCCCCTGGGCTCGGCCGGGGTTTTCGATTCGGCATCCATGCCTCAGCGAAAACGCGCACCTCCTGTGCGCGCCCGCCTTCGGCGGCCTGATCGTCCGAGCCCAGCCGCCTTCGCATCGCCATCCACCCCACCCCGGCAAGAGCACTCCAAACGTTCGTCGTTCCCGCGCAGGCGGGAACCCAGGTGCGAGGCACACCGGTACTCCCCGCACCTGGATTCCCGCTGCGCGGCAACGACGGTCAGCGTTGCGCGAAGAAGTCTTCGACGCGTGCCTTGCCTGCATCGCCCCAACGTCGATACGCCCACGCCCCGAGCGCCGCCAGTGCGCCGGCGGCGATCAACAGCTTCACCGCACGCATCCAGGCCACGATCACCGCGATTCCCATTCCGAGCGCCACCCACTGCACCCACCAGTGTCCGGGCGAAGTCATCAGATTGATGACGAAGCAGATGCCCACGACGTAGAGGAATTTGAAGGGTTTCGAGACGGCGTCGGTGACGGTGCGGACCGGGTTCATGGCGGGCTCCTGTGGCTTGCACCTCGCAGGACGTCCCGGCGCGGAGCGCGTGACGCGGTCAGCGGTAGCCTTCGGCCTGCAGGTTGAAAAGTTCGGCGTAGAGGCCGCCGTTCGCCAGCAGTTGCTCGTGGCTGCCGACTTCCTTGATGCGGCCGGCTTCCAGCACGAGGATGCGGTCGGCCATGCGCACGGTGGAGAAGCGGTGCGAGATCAGCACCGTGGTCTTGCCGCGCGAGAGTTCCTTGAAGCGCTCGAACACTTCGAATTCGGAACGGGCGTCCAGCGCCGCGGTGGGTTCGTCGAGGATCAGCAGTTGCGCCTCGCGCATGTAGGCGCGCGCGATGGCGATCTTCTGCCATTCGCCGCCGGACAGATCCACGCCGTTCTTGAAGCGTTTGCCGATGACCTGGTCATAGCCCTTGGGCAGCTTGCGGATCACCTCGTCGGCGAGCGAGCGTTCGGCGGCGGCGACGATGCGTTCGCGGTCGGCGCGCGCCTCGATCTGGCCCACGGCGATGTTCTCCGCGGCCGTGAGGTGGTAGCGCACGAAGTCCTGGAAGATCACGCCGACCGCGGCGCGCAGGCCGTCGAGGTCGTATTCGCGCAGGTCCACGCCGTCGAGCAGGATGCGGCCTTCGTCGGGGTCGTAGAGCCGCGCCAGCAGCTTCACCAGCGTGGTCTTGCCGGCACCGTTCTCGCCCACCAGCGCCAGCGCCTCGCCGGCGCGCAGCGTGAAGCTCAGGTGCCGCACGGCCCAGCGTTCGGCGCCGGGGTACTGGAAACCCACGTCCTCGAACACGAAGCCTTCGCGGATCGGCGCGGGCACCGGTCGCGGATGCGCCGGGCTGCGGATCTCCGGTTCGATCTCGAAGAACGAATACAGATCGTCGAGATACAACGCCTGGCCGGCCACCTGCGAGAAACCGCCGAGCAGCGCTTCGAGAAGCTGGCGCAGGCGGCGGAAGGAGCCGGCGAGGAAGGTGAGATCGCCGACGCTGAATTCGCCGGTGACGGTGCGCCAGGCGATGAAGGCGTAAGCCACGTAATAGCCCAGCGTACCGAGCGCGGTGAGCAGGCTGCTCCACCAGGCGCGGCGCACGGCGAGCGCGCGGTTGGCGCGGAAGAAGCGCCCGGCCAGATCGCGATAGCGTTCGATCA
>CAMLOR010000400.1 GCA_946481615.1 uncultured Aquimonas sp.
AATCCATCACCACCACGACCACGATCAGCAGCGAGGTGCCGCCGAAGTAGAACGGCACGGCCCAGGCCGAACGCATGATCTCCGGCAGCAGGCAGACCGCCACCAGGTACAGCGCACCCCAGCCCGTCAGGCGGGTGAGCACGCCGTCGATGTAGTCGGCCGTGGCCTTGCCGGGGCGGATCCCCGGGATCAGCGCACCGGACTTCTTCAGGTTGTCGGCCGTCTCCTGCGAATTGAAAACGAGCGCGGTGTAGAAGAAGGCGAAGCCGATGATGAGCAGGCCGTACAGCACCAGGTGCAGCGGCTCGCCCGGCGCCAGGGCCTGGGTGATGGTCTGCAGCCAGCGCGCGTCGCTGGCCTGACTGAACCAGCTCGAGGCCGTGGCCGGGAACATGATCAGCGAGGACGCGAAGATCGGCGGGATGACGCCCGACATGTT
This sequence comes from uncultured Aquimonas sp., assembly GCA_946481615.1. The sequence goes on from CAMLOR010000400.1 coordinate 440, forward strand.
GAGCTTGAGCGGCAGGTGGCTGCTCTGGTTCATGTAGGCCTGGCGTCCACCCTGGCGGCGCGCGTAGTTGACGGTGATGCGGCGCTGGCCGCGCTCCACGAACACCACGAAGGCCGTCACCAGCAGGATCAGCGCGAACACGATGATCACCGACAGCGGGCTGAGCTCGCCGTTGCGGGCCAGTTCCATGGTGCCTACCACGGCGCTGGGCAGGCCCGCGACGATGCCGGCGAAGATGATCAGCGAGATGCCGTTGCCGACGCCGCGTTCGGTGATCTGCTCGCCCAGCCACATCACGAACATCGTGCCGGCGGTGAGCGACACCACCGCGGTGAACAGGAAGCCCGCGCCCGGGTTCATCACGATGCCCGCCCCGGCCCCCGTGCTCTGCGACTGCAGCGCGATCGCCACGCCCCACGACTGGAAGATCGCCAGCGCGATGGTGCCGATGCGGGTGTACTGGGTGAGCTTGCGGCGGCCCGATTCGCCTTCCTTGCGCAGCGCCTGCAGGCTCGGGAAGATCTGCGCGCACAGCTGCACGATGATCGACGCCGAGATGTAGGGCATCACGTTGAGGGCGAAGATCGAGAAGCGCTCCAGCGCGCCGCCCGAGAACATGTTGAACAGGTCGACGATCGTGCCCTGCTGCGAATCCATGAAGCGCAGCATCGCGGCCGGATCGACGCCCGGCACCGGGATATAGGTGCCGAGGCGATAGACGATCAGCGCGCCCAGGACGAACAACAGGCGCTGGCGCAGTTCGGTGAACTTGCCCGATCCGGCCAGCGCTGCAGCGGCTTTCGATGCCTGCGACAAGGTGCGGTTACTCCGAGATGCTGCCGCCGGCGGCTTCGATCGCGGCGCGGGCGCCGGCGGTCGCAGTCACGCCCTTGATGGCGAACTTCTTGGTGAGCTCGCCCTTCTTGACGATCTTCGCGTACTTCGCGGTCGACGGGACCAGCTTGGCGGCGCGGAGGGCCGCGAAATCGATGGTGTCGCCTTCCAGCTTTTCAAGCTGGTACAGCAGCACTTCGGCCATGTCGGCCTTCGACTTGGAGCGGAAGCCGACCTTCGGCAGGCGGCGCTGCAGCGGCATCTGGCCGCCTTCGAAGCCGGGCTTGACCTTGCCCTTGCCGGTGCGGGCGTACTGGCCCTTGTGGCCGCGGCCGGCGGTCTTGCCGAGGCCGGAGCCGATGCCGCGGCCGACGCGGACGCGATCCTTGCGGGCGCCGGGGGCGGGCTTGAGCGTATTCATGCGCATGAGGAGTTCTCCGTGTGTCCGGGCCGGCTTACTGCTCGACCTGGACCAGGTAGTAGACGGTGTTGATCAGGCCGCGCACCGACGGGTTGTCCGGCAGTTCGCGCACGTCGTTGGTCTTGTTCAGGCCGAGCGCCTTCACCGAGAGGCGATGACGGGCCTGGACGCCACGCAGGCCGCCCACGAGGCGGACCTTGATCGTCTTGTTCGCCGCTTCGGCGGACTTCTTGGCCTTAGCCATTGCGGATCTCCTCGAGCTGCTTGCCGCGCTTGGCCGCGATGCGGCCCGGCGACGACATGGCCTGCAGGCCCTTGATCGTGGCGCGCACCAGGTTGATCGGGTTGCGCGAGCCCACGGCCTTGGCCAGGATGTTCTTCACGCCCACGGCTTCGAGCACGGCGCGCATCGCGCCGCCGGCGATCACGCCGGTACCTTCCGAGGCCGGCTGCATGTACACCTTCGCGGCGCCATGGTTGGCCTTGATCGGATACCACACGGTGCCGTTGTTCAACTCGACGTTGATCATGGCCTTGCGGGCGTATTCCATCGACTTCTGGATGGCGACCGGCACTTCGCGCGCCTTGCCGTAGCCGAAGCCGACCTTGCCGGCGCCGTCGCCCACCACCGTCAGCGCGGTGAAGGTGAACTGGCGGCCGCCCTTGACGGTCTTGGAGACGCGGTTGACTGCAACCAGCTTCTCCAGCATGCCGTCGCTGTTGTCGCGATCGTCTCTGCTGCTCATGGTGTGTCTGTCTCTCGATGATTACGGCGCACTTCGGCGCCGCTTGTAGTTGTGGGTATGGATCGTGGATCGATGCCGCGCTCGCGCGCGGCAAGGGCGATCAGAACTTCAGGCCGCCTTCGCGGGCCGCTTCGGCGAGAGCCTTGATGCGGCCGTGGTAACGGTAGCCCGAGCGATCGAAAGCGACGGATTCCACACCCGCCGCACGCGCCTTCTCGGCGATGGCGCGGCCAACCTTGGCAGCCGCGTCCTTGTTCTTGGTACCTTCCAGCCCGTTGCGGACGTCCGCCTCGAGCGTGGAAGCCGACGCCAGCACCTTGGAGCCGTCCGCGCTGAAGACCTGGGCGTACAGGTGCTGGCCGGTGCGCAGCACCGACAGGCGCGGCACGCCGAGCTCGCGGATGTGC
>CAMLOR010000401.1 GCA_946481615.1 uncultured Aquimonas sp.
TCCTGATCGTGGTGGCGCTGATCGCGCTGATCGCGGGCATGGTGGCCAACCAGGTCTTCGGCGGCGCCGACAAGGCGCGCGTGAAGCTGGCGCAGAGCGGCGCGGCCAATCTCGCCGGCAAGGTCGAACAGTACGAGATGGACGTCGGTGCGCTGCCGCAGCGCCTGGAAGATCTCGTGAAGGAGCCGGGCAACGCCAAGGGCTGGCTCGGCCCCTATGCGAAGGAAAGCGCGCTCAAGGATCCCTGGAACACGCCTTACGAGTACCGCGTGCCGGGTGAAGGCGCGCCGTTCGCGGTGATCAGCTACGGCAGCGACAGGAAGCCCGGCGGCAGCGGCGTCGACGGGGACCTCTCGAGCGCCGACTGATGCGTCGCGCCGCGCGCGGCTTCACCCTGGTCGAAATCCTGGCGGTGGTGGCGCTGATCGCGCTCGCCTTCGCCGTGGTTTCGGTCTCGGTGGGAGGCGGCCTGAAAGGCGCGAAGGTGAAGGCCGCCAGCCGCGACCTCGTCGCCGCGCTGCGCTACACGCGCGGGCAGGCCATCGTGAAGCGCGAAGCCAAGACGCTGAGCGTCGACGTCGAGCAGCGCCGCTACAAGGCGCCCGACAGGAACTGGGTGGAGCTTCCGAAGGACATGACGATGAAGCTCTTCACCGCGCGCTCGGAACTGGAAGAGGAAGGCATCGGCCGCATCCGCTTCTTCCCGGACGGTTCGTCCACCGGCGGCCACATCGACCTGCTGCGCGACGACGCCGTGTGGCGCATCGAAGTGCTGTGGCTCACGGGCGAAGTGAGTCTGCGCGAAGGCACGGACGCGCCGTGAACTTGCCTGCGGGCCGCGTTGTCCCATCGCGCATGTCGCCACCGGCCAGCCAACGCGGATTCACGCTGATCGAGATCGTGGTGGCCTTCGCCATCCTGGCGCTCGGCCTCGGCATCGCGATGCAGATCGCCGGCGGCGCGATGCGCAACGCGCGCCAGGCCGCCACGCGTACCGACGCCGCGCTTTACGCGCAGTCGCTGCTCGACAGCGTGGGCGTGGGTGAGCGTCTGGAAGAAGGCGCCAGCAGCGGCGATTTCGACGAGCAGTTCCGCTGGGATCTCGACGCACAGAAATACGAGATCGAAACCGACACGCCGCTCGAGCCCGGCATGGCGCCGGTGCAGCTCTATCGCCTCGAGCTGCGCGTGACCTGGGATGTCGGCGGCAAGGAGCAGGAAGCCCGCTTCACCACGCTGCGCGCGCTCACGCCGGACTCGGAAACCTGATGCGCCGCACGTTCCGCCAGCGCGGTTTTTCGCTGCTCGAGATCCTGATCGCGGTGACGCTGCTGGCGTTGCTGGTGGCCATCGCCTACGGCGCGCTGCGCACCGCGGTGGGCGCCATGCGCAGCGGCGAGGCGCTGATAACCCGCACCGACCGGCTGCGCACCACGCAGGAATTCCTGCGCCGGCAGCTTTCGCACGCCATGCCGTTGCCGTTCGAACGCCTCGAGGACACCGGCGAGAATCGCGTCTTCGTGGCCGACCGCGAAGAGCTGCGTTTCGTGGCGCCGATGCCGGGGCATTTGTCGCGCGGCGGTCCGCACGTGCAATGGCTCACGCTCGACGGCGATGCGCTGCTGTTCGATCACGCCCAGTTGAACGGCTACGATCCGGCCGATCCGAAGGCCGGCAACAAGCGCGAGCCGGTGGTGCTGATCGAAGGCATCCGCGATGCGAAGTTCGAGTTCCGCGAACTCGATCCGGAAACCGGCGAACTGGGCGACTGGGAGTCGGATTGGGAAGATCCGCAGCGCCTGCCGCTGCTGGTGCGGCTCGACATCGAATTCGACGACGAAACCCGTCAGCACTGGCCGGATCTCGAAATCCCGCTGCTGGTCGCCACTGCGGCGCCGGGCATGTTCGGTTTCGGCCGGATGCCGGGACAGGCGGACTTCGGCTCCGGCGGCGGCGATCCGCCGGAACCCCCGCAGCCGCCGGGAGACGAAGAGTGAGTGCGCGGGACATGTTTGGTGCCGGCGCGTTCGCGCATCGCCCGCGGGCGGCCGCGCAGCGCGGCGTCGCCTTCGTGCTGGTGCTTTGGCTGCTCGCGCTGCTCATCATCCTGCTCGGGAGCTTCGCTCTGGTGTCGCGCACCGAGGCCCTGCAGGCGCGCCATCTGTTCGAAACCACCGAAGCCCGCTACGCCGCGGAAGCCGGTGTCAACCGCGCCGTGTACCACCTTTCGATCGCCGATCCGCTGCAGCGCTGGGTGCCGGACGGCAGGCCTTACGACTTCGAGTTCGAGGGCAAGCAGGTGAAGCTGGAGATCACGGACGAATCGGGGCTGGTGGATCTCAACGTGTCCGACACGTTGACCCTTGCCAATCTGTTCCAGGCGCATGGCATGGAGCTCGACGAGGCCAGTGCGCTGGCCGATGCCATCATGGACTGGCGCGACACCGACGATCTGGTCTCGCCCAACGGCGCCGAGGATCCCGACTACGAAGCCGCCGGGCTGCCCTATGGCGCAAAGGACATGCCGTTCGACACGGTCTCGGAAGTGCAGCAGGTGCTGGGCATGACGCCGGCGATCTACGCCCGCGTGGCGCCGGCCTTGACGATCTATTCCGGCTCGCCCGAACCCAATCCGGCGTTCGCGCCCTACGAGGTGCTGCGCGCGCGCATGGGGATGACCGACGAGCTCGCCCGGGCGGTGATCGAGGCGCGCCATGCCTGGGATCCCACGCTCGGCGGTCCGCCGCCCATGCTGCCCGACGGCACCCCGCTCATGGCACAGGGTGGCACCGGTACGTATAGTATTG
>CAMLOR010000402.1 GCA_946481615.1 uncultured Aquimonas sp.
GTAGTGGCTGAGCGAGTTGACCGTCTTGATCGACATCATCGGCCCCTCGAAGGTGGTCATCATGTAGAACGAGAGCGAGACGATGAGGAACTTCAGGATCGGGTCGGTGCGCAGCTTGTGCCAGGCGCCCGAGAGCGTCATCACGCCGTTGATCGCGCCGCCCCAGCTCGGCGCCAGCAGCACCAGCGAGAACACCATGCCCAGCGACTGCGCCCAGTCCGGCAGCGCCGTGTACTGCAGGTGATGCGGGCCGGCCCACATGTAGACGGCGATCAGCGCCCAGAAATGCACGATCGACAGCCGGTAGGAATACACCGGACGCCCGGCCTGCTTGGGCACGAAGTAGTACATCATCCCGAGGAACCCGGCCGTCAGGAAAAAGCCCACCGCGTTGTGGCCGTACCACCACTGCGCCATCGCATCGACGGCGCCGGTGTAGGCCGAATACGACTTGCCGAAGGTCACCGGCAGCGCGGCGTTGTTGACCAGGTGCAACACGGCCACGGCGATGATGAAGCTGCCGTAGAACCAGTTCGCCACGAAGATGTGGCGCACCTGGCGGCGTGCGATGGTGCCGAAGAACACGATGCCGTACGCGACCCACACCGCGGTGATCAGCAGGTCGATCGGCCATTCGAGTTCGGCGTATTCCTTGCCCTGCGTCAGGCCCATCGGCAGCGTGATCGCGGCGGCCACGATCACCGCCTGCCAGCCCCAGAACACGAAGGAAGCCAGGCGATCGGAGAACAACCGCGCATGGCAGGTGCGCTGCACCACGTGCAGGCTGGTGGCCATCAGCGCGCAGCCGCCGAAAGCGAAGATCACCGCATTGGTGTGCAGCGGCCGCAGGCGGCCATAGCTCAGCCACGCGATGCCTTCGCCGATCTGCGGCCAGTACAGCTGCGCGGCGATCAGCACGCCCACCAGCATGCCGACGATGCCCCACACCACCGTCATCACGGTGAAGCGGCGCACGACGGTATCGTTGTATTCGACTTTCTGGATGGCTTCGCCCATGGCGGCGGGTGTTCTCTGGTGACAGATCGGAATGGTGGCGAGGCGCGCGCGACGTCTTCTTGATCGGGATCAATCGGCCGCGCGCAGCCAGGGCTGCACGGTGTCGAGCAGGGTGTCGCGTGCGGGCCCGTCGAAGCCCTCGCCGACGTGGTTGGCGAACTGCGCGAGCAACGGTTGCGCGGTGAGGCGCACCTTGTCGCGGCCTGCGTGCGTGGCCAGCACGATGGCCAGGCGCGCAGCGAATTCGCGCGTCTCGCGCGAGCCGGGCGGCAGGCCGAGGGCCTCGCGCGCGGCGTCGAAGCCGATCAGTCCGATCGCCGCGCGCGGCGACGCGCCGTCCGCGAAGCGGGTGCGGGCGTCCTCGCACAGCCGGCGCGCCAGTTCGGCCGTCGCGGCGAAGGCGGCGAAGTCGAACACTCCGCGGCGCGCCACGAAGGCCTGCGTGTTGAGCACCGCCGCGAAGGGATCGGGCAGCGCCGGCATCGTGCCGGTCCCGGCATGGCGCAGCAGGCAGGCATCGGGCAGCAGGCGCCAGCGCGCGAAGGCGTTGCGGTAGGCGTCGGCGCACATCGCGTCGGGATTGAGCGCCTGCGCCACGCGCGCCCAGGTGTCGTCCACGGTCACGTCGCGCAACACGCCGTCCTGTCGCCAGCGGAAGTGCGCGTCCCAGGCTTCCACGGCGCGGGCATCGCGGAATTCGGTGACGGGCGGCGCGGGCGGCAGGACGGCGGACATGGCGCGCAGGGTGCCGTGCGCGGCCTGCACGCGGATTGATCTGGATCAATGCGGACCGCGCGGTTACGTACCGTTACATGGCGTTACCGAGGCGGCATCGGTGTGTTGCAGAGCGGGCCTAACTTGCCCACCACGCGCCGGGGGACGGCGCCGGAGCCCACGCCATGCATGCCACTGCCACTGCCACCGCCTTCGCTACCGCCGCACCGCGCCGGGCCGAGCCGGAGTTCGCCGCCAACGAGTCCGCCTTCGGTCTGGAGGCGCTGCTCGCCGGGCTGCCGCTGGTGCGCCGCACGGTGCAGGCGCGCGAGGTGCTGTTCCACGCCGGCCAGGCGCTCGACACGCTGTATTTCGTGCACGCCGGTTGCTTCAAGACCGGCGTGGTGAGCGAGGACGGCCGCGAGAAGATCACCGGTTTCCGCATGCGCGGCGATCTGCTCGGGCTCGATGCGCTCGGGACGCCGACGCACGGTTGCGATGCGGTGGCGCTGGACACGGGCGAGGTGTGGGAACTGCCGCGCGCCGCGCTGGCGCGCCTCGAGCTGCAGGCGCCGGGCCTGCGCGATCGCCTCACGGAGGCGCTCGCACAGGAGGTGCGCCGCAACTGGCAGTGGATGCTGAGCCTGGGCACCCTCAACGCCGAACAGCGCGTGGCCACCTTCCTGCTGGAACTGGCCGGCCGCCAGCACGGCCTGGGCTACAGCTCGCGCGACCTCACGCTGCGCATGACGCGCGCCGACATCGGCAACTTCCTCGCCCTGCAACTGGAAACCGTCACGCGCGTCCTCACGCGCCTTTCCGCGGCCGGCGTCATCGACGTCGACCGCCGCGACATCCGCCTGCGCGATGCTTCGGCGCTTAGGGAGCGCGTTCTGTCGGGGATTTGACGCGCAGAGCAGGTGGGCGCTGCTGTGTCGGCGCACGTGCTCTTGCCGGGGTGGGGTGGCCGGCGAAGGCTGCGGCGCCCGCGCTGCGCGCGGGAAGCTGGGCTCGGCCGGGGTTTTCGATTCGGCATCCCTGCCTCAGCG
>CAMLOR010000403.1 GCA_946481615.1 uncultured Aquimonas sp.
TGTTCGCCGGGCCGGGTGTCGATGTCGTCGCGTCGCGCTACGGCTTCGCGGTGTACGCGCTCGCGGCGCAGGCGGCGGGCGCGAACCTGGTGCTGGCCGAGCCCCATGCACGCGATGCGCAGATGCCGCGCGGGCACGATCCGGCGGCGCTGCTGGCCGCCATCACGCCACCGACGCGTCTGCTGTTCTTCGCCAATCCGAACAACCCGACCGGAACCTGGTTTTCGACCGCCGCGCTGGCGGACCTGCTCGCGCGCGTGCCCGAGCAGGTGCTGGTCGTGGTCGACGAGGCCTACATCGAATTCGTCGATGCGCCGGGCCTGGAATCGGCGCTGCCGTTGCTGGCGCGGCATCCGAACCTCATCGTCACGCGGACGTTCTCCAAGGCGTACGGACTCGCGGGCTTGCGCGTCGGCTTCGCCGTCGCGCATCCGGAACTGATCGCACTGATGGAGCGCGTGCGCGAGTCGTTCAATGTGAACTCGCTGGGCCTGGCGGCCGCGGAAGCGGCGCTCGCGGACGGCGAGCATCTGGCGTGGGTCGTCGCGCGCAACGCCGAGGAGCGGGCGTGGACGCGCGTCAACCTCGAAGCGCGCGGCCTGTTCGTGCATCCGTCGCAGACCAATTTCCTGCTGGTCGAGTTCGGGCCGGGCACGAAACAGACCGAGGCGGCACTCACGGCGCGTGGCGTGGTGCTGAGGCCGATGGGCGGTTACGGCTTGCCCGAGTGCCTGCGCATCACCGTGGGAACGCGCAGCGAGAACCAGCGGCTGTTGCAGGTGCTGGACGAGGTGCGCGAGTGATCGCGCAGGGCCACGCATGAGCCGCATCGACTGGACCGCACACCGCGGCTCGCCGCTCACCGGCGAACTGCGCGTTCCCGGCGACAAGTCGGTCTCGCATCGCGCCATCATGCTCGGCGCGCTCGCCGACGGTGTTTCGCGCATCGAGGGCTTTCTCGAAGGCGAGGACACACTCGCCACGGCCGCGGCGTTCCGCGCCATGGGCGTGCGCATCGAGGCGGAAGGCGAGGGCGTGCGCATCGTGCACGGCGTGGGTCTGCACGGCCTGCGTGCTCCGGCGGCGGCCATCGATTGCGGCAATGCCGGCACCGGCATGCGCCTGCTCGCCGGACTGCTCTCGGCGCAGGCTTTCGACAGCACGCTCACCGGCGACGAGTCGCTGTCGAAGCGTCCGATGAAGCGCGTCATCGAGCCGCTTTCGCGCATGGGCGCGAAGATCGCGGCGAACGAGGGCGGCCTGCCGCCGCTGCGCATCGCCGGGGGCCAGCGCCTGCACGGCATCGACTACGAATTGCCGGTGGCGAGCGCGCAGGTGAAGTCCGCGCTGCTGCTGGCGGGCCTGTATGCCGAAGGCGAAACCATCGTGCGCGAGCCGCATCCGACGCGCGACTACACCGAACGCATGCTGGCCGCGCTGGGCTGGCCGATCGCTTTCGACCCCGGCTACGCGCGCCTCACCGGCGGACATCGTCTGCAGGCGGGCGAGATCAAGGTGCCGGCCGACTTCTCCTCGGCGGCCTTCTTCCTGGTCGCGGCCACGGTGATCCCGGGGTCGGATCTCCTGCTGCGGGGCGTGGGCATCAACCCGCGACGCACCGGCCTGCTCAAGGCGCTGGAACTGATGGGCGCCCACATCGGCGTGCTCAACGCGCGCAGCGAGGGCGGGGAGCCGGTCGCCGATCTGCATGTCCGCCATGCCGAGCTCACCGGCACCGACATCCCGGCCGGGCTCGTGCCGGACATGATCGACGAGTTCCCGGCCCTGTTCGTGGCGGCCGCGGCGGCCTCGGGCACGACCCGGGTCAGTGGCGCGGCCGAGTTGCGGGTGAAGGAATCCGACCGCCTCGCCGTCATGGCCGCCGGCCTGCGGGAACTGGGCGTCCGGGTGGACGAAGCCCCCGACGGCGCCGTCATCCACGGGGGCCCCATCGGTGGAGGTGCCGTCGAGAGCCGCGGCGACCACCGCATCGCCATGAGTTTCACGGTGGCGGCCCAGCTCGCCTCGGGGCCGGTCGCCATCCGCGATTGCGCCAACGTGGCGACTTCGTTCCCCGGTTACGCGGATCTTGCGAAAGCCACCGGCTTCGGCCTGTCGGCGGACTGACGCCCGGGGGTAGAATCCCCCGATGGATCAATCCGTTCCCGTACTCACCATCGACGGCCCCTCAGGTTCGGGCAAGGGCACCATCAGCCGCGCCGTGGCCCAGAAGCTGGGCTGGCACTACCTCGATTCCGGCGCGCTGTACCGCGCCGTGGGCGTGGCGGCCGGCTGGGCCGACGAGGATTTCTCCGACCACGTGGCCCTGATGCGGCGCGCCTTCGACACCGTCATCGAATTCCGCACCAGCGGCGCGGGCGAACCGCGGGTGATCGTGGACGGCGTCGATGCCACCGACGAACTGCGCACCGAGACCGCCGGCGCGGCGGCCTCGGCCATTGCGGCGCTGCCGGAAGTGCGGGCCGCCTTGTTCGAGAAGCAGCGCGCCTTCCGCCGCCCGCCGGGCCTGGTGGCCGACGGCCGCGACATGGGCACCGTCATCTTCCCCGACGCCCAGTACAAGGTGTTCCTCACTGCCAGCGCCGAGGAACGCGCCGAAAGACGCTATAACCAGTTGAAACAAAAGGGGCTCGAGGTTAATATTGACGGTCTGCTGCGCGAGATCCTCGCGCGCGACGCCCGCGACGCGCAACGCGCGGTGGCGCCCCTGAAACCCGCCTTCGATGCGGTGATCGTGGACACCACCGGCGTTTC
>CAMLOR010000404.1 GCA_946481615.1 uncultured Aquimonas sp.
TGGCGTTCGGCCACGAGAAGCAGAAGCGCGGGTGGAAACCTCGGCCGCACATGCCGTAGTTGCCCGCGCCGAACGAGGCCCCGCAATAAAGGGTGATCTGCGGCACCGTTGCGTTGCTGACCGCCTGGATCATCTTCGATCCATGCTTGATGATCCCGGCTTCCTCGTACGCGCGACCCACCATGAAGCCGGTCGTGTTGTTGAGATAGAGGATCGGTGTGCGCGTCTGGCAGCAGGCCTGGATGAAGTGCGTGGCCTTGGTAGCGCCCGCCGGGTCGATCGGCCCGTTGTTCGTGACGATGGCCAGCGGCCAGCCTTCGAGCCGGATCTGGCCGCAGACCGTGGCGGAGCCGTAGTTCTGGCCGAACTCGAGGAATTCGGAATCGTCCGCGATCCGCGCAATGACTTCCCTCATGTCGACGGGGCGCTTGTGGTCCATCGGCATGATGCCGAGCAGTTCCTCGGCGTCGTAGCGCGGTGGCCTGAACTGGCGCGGCGGCGCCTGTTCGCGCGGCCAGTCGATCTGCGCGAGGATCTCGCGCGCGATCCGTATCGCGTCGCGGTCATCCTCGGCCAGGTAGTCGCCCAGGCCGGAGATGGCGGTGTGCATTTCCGCGCCGCCGAGTTCCTCTTCGGTCGCGGTCTCGCCCGTGGCCGCCTTCAGCAAAGGCGGGCCGGCGAGGAAGGCCCGCGAGCGGCCCCGCACCATCACGATGTGGTCCGACAGACCGGTCTGGTAGGCCCCGCCGGCGGTGGAGGAGCCATGTGTGACCGTGATCACCGGCAAACCGGCCGCCGACAGGCGAGCCAGGTTGCGGAACAGGTTGCCGCCCCGGACGAACTCCTCGACGCGGTAGGCCATGAGGTTGGCGCCGGCGCTTTCGACGAGCTGGATGTACGGCAGCTTGTTCTCGAGCGCCAGTTCCTGCACCCGCAACTGCTTGTCCAGTCCCATGGGCTGCAAGGCCCCGGCATCGATGCCGGAATCGGACGCATTGATCATGCAGCGCACGCCCGAGACGATGCCGATGCCGGCGATCACGCCGCCACCGGGCACGCTCTTGTCGAGGTCGCCGATGTCGAGTCCGAGGCCGGCCAGTGCGGACAGTTCGAGGAAGGGCGTTCCCGGGTCGAGCAGCAGCGAAAGCCGCTCGCGCGGCAGCAACTGCCCCCGCTTCTCGAAGCGCTCGCGCGAAGCGGCGGACCTGTCGACGCTGCGTCGCTGATATGTGCGCACGCGCTCGATCAGGGCCAGCATGCCGTTCCGATTGGCGATGAAGCCGTCGCTGCTGGTCGAAATGTTCGTATCGATCTGGGCCATGGCAGGGTCAGGTTGAGTGCCATGAGCCTAGGCCCCGGCCCGCCGTGGGTCTTGTGGGAACTGGCTGATCGACCTGGCGCGATGCGCATCTTCGACAGCAGCTCGACGGGCCTGCACCACGGCTTGATGCAGCGGATCTGCCTGCCCGGGCCTTCAGCGTTCGGACCGATTCGGCGGCTCGCGATGCAGGGCAAGACGGTGGCAGCCGGCGATCACATCCTTCGGCTGCAGACCGAAGACCTGCCGCACCGACCGGCTGAAATGAGCGGAGTCGGGATAGCCGATCCGGTGAGCCACTTCGGTCAGGTTGCTCTCCTCGGTGACATGCTTCAACCACACGCGCGCACGCTTCCAGCTTCGGAAAGTCCTCAGCGGCACGCCGACTTCGTCGCTGAAGAGATGCAGGAAGCGATGGAAGGACAGTTGCGTGCGATCCGCCAGCTCCTGGGCACTCGCATCCAGGCCATCGTCATCCTTCAGGGTCTCGAGCGCCGCGACGATCCTGGGATCGAGCGTCGGTTGGCGCAGCGTCGTGCCGAACACCAGCGCATCGAAGGCCGCGTCAGTGGCGGGCAGCGGTTCACGCTGCAAGGCCAGCTGGTCATGCGCCTCGCACAGGCGCTCCAGCACCCCCGCGAGAACTGGCTTTGCCGTGTCCAGCATCCCTTCGCACTGCAGCGCCGCCCGCAGCGGCTGCGGGAGTCCCGCCGCATCGATCGTTTCAGGTTCGACGAGGATGTCGCACACGTGGCGTGCGGTGCTCGCGAGGCGGTGCGTGCGATACGGGGGCACCACGGCTAGCCGGCCTTCGTGCCATCGGACATCGCCTGCCGTATCGAAAGACAGGCGCAGCGTCGCCTCGCACGAGAAGTACAGCGTCCACGAACCGAGCCGACGCAGCGTCGGCGCGCCCAGCAGGCCGCCGTAGAACAAGCGCCCCGGCGTGATCCACATGAAGCGCGCTGCGGAGCTGTTCGCGACCTCGTGTTGGGGCAGGCTGCGCTGGCTCATGAGGAAGCCAGCTTAGCGCGGCAATGCGCCTGACGCGGCGCCTCGGCACGGCGCAGGGACGGCACTCATGAACCGCCCTTCTCCTGCACGCGCATTCCCAAGCGGTTGAGCAACGCGCGATCGCGCATTGCCTGCGGATTGCTCGTCGTCAGCAGCTTGTCGCCATAGAAGATCGAGTTCGCGCCGGCAAGAAAGCACAAGGCCTGAAGCGCCTCGTTCATCTGCTCGCGTCCCGCCGACAGGCGCACCATCGCGCGCGGCATCGTGATGCGGGCCACCGCGACGGTGCGGACGAACTCGAAGGGATCGAGCGGGTCCGTGCCCGCCAACGGCGTGCCTTCAACCTGCACGAGGTTGTTGATCGGCACCGACTCCGGGTATGGATCGAGATTGGCGAGCTGCGCGATCAAGCCCGCGCGGTGCGAGCGCTGCTCGC
>CAMLOR010000405.1 GCA_946481615.1 uncultured Aquimonas sp.
AGCTTCGACCGCTTCCTGGCGCACTGCCACCGGCGCCGCTACCCCAGCCGCTCGGACGTCTTCCGGCCCGGGGACCCCGCCAACACCATGTATTACGTCATCAGCGGCTCGCTGTCGGTGATGAGCGAGGAGGAGGACGGCCGCGAGCTGGTGCTGGGTTACATCAACGCCGGCGAGTTCGTCGGCGAGACCGGCATCTTCATGGCCGCCCCGCAGCGCGAGGTGCTCCTGCGCACCCGTACCGCCTGCGAGCTGGCAGAGATCGCCTACGAGCGCCTGCACGCGCTGTTCGCGGGCCCGCTGGCCGACGATTGCCCGCGCATCCTGTTCGCCATCGGCACCCAGCTGACCAAGCGCCTGCTGCACACCAGCCGCAAGGCCAGCCGCCTGGCCTTCATGGACGTCACCAACCGAATCGCCTCCACCGTGGTCGACCTGTGCCAGGAACCGGATGCGATGTCGCACCCGAACGGCACCCAGATCCGCGTCTCGCGCCAGGAGCTGGCGCGCATCGTGGGCTGCTCGCGCGAGATGGCCGGGCGCGTGCTCAAGCAGCTGGAGGAACAGGGCATGCTGCAGGCGCGCGGCAAGACCATCGTCGTCTTCCGCGACCGGCCCTGACGCCGTCCCCGCGCAGGCGGGGACCCGGGTGCCGAACCTCCCGGCGCGTCGCGCCTGGATTCCCGCCTTCGCGGGAATGACGGGCGGCCTTCGGCAATAAGCGTGGGAAGTCAGCCGAACAGCTGACGCAGGGCCTCGCCCGGGTCCTCGGCGCGCATGAAGGCCTCGCCCACCAGGAACGCATCCACGCCGTTGGCGCGCATCTTCGCCACGTCGGCCGGCGCCAGGATGCCGCTCTCGGTCACCAGCAGGCGTTCGTCGCCCACGCGGTCCCTGAGCTGGAGCGTGGTGTCGAGCAAGACGGAAAAATCCCGCAGATTGCGGTTGTTGACACCGATCAGCGCCGTCGGCAGATCGAGCGCGCGCTCGAGTTCGACCGCGTCGTGCACTTCCACCAGCGCCGCCAGATCGAGCTCGGAGGCCAGCAGCGTCAGCTCCATCAACGCGGCGTCATCCAGCGCCGCGGCGATCAGCAGGATGCAGTCGGCGCCCAGCGCGCGCGCCTCGACCACCTGGTAGGGATCGATCACGAAATCCTTGCGCAGCACCGGCAGCGAACAGGCGGCGCGCGCCTCCTGCAGATAGGCGTCGGCGCCCTGGAAGAAATCGATGTCGGTGAGCACCGAGAGACAGGCCGCACCGCCGCGTTCGTAACTGCGGGCGATGTCGGCGGGCCGGAAATCGGGCCGGATGACGCCCTTGCTCGGACTGGCTTTCTTGATCTCGGCGATCACCGCGGGCCGGCCGGCCGCGATCCTGGCCTCGAGGGCGCCGATGAAATCGCGCGGCTCCGGCATCGCCGCCGCCTGTGCCTCCAGCGCGGCCAGCGGCGTGCGGGCGCGGCGTTCGGCCACCTCCTCCGCCTTGCGGGCGAGGATGCGTTCGAGGATGTCGCTCATGCCTTCTTCCCGTAGGCGCGCTCGACCTTCGCCACGCGCAGTTCGTAGTGCGCGTACCAGGCGTTGCGGCCGCGTTCGCGCGCGGCCACGTGCTCGAGGTGGCGGCGCCAGCCGGCGATGGCTTCCTCGCTTTCCCAGTAGCTGACGGTGATGCCCAGGCCGTCTTCGCCGCGCACCGATTCCACGCCGAGGTAGCCCGGCTGCTGCTGCGCCAGTTCGACCATGCGATCGGCGGTGGCGCCGTAGCCGTCGTCTTCGCCCTGGCGCTGCGAGGTGAAGATGACGGCGTAGTACGGGGGCTTGGGGGTTTGGGCGAATCCGTCGTTCACTGGGTGCCTCGCGTGGGATTCGACAGGCTCACCCCGAACGGGTGAAGCAAGCCGGCTTGCAGAACCGCATTCCGCGATATCCGTTCGGGGTGAGCCTGTCGAATCCCACGCGGAACCTTCACGACGCCAGCTCCTTCGTCACCGCCACGAACTCGTCGAGCTTGCGCCGCGCCGCGCCGCTGCCGATCGCTTCGCGCGCCTTCGCGATGCCATCGGCGATCGAATCCACCGCCCCTGCCGCGTACAAAGCCGCCCCCGAATTCAGCACCACGATTTCGCGCGGCAGCCCGTCCTTGCCCGACAGCGCTTCGAGCAGCATCGTTTTTGACTCGGCCGCATCGGCCACCTTCAGATTGCGGCTCGCCGCCATCGCGATGCCGAAATCCTCGGGATGGATCTCGTACTCGCGCACCGTGCCGTCGCGCAGTTCGCCCACCAGCGTGGCGGCGCCCAGCGAGATCTCGTCCATGCCGTCGCGCCCCCACACCACCAGCGCGCGCGTCGCGCCCAGGCGCTGCAGCACGCGCACCTGGATGCCGACGAGATCGGGATGGAACACGCCCATCAGGATATTGGGCGCGCCGGCCGGATTGGTGAGCGGGCCCAGGATGTTGAAGATGGTGCGCACGCCCATCTCGCGCCGCACCGGCGCCACGTTCTTCATCGCCGGATGGTGGATGGGCGCGAACATGAAGCCCACGCCGGTGCGTGCGATGCACTGCGCCACCTGCGCCGGCTGCAGTTCGATCTTTGCGCCGAGCGCCTCCAGCACGTCGGCGCTGCCGGATTTCGACGACACGCTGCGGTTGCCATGCTTGGCCACCCTGGCGCCGGCTGCCGCGGCCACGAACATCGAGGCAGTCGAGATGTTGAAGGTGTGCGCGCCGTCGCCGCCGGTGCCGACGATGTCGACGA
>CAMLOR010000406.1 GCA_946481615.1 uncultured Aquimonas sp.
AGAACATGGACAAGCAGCTGCGCGAGTGCGGCGAGGCGCCGTTCTATACGCTCGGGCCGCTGACCACCGACATCGCGCCGGGCTACGACCACATCACCAGCGCGATCGGCGCGGCGATGATCGGCTGGTACGGCACGGCGATGCTTTGCTACGTCACGCCGAAGGAACATCTCGGCCTGCCGAACAAGCAGGACGTGCGCGACGGCATCATCACCTACAAGATCGCGGCGCATGCGGCGGATCTGGCGAAGGGGCATCCCGGCGCGCAGGCGCGCGACAACGCGCTGTCGAAGGCGCGTTTCGAGTTCCGCTGGCAGGATCAGTTCAACCTCGGCCTCGACCCGGAGAAGGCCCAGGAATTCCACGACGAGACGCTGCCGAAGGAAGCGGCCAAGCACGCGCATTTCTGCTCGATGTGCGGGCCGCATTTCTGCTCGATGAAGATCACGCAGGACGTGCGCGAGTACGCCGAAGCCGAACAGGGGATGGCGGAGAAGGCGAAGGAATTCCGCGAGAAGGGCGGGGAGATCTACTCGCTCAGCGAGTGACGCGCCTCAGAGCGCCGCGGCGCGTTCGCGCCAGGCGCGGGCATCGGCGGCGCGTTGCGGCGCCAGTTCCATGACGATGCGCGCGGCGTGTTCGAAGTGCGCTGCGGCCAGCGAGCGCTCGTTGCGCGCCATGGCGATCTCGGCGGCCAGCGCGTGCATGTCGGCGATGTCGGCGATCGGCGGGTTGCGTTTGGCGGTGAGGTCGATCGCGCGCGCGACTTCGGTCTGCGCGTGGTCCAGTTCGGCGAGCGCGAAGTAGGCGCGCGCGCGGATCAGATGCAATTCGCCGCGGATGCCGGCTTCGGCGCCGATCGAGGTTTTCCAGGCGGCCTCGATCTCGCGCGCGGTGGCCAGGGCTTCGGCGGGCTGGCCCAGGCGCAGCTGGGCGAAGCCGGCGTTGAGCAGGGCCCAGCCCACCTGCGGGGTGGCCGAGGCCGAAGCCGAGATGTAGATCCGGGCTGCCTCGCGGTAATGCGCGACCGCCTCCGCGTCCTTGCCGAGGGCGACGTAGGCGTTGGCGCGGTTGTAGAGGTTGTTGCCGTAGTCGGTGGTGGCCTCGCCGTAGCGGTCGCGCAGTTTCTCGCCGACCGCGATGGTTTCCTGCAGGCCGCGTTCGGCGTTGCCGTTGGCGGCCCAGAGCCAGCCCAGGCCCTGGCGCGCGCGCAGCGTGCGCAGGTGGTCCTCGCCCCAGAGCCGGCGCGAAAGTTCTAGAACCTCCAGCATCGCGGGCTCGGCTTCGTCGAAGCGGTGCAGATCGGTGAGCGCCGTTCCGTAGCGCGCCAGCGCGCTGCGGCGGATGCGATCGCGCAGGCCGCCGGTCGCGCGATCGGCCTCCTGCACCGCTTGTTCGGCCAGTTGCAGTGCGATGGCGGGATTGCCGTCGTCGCGAGCCACTTGCCAGCGCCACTCGGCCAGCACGTCGCGGATCAGGAAGTCGTCGGGTTCGTCGCCTTGCGCCAGGTCTTCGGCCTCGTGCGCCCAGGCTTCGGCGCGCTCGGGCTCGCCCATGCGCCACTGCGCCATCGCGCCGCGCGCCAGTGCGCCGGCCAGCGCCAGGCGCGGCGGCGCCGGTACCGCGCGCAGGTCTTCGACGGCGCGTTCGTACAGCGGCAGGGCGCGTCCCGGCGCATTGAGGCTGAAATAACTGTCGGCGATCAGCGCGCCGAGCGAGCCGCGCAGATCGGGATAATCGTTGAACTGGTGCTGCACCTGCGCCGCCGCCAGGTTCAGCACGTCCTCGGCGCTGGCGCGGCGTTCGCGCTGGTTCATCGGATCGGTGGCGCGGAAGACTTCCTGCACGAAGGTGACCGCGGCGCGCGCGCGGTGCGCCTCGCGTTCCGCCAGCCAAGCCTGGTGCAGCGCGTAAGCGGTGAGCGCCATCAGGCCCAGCGCCGCGGAGCCTGCCATGGCAGTGGCCAGCGCATGGCGCCGCACGAAACGCGAGAAGTGATAGGCCGCGCCGCCGCGGCGCGCCTGCACCGGCTGGCCGTCGAGATAGGCCTTCAGATCGGCGGCCATGGCGTCGATCGAGCCGTAGCGCGCCGCCGGATGCTTGGCCAGAGCGCGTCGCACGATGGCGTCGAGATCGCGGCCGCGGTCGAGCGAGCGCACTGCGTCGCCCTGCGCGGCGCCGTGTTCGCCGGCCTGCGCCAGTCCGCGGCGCAGCGTGATGGGCTCGGCTTCCGCCACGGCGCGTCCCCACGCCAGGCCGTCTTCCGGGTCGGCGTCGTAGGGCAGGCGGCCCGCGATCAGCCGGAACAACAGCACGCCGAACTGGTAGACGTCGGTGGCCACGGTGATGGCGCCGCCGCCGAACTGTTCGGGCGCGGCATAGGCCGGCGTCATCGGACCGATGCGTTGCGCGGTGGCGCTGGGCGAGAAGGGTCCGACGAGTTTCGCGATGCCGAAGTCGAGCAGCTTCGGATGGCCCTGCGGCGTCACCAGGATGTTCGAGGGTTTGATGTCGCGATGCACGACGAGGTTGCGATGCGCATGCGCCAGCGCGTCGGCCACGCGCAGCAGCAGGCGCAGGCGGCCGTCGGTGTCGGGCACCTGCACGCGGCAGTAATCGGTGATGGCGGTGCCTTCGACGTACTCCATCACGAGATAGGGCACGCCGTCCGAGGCTTCGCCGCCGTCGACCACCTGCGCGATGTTCGGGTGGCGCAGGCCGGCGAGGATTTCCTGTTCCTTGCGGAAGCGCTCGCGCAGGCCGC
>CAMLOR010000407.1 GCA_946481615.1 uncultured Aquimonas sp.
ATCCTGGGCGGCTGGTTCCAGGCCGTGCACGTGATCGGCATCGACGGCGGCTTCTTCTGGGGCGCGCTGCGCGACAGCGTCGATCTGTCCAACGACTACGGCCAGGCCTTCGTCAAATCCGCCTTCTTCGGCGGCTTCTGCACGCTGATCGCCACCTACACCGGCTACCACGCCGAACCCACGATCGAGGGCACCTCGATCGCCACCACGCAATCGGTGGTCATGGGTTCATTGATGGTGCTGTTCCTGGACTTCATCCTTAGCGCGACGTTGTATTGAGGCAAGCATGAGCGCATCGCACAAGACCGAGTGGAGCGTGGGCGCCTTCATCCTGATGGGCTTCGCCTGCGCCCTGGTGCTGGCCTTCGCCTCCACCAACTCGCAGGACCGCCTCGGCGGCGAAACCTACGGCGTGAAGGCGCGCTTCTCCAACACGGGCGAGCTGAAGATCGGCGCGCCGGTGAAGATCGCCGGCGTGAAGGTGGGCGAGGTGGCGGACGTCTCGCTCGATCCGCAGACCTTCGATGCGCTGGTCGACCTGCGCCTGGCGGGCGGCACGGAGATTCCGGCCGATTCCTCCGCCGCGATCTACACCAGCGGCCTGCTGGGCGAGCGCTACGTCGGACTGTCGCCCGGCGGCGATCCGCGCCCGCTGGCCGAGGGCGACGAGATCCTGCTGACGCAATCGGCGGTGGTGCTCGAGCAGCTGATCGGCAAATACATGTTCGGCGCGGGGGGCGACGACAAGAAAGACGTCACAGAAGAGTCGAAGACTCCCACGGAGGAAACCCCATGAAGATCCGCACCCTGTTTTGCGCCGCGCTGCTGGCCTTCGCCGGCGCCGCGCAGGCGGCCGCCACCAAGCCTTCGGACATCGTGAAGGCCACCACCGAGAAGGTGCTGGGCACGCTGGTCGAGCAGCGCGAAGCCTTCAAGGCCGACCCGCAGAAGCTCAATGCCTTCGTGAAGTCCGAACTCGAAGTGGTGATGGACCGCGAATACTCCGCGCGCCTGGTGCTCGCCCGCCACTCGCGCGGCGCCAGCCCGCAGCAGCTCACGGCCTTCGCCGACGCGCTGGCCGACAACCTGCTGCGCCGCTACGGCAAGGCGCTGATCGATTTCGACCCGAACGTGGAAGTGCGGGTGAAGTCCGAAACGCCGCTGCAGAACGGCAAGCTGGTGCGCGTGGCCACCGAGATCGTGCGCCGCGGCGGCTCGCCGGTGCCGGTGGACTACATGTTCGCGCCGAACGCGAAGGGCGAATGGAAGGTTTTCGACGTGATCGTCGAGGGCGTGTCCTACGTGCAGACCTACCGCACGCAGTTCGACGAGCAGCTGCGCGGCGAATCGCTGGAGCAGGTCACCGCCAAGCTCGCCGCCGGCGAAATCCAGGTCGATGAAGCCAACTGAGGCCGCGCTCGCGCTGCCCGAACGGCTCGATGCGGCCGCCGTGGCGGCCGCTTTCCGCGCCGCCAGGCCGGGCGCCGTGCTCGATTTTTCCGCCGTGCGCGAGCTCGACAGCAGCGCGGTGGCCCTGGTGCAGGCGCTGCGGGCGCAGGTGCGCAATGTGCCGGAGCGATACTCGCAGCTGCTGGAAGCGCATCGCGTGGCGAACTCCACCCCCACCCCGCCGGGGAGGGAGACGGGCTCTTAGCCTCTCCTTCAACGAGAGGGTTGGGTGAGGATGGTGTTCGACTCGCGATATCCTTACGCCATGAGCCGAATCCTCCTCCTGTTGCTGCTGGCCCTGGCGACCAGCGGCTGCGCCACCGTCAACGCCAACCGCGACGCGCTGGCGCAGACCGAGCACCCCACCCCCGAACAGCTCGATCCCTGGGAGCCGTTCAACCGCAAGATGCACGCGGTGAACTCGGTGCTCGACAAGGCCGTGCTCCGGCCGGTGGCCAAGGGCTACGTGAAGGTCACGCCGCAGCCCGTGCGCAAGGGCGTGACGAACTTCTTCACCAACCTGCAGCAGCCCGTCACCACGCTCAATCTCGTGCTGCAGGGCAAACCCAAGCCCGCCGCGCAGTCGGTCGGCCGTTTCCTGCTCAACCTCACGCTGGGCCTGGGCGGCATCCTCGACCCGGCCACGCACGCCAACATCCCGTTCCACGACCAGGACTTCGGCCAGACCTTCGCGAGGTGGGGCTGGCAGACCTCGCGCTACCTGGTGCTGCCGGTGTTCGGCCCCGGCACGGTGCGCGACACCTTTGGCAAGGGCGTGAACACCACCGTCAGCCCGGTGAGCTGGCTGGCCGAGCGCGAAGGCGCGGAGTTCTCCATCCTGTACGGCATCGACGCGCGCAGCTTCGGCCTGGCGGCCGATGCCTTCCTCGAAGGCGCGGAGGACGAATACCTGCTGATGCGCGACGCCTACCTGCAGCGCCGCCGCTGCCAGATCGTCGACTGCACCGAGGAAGTGCCCGAATACCTGCTGCCCGACTACGAATTCGAAGTGCCCGATTTCGAAAGCATGCGCCGCTGAGGAGCCCGCGATGGACGAAAACAACGGCGTCACGCGCGAACAGGCCGAGGCCGCGGTGCGCACGCTGCTGCAATGGTCGGGCGACGATCCGGCGCGCGAAGGCCTGCGCGACACGCCGGCGCGCGTGGCGCGCGCCTACGAGGACTGGTTCTCCGGCTACGCCATCGATCCGACCGAATACCTGCGCCGAACCTTCGAGGAAGTCGCCGGCTACGACGAGATGATCGTGCTGCGCGACATCGAGT
>CAMLOR010000408.1 GCA_946481615.1 uncultured Aquimonas sp.
GCGGCCAGCGCGAGCAGGCCGAGCAGGCGCCAGAACAGGCTCATTCGCCGCCCTCGACGTCGATGTCTTCGGCGGTATCGGACGCGGGCGCCTCGAGCGCGGGCGGCGGCGTTTCCAGGCCACCGATGCTGCGCGTGGCGCGCAGGCCGCGCAGCTCCTGCAAGGTGGCGCCGAGCACCGGCAGTTCCGGCACCAGTGTCGTGGCGCGCAGCGCGCGCAGGCGATCGACCAGGCGCGCCACGCGCGCGTCGCCAATGTCGAACAACTGCGTGGCGAGTGCCGCAGCGGCATCGAGCGCCTGCTGGAAGGCGGCGATGTCCGGGCGCGCGAGCGCGGCCTGCGCCAGTTCCAGTTGCAGACGCAGCGCCGCCAGCGTGGTCTCGCGCTGCACGGGGCCGAGCACGGCGTCGCGTTCCGACACGCGACGTACGGTGACGAGGCTGGCGAGCAGGCGCGTGAGCCGCGAGTCGTTGGCATCGGTGGCGCGCACTTCGCCGGCGCGCGATTCCGGCAGCGCGGGCAGGTTGCCGGCCAGCTGCGCGAGTTCGGCGCGCAAGGCCGGACGCGGATCGGCGGGCACTTCGCGCAGCGCGATCAGTTCCTGCGCAAGCGTCTGGCGCAGCGTCGCGAGCGAAGGATCGTCCATGCCGGCGAGCGCGGCGTCGGCAAGACCGAAAGCCTGCATCGCGGCCGGCACGTCGCCGAACAGGCGCAGGCGCTCTTCGCCGAGCAGCAGCAGGAACTCGGCCTCGTTGAGGCGCAGCATCACCTCGCCGCGCAGGCGGTTGTCGGTCAGGCGCGCGACGGCGTCTTCCAGCAGCGAGGCGCGCTCGCCCATCGCGAGCAGTTCCTCGCGCAGCACTTTGTTGGTGGCAGCGGCGTCGGCAAGGCGGGTTTCCAGCGCCTTGATCGATTCCTGCAGGCGTCCGCGGCCCTGCGCCTCGACGTCCACGTTGTTGCGCACCGCACCCGTCACGAGGTTGACCTGGGCCACCGTCATGCGTTGCAGGTACGCGAGCCAGGCCAGCGCCAGCAACACCAGCAAGGCGAAGATCCACAAGCCCCATGACGGGCGCTTGCGCGCAACGGGCGGCGGTGGCGCCGCGGGCGCGGCGGCGGGTTCGGGTTCGAAGCGTTCGGATTCGGGTGCGTCGATCACATCGAAACAGCGCTCGGGGCCAAGCCGCATGCTACCGGATCGCCGCCCCCTTGGCATGCGCGGCGAGCGCGTCGAGCAGGCTTTCCACGCGCGGCGAAGCGGCCACGAGCGTCGCCGCGAAGCCGGCTTCGCGGGCCGTCGCGGCGAGGCGTTCGCTGCTTGCCACCGCGGTCGCCTCGAGGAAGACGATGCGGGCGGATTCCGGCAGCCGTTCCAGCGCATTCGACAAGGCCTCGCCGCTGGTGAGCAGCACCGCACGCGGCGCGCGTGCAGTTTCGATCGCCGCGATCTGGCTTCGCGTCCATTGCGGTGCGATGCGGCGGTACACGTGCACCGCTTTCACCTCGAAGCCGCGTTCGCGCAGCGCCGGAGCGATGGCATCGCGGCCGCCGGGCGCGGTGACCAGCCCGATGCAGGCGCCCGGCGCGGAAGGCTTCGCCAGTTGCGGCAAGGCGAGCACGCCTTCGCTGCGCATCGCATGCGGCGGCTGCGTCGCCGCGATGCCGAGCGCCGCGAGTGCGCGTGCCGTGCCGCTGCCCACGGCGATGGCTGCGAGCGCAGACGGCAACTCCACTGCAGCGTGCGCGAATTCCACCGCTGCCGGGCTGGTGAACACCACGCGATCGCAAGCCAAGGCACTGCGCAGCGCGCTCGTCTCGACCGGCAAGGCTTCGAGTTCGATGCCGGGCAATGCGATGAAGTCCGCGCCGCGCGCCTGCACGGCGGCGCGCACCGCGTCCTGCTGCGAGGCAGGGCGCAGCGACACCACGGTCCATCCGGCCAACCCGGGGGAGACGACGCCCGCATTCATCGGGCAAGCTTACGACACCGCCTCGCCGGACCCTGCCATGGATGGAAACGCCCCGATGTCCGATTCCCTCGTCGATGCGCTCGAGCGCAAGCTGCTTTCGATGCCGCCGGTGCAGGCGCTGGCGCTGCGCATCGCGGGCTATGGCGACGACACGCTGACACTGGCCGCACCGCTCGCCGCGAACGTCAACGACAAGGGTTCGGCCTTCGGCGGCAGCCTGGCCAGCGCGATGACGCTGGCGGCCTGG
Source organism: uncultured Aquimonas sp. (assembly GCA_946481615.1). Next base: position 2,218 of record CAMLOR010000408.1, read on the forward strand.
GGCTTGGCCACGCTCAAGCTGCAGGAAGCCGGATTCGCGGCCGAGGTCTACGTGCAGGATTCGACGCTGCGCTATCTCAAGCCGCTGTACGACGAGTTGCAGGTGCGCGCGCACCTGGCGCCGGAGCAGCACTGGAACGATTTCGTCGCGACCTTCGCCGCGCGCGGCAAGGCGCGCGCCACGCTGCTGGCCGAGGCGCGCGATGCGCAGGGCAATGTCGTCACTTCGTTCGAAGGCCGCTTCGTTGCGCTGAAGGCGGCTGCGGCGTAGCGGCGCACACCGCGGCTCTCTCTACGCGGCGCGCGGTCAGCGCTGGCAACGCGGGCAATACACCGTGGCGCGCTGGCCCCACTCGGCATCCTTCAGCACGCTGCCGCAGTTCCGGCAGGCCTCGCCCGCGCGACCGTAGACGAACAGTTCCTGCTCGAAATATCCGGGCTCGCCGTCGGGATTGATGAAATCGCGCAGCGTGGTGCCGCCGCGTTCGA
>CAMLOR010000409.1 GCA_946481615.1 uncultured Aquimonas sp.
GCGACGCCAAGATCACCGAGATCTACGAGGGCACCAGCGAGATCCAGCGCCTGGTGATCGCGCGCAACGAAACCGGCCTGCGCTGAAACGCGCCGTCGTCCCCGCGCAGCCGGGGACCCAGCGACTTGGTCTTTGCACGAGCGCAAGTCACTGGATTCCCGCCTGCGCGGGAATGACGGCGGTGTTCGCCCCCGCATTGCCGTCCGCGCGGGAATGGCCCGGCGTTTCTGGCACAATACGCACCCCGCAAAAAACCGCGAAAAATCATCGAAATGAGCGCCCAGCCCGCCGCCGCGACGACCCTGCACGACATTTCGCTGGAACCGATCTTCCAGGCCCTCAAGGCCACGGTTCCCGCCCCGCGCTACAAGGAAGCGGCGCTGTTCGCCGAGTCCTTCTACCACCGCATGTCGGCCGAGGAATACGCGCTGCGCAGCCCCGAGGCCTGGGCCGCCCTGGCGCGCGGCTTCCTCGATTTCGTGCGCGAGCGCAAGCCCGGCCAGGCCGCGATCCGCATCTTCAACCCCACCATCGACGAGCACGGCTGGGATTCGCCGCATACGGTGATCCAGATCGTCAACGACGACATGCCCTTCCTCGTCGACACCGTGAGCATGGCGCTGGCGCAGCACGACATCGCCATCCACGTGCTGGGCCACCCGGTGTTCAAGCTGCGCCGCGATCCGGGCGGCAACATGCTGGCGCTGGGCGAAGGCACGGCCGAATCGCTGATGCACGTGGAGATCGACCGCCAGACCGAAGCCGACGACCTCGAGCGCATCGGCGCCGACATCGCCGCGGCGCTGGCCGACGTGCGCGCCTGCGTGGCCGACTGGAAGGCCATGCGCGAAAAACTCGTCGAGATCGCCGCGCAGCTGCCGCAGCGCCCGATGCCGGTGTCGCCCGAGGGCAAGCGCGAAGCGCAGGAATTCCTGCAGTGGGCCGCCGACGATCACTTCACTTTCCTCGGCTATCGCGAATACGAAGTGGCGAAGTCCGAGGAAGAGCCCGTGCTGCGCGCCAAGCCGGGCACCGGCCTCGGCCTGCTGCGCTCGGAAGAGCGCGCCGGCAAGCCGCGCTCGCTCAAATCGCTGGCGGCCCATTCACTGCCGCAGTCCGGCTCGGTGGATGCGCTCATCCTCACCAAGACCAATGCCCGCAGCACGGTGCACCGCCCGGGCTACATGGACTACATCGGCATCCTCTCGTTCGATGCCGGCGGCATGCCGGACGGCGAGCAACGCTTCATCGGCCTCTACACCTCCAGCGCCTACAACCGCCGCCCCTGGGACATCCCGCTGGTGCGCGAGCGCTACGACTACGTGATGAAGAAGTCGGGCCTGGCGCCGCAGAGCCACAGCGGCAAGGCGCTGCGCCACATCCTGGAAACGCTGCCGCGCGACGAGCTGTTCCAGAGCGGCGAGGAAGAACTCTTCCGCACCGCGATGGGCATCCTCGGCCTGCAGGAACGCATCCGCACCAAGCTGTTCCTGCGCCGCGACCGCTACGGCCGCTTCTATTCCGCGCTGGTCTACCTGCCGCGCGACCGTTTCAACACCGAGGTGCGCCAGCGCATCGAGACGCTGCTGATGGACGCGCTCAACGGGCAGCGCATCGACACCACCATCCAGGTCGGTGAGTCGCCGTTGGCACAGCTGCATCTCATCGTGCGGCCCAAGGCGGGCGGTGCCGATGTGGATGTACAGGCCATCGAACAGCGCCTGCAGCAGATCGTGCGCAACTGGCACGACGAACTGCGCGAACTGCTGATCGCGCGCCACGGCGAGGACAAGGGCCTCAAGCTCGCCAATCGCTACGGCAAGGCACTGCCGACGGGCTACATCGAGGAAGTCACGCCCGAGATCGCCGCGGCCGACGTCGAGCGCGCCGCCTCGCTGCGAGGCGCCGACGACCTGCGCCTGTCGCTCTATCGCCCGGCGCGTGCCGAAGGCAAGGCGCTGCGCTTCAAGCTCTATCGCCAGGGCCGCGACATCCCGCTCTCCGAAGCGCTGCCCATGATGGAAAACATGGGCCTGCGCATCCTCACCGAACATCCCTACACGATGGCGGTGGGCGACACCCGCATCCACATCCAGGATTTCGAAGTCGAAAGCGCGCGCGGCGACGTCGATGTCGAAGCCGTGCGCGAAGGCTTCGAGGCCGCCTTCGATCGCATCTGGCGCGGCCAGGCCGAAAGCGATGGCTTCAACCGCCTCATCCTCACCGCCGGCCTCGACTGGCGCCAGGTGGCGATGATCCGCGGCTACGCCAAGTACCTGCTGCAGACCGGCGTGCCGTTCTCGCAGAGCTACATGGAAGAAACCCTCGGCCGCTATCCGCTGCTGGCGCGCTTGCTGGTGGAGCTGTTCGAAGCGAAGTTCCACCCGGCTACCGGCAAGGAATCGCAAGAGGAAGTGCGCGCCGGCCAGCAGCGTTTCGGCTCGGGCATCAAGCGCCTGATCGCCGGCGACGCCGCGGCCGAAGCCGCGCTGGGCGCGCTGATCGACGCGCGCGCCGGTTCCCGCGACGTGCAGATGAAGGCGGCGGAGACCGCGCTCAAATCGCTGATGGACCGCGTCGCCTCGCTCGACGAGGACCGCATCCTGCGCAGCTTCATGACGGTGATCCGCGCCACGCTGCGCACCGGCTACTACCAGCTCGTCGACGGCAAGCCGCGCGAGTGGATCAGCTTCAAGTTCGATCC
>CAMLOR010000410.1 GCA_946481615.1 uncultured Aquimonas sp.
GCTGCGCAACGAGAAGATCGGCTTCATCTTCCAGGGCTTCAACCTGATCCCGGACCTCAACCTGTTCGACAACGTCGACGTGCCGCTGCGCTATCGCGGCTATCCGGCGGCCGAGCGCAAGAAGCGCATCGAGGAAGCGCTGGGCAAGGTCGGCCTGGCCTCGCGCCAGCGCCACTATCCGGCGGAGCTTTCCGGCGGCCAGCAGCAGCGCGTCGCCATCGCGCGCGCGCTCGCCGGTTCGCCGCGCCTGCTGCTGGCCGACGAACCCACGGGCAATCTCGACACGCTGATGGCGCGCGGCGTGATGGAGCTGCTCGAGGAGATCAATTCGCAGGGCACCACCATCGTGATGGTGACGCACGATCCCGAACTGGCCGCGCGCGCGCAGCGCAACATCCATATCATCGACGGCCAGGTCACCGACATCGACGACGCGCCGCGCCTGCACAAGCCGGGCACGCACGCCGCCGCCACCGCCGCCGCCTGACCGGGAGCCTCGCATGTTCTCCTATTACCTGCGGCTGGCCATGCTCAGCCTGCGCCGCAACGTGGTGCTCACCACGCTGATGGTGGCGGCGATCGCGCTCGGCATCGGCGCTTCGATGACCTCGCTCACCGTGCTGCGCGCGATGAGCGGCAATCCGCTCGCGCACAAGGAAGGGCTGGTCTATCGCCCGCAGCTCGACAACTGGTCCCCCGGCAATCCGTACGAGGAAGACGGTTCGCCGCCGGACCAATTTACATACCGGGACGCGACGTATCTCGTCGAAGCCAAAAAGGGTGTTCGCCAAGCCGCGATGTTCCCCAACGTGCTCGCGGTGGAACCGGCCAACCGCGAGATCAAGCCCTACATGGGCACCGTGCTGTTCACGCACGGCGATTTCTTCCCGATGTTCGACGCGCCCTTCCAGTACGGCAACGGCTGGAGCGGCGCGCAGGACGACGATGCCGCGCGCGTGGTGGTGCTGAGCGCGGCCGCCAACGAGCGCCTGTTCTCGGGCGAGGACAGCGTCGGCCGCAGCGTGCGCATGGGCGCCGAGGATTTCCGCGTGATCGGCGTGCTGAAGGCCTGGGATCCGCAGCCCAAGTTCTACGAGACCTCCGGCGGCGGCTTCAGCGACACCGAGGAGTTCTTCATCCCGTTCAAGAACGGCATCGAGCGCGAACTGCAATCCTCGAGCAACAACAGTTGCTGGAAGGATTCGGGCAACGGCTACCAGGCGTGGCTGGAGAGCGAGTGCATCTGGATGAGCTTCTGGGTGGAGCTGGCGAGCGCGTCGGATCGCGACGAATACCTCGAGTTCCTCGACAACTACGTCACCGACCAGAAGAAGCTGGGCCGATTCGAACGTCCGCTCAACAATCGCCTGAGCACCACGGCCGAATGGCTCGAGTCGCAGCGCGTGGTGCCGCGCGACGCCCGCACCCAACTGTGGCTGGCGGTGGCCTTCCTCGTCGTGTGCCTGGTCAATACGGTGGGATTGCTGCTGGCCAAGTTCATGGCGCGCGCGCCGGAGATCGGCCTGCGCCGCGCGGTGGGCGCCAGCCGCCGCGAGGTGTTCACGCAATACCTCACCGAGGCCGGCATGGTCGGCGTGGTGGGCGCGGTGAGCGGCCTGGTGCTGACCATGCTGGGCTTGGCCGGGCTGCGTGCGCTTTACAACGACACGCCCACGGGAGATCTGGCGAAGCTGGAGCCCTCGATGATCCTGATCACGATGGGCGTGGCGCTGGCCGCCAGCGTGATCGCGGGCATCTATCCGACGTGGAAGGCGTGCCAGGTCACGCCCGCCACGCAGCTCAAATCCAACTGAGATCGCGCCATGACCACGGAAATCCGACCGATCTATTCGGCCCTGATGCGCAACAAGGCGGGCCTGGCGCTGATCGTGCTGCAGGTGGCCATCACGCTCGCGGTGGTGTGCAACAGCCTGTTCATCATCCTCGACCGCAGGGAGCGCGTCGGCCGCCCCAGCGGCATGGACGAGCAGAACACCTTCCTCATCCGCAGCCTGGGATTCACGCCGAACTTCGATCTCAGGAACTCGATGCGCGAAGATCTCGACACCATCCGCAGCATGCCGGGCGTGGTGTCGGCCGTGTCCACCAACACGGTGCCGACCAGTCGCGGCGGCTGGAGTACCGGTGTCGACAAGCAGGCGCTCGATCCCACCGGTGCGCGCCGTTCGCAGTCGAGCGCGCTCTACTTCACCGACGAACATGGCATCGAAGCCTTCGGCACAAAGCTGATCGAAGGACGCGACTTCACCGAAGCAGAGATTTCCGACATGACGCCCGAATCGGGCATCACAGTGAAATCGGCGATCATCACGCAGGCGCTGGCGAAAGCACTGTGGCCGGAAGAAAGTGCGATCGGCAAGCAGATGTACGGCCTGGCGGGTGAAACCGAAACCGTCACGATCGTGGGCGTGATCGACCGCCTGCAGCAGCCGTGGCCCGGATCGCGCACGGTGGAGCAGAGCACGCTGGTGCCGCACCGCCCGATCTTCGGCGAATTCGCCACCTACCTGGTGCGCACCGAACCTGGCCAGCGCGACCGCCTCATGAAGGAAGTCGAAACCAAGCTGGGCGAGATCAATCCCAATCGCCTGCTGCGCGAGAACGAAAGCGTCGAAAGCATTCGAGCAGAAAGCTACCAGCAGGACCGCGCCATGATGACCATCCTGCTGTTCGTGATGGGCG
>CAMLOR010000411.1 GCA_946481615.1 uncultured Aquimonas sp.
AGGAAGGCCGCTGCCTGATCTTCGACGACAGCTTCGTGCACGAGGCCTGGAACGACAGCGATCAACCGCGCGTGGTGATGCTGCTCGACATCTGGAATCCGCAGCTGACCGAGGTCGAGCGCCGCGGATTCTCGGCGGCGCTCGAATCGATCGATCGGTTCAACGTGGACGTGTTGCGCCGCGCCGGAATGGGTTTCCAGTAAACCGGGACTCGCTTACTGCGAACGCACCGTCAGGTCGCCCGAGAAGGTCTCCAGCTCGATCGACCCGTCACCGCCACCGAGCTTGGCCTCCAGGCTCGAACCCGGTCCGTGCTCTTCGGTTTCCACCGTGCCGGCGAAGCTCTTGATCGTGCCGGTGAAGCTCGAGGCCGACAGCGAGGCCGAGGTCGACGACGGCAGCATCACGTCGAGATCGCCGCTCAGGCTCTCGGCGCGCAGGCGGCCGCCGGGCTGCAGGCCGGTGCGCAGGCGCACGTCGCCCGACACCACGCCGGCCGTCAGCGATTTCGCCGCGCTGGCCGAATCCACGATCAGCGAACCCGACACCGCTTCCAGATCGATGCGGCCGCCCAGTTCGCCGGTGATCTCCACGTCGCCGCTCACCGATTCGGCGGAGACATCGTTCGAGTGCAGCGTCAGGTGCTGGTCGCCGCTCACCGTGCTCACTTCCACGTCGCGCGCCTGCGAATCGACGGTGACATCGCCGCTCACGTTCTCGATGGCGAGTTCCGCGCCGCGGATGCCCCTCACTTCGACTTCCGCCGCCACCGCTTCCACCTTCAGCGTGACGCCGGCCGGCGCCGACACGCGCAGTTCGCTGTCGCCGGCATCGTTGCCGCCCCAGCCGCCGAACCAGCCGCTTTCCGGATACTTCACCCTGATGGTGAGATCGCCGGCGCCGCCGGAGATCTCGAGGCCGTCGGTGCCGTCGCCGGTGTAGCCCTCGATGCGCACTTCGTTGCGGTCCCAGGCGGTGACCGTGATGCTGCCCTTGACGTTCGACACCGAGAGGCGCGCGTCGGCATTCAGCGGGCGGGTCTCGTCGATCGGCGTCTGCGCCGCGAAGGCGGCGCCGGAGGCCAGCGACAGCAGCAGGGCGAGGGTCAGGGTCGAGCGGTTCATGGCTTCACTCCGTGGTAATCGGTCAACCGAGCAGCGCGCGCTGGCTCAGCTTGAGGCGTTGGTCGTAGGTCTGGCGCAGGCGATCGAGCAGGTAGACGGCGTCGGGCTCGGCACGCAGCGCGCTGCGGATGCGCCGGGCGCTCTCGTCGAGTTCCGTGGCCGCCGTTTCCAGTTCCGGCGGCAGGGCTTCGCCCGCGAAGGTTTCCAGCGCCAGGCGGTATTCCAGCGTGATGGCTTCGGCCTGGCGGCGTACGAGTTCGTCGCCCGCGGGAAGCGGCGCGGTCACCGTTTCCTGCTGCGCGACGGCCGGCGCAGGATCGGCGTCCGGCGCGCGCGTGGCCAGCACCGCGACCAGCGCGGCCGTGGCGGCCAGCGCCAGTCCCACGATCCAGCCGCGCGAAGTACGGGACGTGGCGACACGCGGCTCGATGCGCGCGGCGATGCCCTGCCACAGGTCGTTGCCCGGTTCGCGTTCGCGCGGCAGGGCCTTGAGGCGGCGCAGCAGGTCGAGATCGTCGTGGGTGTTCATGCGGATTCTCCGAACATGCCGCGCAACAGGCCGCGGGCACGGTGCAACTGGGCCTTGGAACTGCCGACCGCCATGCCGAGCTCGGCGGCGATCTCTTCGTGCTTCCAGCCTTCCACATCGTGCAGCACCAGCACGGCGCGCGCGCGCGGCGGCAGCTTCGCCACCAGCTTTTCCAGATCCATCGACAGCTCGCGCCGGGTGTTGGGCGCGATGTGGAATTCGAGCGCCGCGTCGTCGGTTTCCAGCGCCTCGGCGCCGGCGCGGCTGCGCAGGTCCATCAGCGCGGTGTTGACCGCCAGGCGATGCATCCAGGTGCCGAAGGCGGCGTCCTGGCGGAACCCCGCCAGCGCCTGCCAGGCCTTCACGAAAGCATCCTGCGTCAGTTCCTCGGCACGCGCTTCCACGCCTCCGACCAGCCGCCAGATCACGCCGTGCACGCGCCGCGCGTGGCGGCGGTAGAGCGCCTCGAAGGCGCGCACGTCGCCTTCGGCGGCGCGGCGCACCAGATCGGTGTCCGCTTCGGCGGCAGGCCGGTCTTCGACCATCGGCAGCAGATTCGGGAGGGAGGCGGCGAGCAGCATATCCGCTCAGATGCCGCCCCCGGCCCGAAGGTTTAAGCCAGCGCGTCCGCCACCTTCTGGCGCTCGGCGCGCAGGCGGGCCGGCGTGCGTGCACCGAATTCCTCGAGGTATTCCCCGATGGCGGCGAATTCGCGCTTCCAGCCGGCGCGGTCGACCTGCAGCAACTGCTCGACCGCGGCGGCATCGAGGTTCAGCCCGCCCAGGTTCAGGTCTTCCTTGCGCGGCAGCAGGCCGATCGGCGTTTCCAGCGCGCCCCGGCTGCCTTCGCAGCGGCCGAGGATCCATTCGAGCACGCGCATGTTGTCGCCGAAACCGGGCCACAGGAACTTGCCGTCGGCGCCCTTGCGGAACCAGTTCACGTGGAAGATCTTCGGCGCCCTGGCGGCGCGCTCGCCCACCGCCAGCCAGTGCGCGAAGTAGTCGCCGAAGTTGTAGCCGGCGAAGGGCTTCATCGCC
>CAMLOR010000412.1 GCA_946481615.1 uncultured Aquimonas sp.
TCGAGGCAACGGTTCGACAGGCTCACCGCGAACGGTGATCGAAATCCGTGCGCAAGGCCAATGCGTCGCTCCGCCTCACCGCGAAAAGTGGTCGACGCCCGGGGGAAAATCGACGCTTCGCTCCGCCTCCGCGCAATGTCTCCGCGCGTCAGTGCATGCCATCCGCCGCCACCGTGGCCGGCGGTGCGGGTCGCGCGCGCAGCGCGAACATCACGCCGGCCACGAGGCAGGCGACGCCCAGCAGCGTCGCCAGCGGCGGCCATTCGCCGCGCCAGGCGAAGGCGTAGGCCAGTCCCGCCAGCGTTTCGAACACGATCAGCTGCCCGGCCAGCGTCGTCGGCAAGCGGCGGCTGGCCTGGTTCCAGCACAGCGTGCCCAGCCACGAGGCGAACAGGCCGATCGTCGCCATGATCGCGAGATAGTTCGCGGGTTGCGGGCCGAGCGGCATGGGGAATGTGCTGCCGCTTGCGGCCAGCCACATCCACGTCGCCGCATACGCCGCCAGCGCGAGCGGCAACGTGGCAAGTCCCTGCGCAGTGGCCCAGACGCGCGGGTTGCGCCCGGCGTGCGCGCGCAGCCAGTCGGCGTTGCGCAGCGGATACCACGTCCAGCACGCCACCGCGCCGCAGGCGAGCAGCGCGCCGCTGGCGTAGCGCCACGCATCGACGTCGGGCTGCGCACGCAGCTCGGCGTGATTGACGAACAGCAGCCCGAGCAGGATCAATCCGAGCGAAGGCGCCAGCCGCGACCACGCGAAGCGGCCGTCGCGGGCGGCGTCGCGGCGGTTGGAGGCCAGCGCGATCACCACGGGCAACGTGCCGATGATCATCGTCGGCAATGGCGCGCCGGCGCGCTGGATGGCGCTGGCGACGAACAGGTAATAGAGCAGGTTGCCGATGGCCGAGAGCTTGAGCGCTTCGATCCAGTCGGCGCGCGTGAGTTCGCGCAGGCCGGCGCGATCGAACCACGCCAGCGGCAGCGCGAGCAGGCCGAACGCGAGGTAGCGGCCGGCCGATTGCAGTGCGGCGGGATACTCGGGCAGCAGCAGCGGCCCGAGAAAGATGATGCCCCACATCAGGCCGGCGGCGAGGGCGTAGAGGGTTCCGGTGAGCATCGCCTATGGTGGCGTGTCGATGGATTCCACGGAAGCTGCCGACATCCGTCGTCTCCGCGAAAGCGGGAACCCTGTGACTTTCGCGGCGTCTCGAAGTCGCTGGATTCCCGCCTGCGCGGGAATGACGGGGTGTCAGGCGCTGATGGCGCGCTGGCGCGATGCCTGTCGCGTGTCGCGCGTGATCGCGGCGCGCACGACCCAGGCCTGCGCGGCGTCCATCGGTTCGCGCAGGTGCACTTCGCCGCTCGTCAGCGTGGCGATGGGCACGCCGTCGCGGTAGAGCACGCGGGCGCCGGTGAGCGCGGGTAGTTTCTCGCCGGCGATCACGCCGCCGAGCAGGTTGAGCGGATCGGCGCCGCTGACCACGATGTCGAGGCCCGCGGGCGGCGTGTTGCGCACCTTGCGCAACAGCGCGACGGCTTCGGGCAATGCGAAGTGTTCGCCGGCGAGGCCTTGCACGAAGCGGCCGCCGCGGATTTCGCCGCGCGCTTCGAGGCGGCGATAGACGCGCAGCAGATCGCGCCAGGGCGGCAGCCACGCGGCTTCGCGTTCGAGCAGGCGCCAGCAGACCACGCCGTAGCGGCGCAGCAGGGTGCGGGCGACGTGTTCGATGGCTTCGTCGCTGCGGCCTTCGTTCGCGGGGCGCTTGGCGGGGGATTCGACAGGCTCACCCTGAACGGATAGCGCAAGCTGATCGTCCGCGTGGGGGCTCCCGCCACCGTTCGGGTTGCGCTTGTCGAGCCCTGGCCTCGACGCAGGGAATTCGACAGGCTCACCCCGAACGGATGCCGCGATGCCGGATTCGCTCCGGGCGGATGCCGCGGGCGCGAGCAGCGACCAGCGCCCTGCGCTGTCGAGCGTGGTGAACACCGCGGGACGCCGCAACCGGCGGGCGGTCGCATCGCGTTTCGACGAGGGCGTGAGCAGGCCGCGCAGGCCCGCGAAGCTGTCCGAGTTCACCAGGCCCACGGCCACCAGTTCGGAGAGCGCATCCTCGAGTTCGGTGCGCAGCAGGTGGCTGGCTTCGAGCAGTTCGTCGAAGAAGCAGGCGCCGCGCTGCTGCAGCACGTCCTGCACCTTCTTCGCGCGCGACGAAAGCGTGGCTTCGCTGCCGGTGCCCGCCAGCGCGCGCCACAACGCCAGTTGCCGCCGCGGCAGCAGCACGATGGGCGTGGCGCGCACGGGGCCGGCGGCATGTTCGCGCGAGGTGCTGCCGCGCCGCAGCCGCGTCCACACCACGCGGCCCGCGAGACAGAGTTCGTCGAGCCAGGCGCCGTCGTAGCCCGTGACGCGCGCTGGCAGGATCTCGCTTTCCCACGCCGCGGCCGGCGCCTCGTAGCCTTCGAACTGTTCGAGCAGCGTGGCGACGGAGGCCGGCCCGCTGAGCTGCGTCTCGGGCGCCACGTGCTGCCACTGGAACAGGAAGCGCAGCAGGTCCCGCGATTCGACCGGCTCGATCTCGCGCCGCAGGCGATGCACGGTGTAGCGATGGATGCGCGCCAGCAGGTGACGCTCGCACCATTGCTCGCCGGTGGCGTCGGCGTCGAAGCGGCCGCGCATCGCGA
>CAMLOR010000413.1 GCA_946481615.1 uncultured Aquimonas sp.
GATGCGCCTGCGCGACCTGGGCGGCCTGATCGTCATCGACTTCATCGACATGGAGTCCAACCGCCACCAGCGCGAAGTCGAGAACCGCCTGTCGAACGCGCTCAAGCACGACCGCGCGCGCGTGCAGCTCGGCCGCATCTCGCGCTTCGGCCTGCTGGAAATGTCGCGCCAGCGCCTGCGCCCGAGCCTGGGCGAATCGAGCCAGATCGTCTGCCCGCGCTGCTCCGGCCACGGCCGCATGCGGTCGGTGGAGTCGCTGTCGCTGTCGATCATCCGCCTGGTCGAAGAGCAGGCGATGAAGGACAACACCGGCCAGGTGCTGGTGCAGGCGCCGCACGAGATCGCCAACTTCCTGCTCAACGAAAAGCGCCGCGGCCTGCAGGAAATCGAGCAGCGCCACGAAGTCCCCGTCATCATCGTGGCCGATTCGCAGCTGCACACGCCGCACTACAACGTGCAGCGCCTGCGCGAGAACGAGCTCGACGAGGAAACGACGCGTCCGAGCTACCGCCGCACCACGCCGCGCAAGCTCGAGACCTATGCGCTGACCAAGCACAACCTCAACATCCCGGCGATGCCGGCCGTGACCGCGGTGAAGCCGGCCACGCCGGCGCCGGTGCGCGACGAAGCGCCGGAACCCGCGCCTGCCGCCGCGCCGGCACCGATCGCCGTGCCGACGCCTGCGCCCACGCACAGCGGCGGCCTGATCGCGCGCATGATCAAGTTCTTCCGCGGCGCGCCCGCGGCCGAGCCCGCGCCCGTCGCGCCGGCTGCGCGCCCCGCGCAGACGCCGGGCGGCCGCAAGGATCGCCACGATCCGCGCCGCACCGACCGCCACGAACAGCGCCGCGACCGCGACCGCGGCGGCAAGCCCGGTCAGCAGCAGGGGCAGGCGCAGGACAAGCGCGATACGCAGCGTCCCGGCCAGCAGCAAGGCAAGAAGCAGGACGCGCAGCAGCCGCAATCCCAACGCCGCGAGCGCGGCGCGCAGAACGAAGCGCGCCAGAACGAGCCGCGCGCCCCGCAGCAGCCGCAAGGCAATCGCCAGGACCGCAACGCCGAACGTGCCGCGCAGGGCGAAGCCGCGCGGGCCGAGCGGCCGCCGCGTCCCGAGCGCAATCGCGACGAAGCGCGTGGCGAGCGTGGCACGGACGCGCGGGCCGAAGGTGCGCGTCCCGACGCCGGCCGTGGGCAGGGCGAAGCGCGCGCCGAAACTGCGCGCGCCGTTGACGCGCCGCGCGAGGAAATTTCGCGCGCCAATGCTGCGCCGGGCGATGCCAGGACGATCGATGTCGCCGCTCCCGCGGAAGCCACAGCGAGCACCGTTGCGCCAGGCGAAGGCGCTCCCGCCGCCAACGAAACCGAAACCGACACCGGCAGCGGCAACGGCCGCCGTCGTCGCGGCCGTCGCGGCGGCCGCCGCCGTCGCCGCCAGGAAGGCGCCGCCGCCGAGAGCATGGGCGCCATCGACGGCGAACAGGTCGAACTCGATTTCGACGACGAGGAAGCTGCCGAAACCGCCGCGCCGAACGCGGAAGCCACGCGCGAACCGCCCACCGTGGCCGTTTCCGCCACGGAACCGCCGACGCCGACCGAAGCCTCCGGCTCCGAGGGCGATGCCGTCGCACCGCCCAGCGTGCCGCGCCACGAACCGGCTGCGCGCGCGCCGGCATTCGTCCCGATGCCCGCACCGCGGCCGGCCGGCGCGCCCGCGCCTGTTGAAGCCACGCAGCAGCATGCGGCGCCGGCGGTGACGCCGACATCGGAGTCGGCATCGGCGATTTCGGCCAAAGCCGATGCCCCGGCGGACGTTGGCAGCGACGAAGTACCGGCCGCCGACACGAAGCGCACTCCGGCTGCCTCCGTATCCTCGCCGATGTCGGACGCACCGAAGGCCTCCGACGAAGCTCCAGTCGCAAGCGCCACTGCGGCGACGTCCGATGCGCCGCCGGGCAGTGCGGCGATTGCATCGACGCCGGACACCGCTGCGGCGACCGTCGAAGCGCCGCCGAGCGGTGCGGCGAACGCATCGACGCCTGACGCTGCTTCGGCCTCACATGCCGTGCCCGCCGCAACCCCCGAAACGAGCGAGCGCGCGATTCCGAAGGCGGCATCCGCGGATGTGCCGACGCCGAGTGTCCCGCGCATCGAGGCGAGGACGACGCCTCCTGAAGCCGCCGAGAACTCGCCGGTTGCGGCAGCTCCGGCGCCGGCTCGCGAGCCGGCGATTCGCGAACCGGAGGCCAGCGGCACGGAGGTTCCCGAAACGCGGAGCCCGGCGCCCGCCGCGCATCACGCCGTCGCGACCGACGCGCCTTCCAACGCTCCGTCGCAACCGGCGATGACCGAGGTCGCCGCGGCCTCCAACAGCGCAGTCGCCGACGCGATCGAGGCCGTCAACGCGGTCGAAATCGAAGCCAGCGAAACCGTCGCGGATGCCGCTGTCGAGAAGGCGGCGTCTCCCGAACGCGACGCCAAAACGGCATCGGGCGAAGCACCGCAGGCCTGATCCGCCCGCGCTCCCGGCCGCGATGGCCGGGAGCCGCTACACGCTGACCGGATCGAGCACGCGCCAGCGCAACGCCAGGCGCGTGAGGGCGGAAAGATCGCGCACGCCGAGTTTGTCGAAGGCGTTGTACTTGTGCGACGACACCGTCTTGTCGCTCAGGCTCAGGCG
>CAMLOR010000414.1 GCA_946481615.1 uncultured Aquimonas sp.
TCAGGCCCACGTCCATGAACAGGCGTTCGGCCATGTCGGCCTTGGTCAGAGCCATTCGCTTCACCCCCTAAGCCTGGCGCCGCAGTCCCGGTCCAGCGCCGCGAGCGCTGAAGCCACGGCCTGGTCGGCGTCCAGATCTGTAAGGGTGCGTGAACGATCCTGCAAAATCAAGCCCATAGCGAGGCTCTTGAAACCTGTGTCGAGGCCCGGACCGACGTAGCGATCGAACACCACGACGTCCGCCAGGAGGTCGCCCAGGGTGTTGCGCAGGCTGGTCTCGAGCTCCGCCCAGGGGGTGTCTTCGCGCACCACCACGGCGAGGTCGCGCCGCACCGACGGGAAGCGCGAGAGCTCGCCGGCGCGCGGCACGGCGCGCTCGGCCACGGCCTCGGCATCAAGCTCGAAGACGACCACGTCCTCGTCCAGGTCCAGGGCCTTGGCCAGGCGGGGATGCAGCTGGCCGATCACGCCCAGGCGCTCCAGGCCGCGGTGGATCTCGGCCGATTTGCCCGGATGCAGCCAGGTTTCCCGGGCCGGCGTGTAACGGATGTTTGCAATCGTGCCGCCCAAGGCGAAAAGAGATTCGAGGTCGCCCTTCACATCGTGGAAGTCGAGGGCGCGCCGGCCCTCGCCCCATTGTTCGGCGCGCACGCTGCCGGCGGCGGCACCGGCCAGGCGCAGCACTTCGTCCTGCCCCGCGGCGAAAGTGCGGCCCATCTCGAACAGGCGCACGCGCGGCTGCTGGCGCGCGAGGTTGCGCTTGAGCGCCTCGACGAGCCCCGGCAGCAGCGAAGGCCGCATGGTCCCGAGTTCGGCCGACAAGGGATTGGCGAGCGGCACGCTGCGCTGGTCGAGCTGCCACTGCTGCAGCAGCGCGTGGTCGACGAAAGCGAAATTGACCGCCTCGTACCAGCCGCGCGCGGCCAGTTGCTGGCGCAGCGCGATGTCGGGCGTGCGCGCTTCCGGGATCGGGCCGAGCTGGATCTGGCCGGTGGGAGCGTGCAGCGGAATGCGGTCGTAGCCGTGGATGCGCGCGATTTCCTCGATCAGATCCTCCTCGATGGCGATGTCGAAGCGGCGCGTGGGCGGCGTCACCTGCCAGCCGTCGCCGGCCGCGGATACCTGCATGCCGAGCGCCACGAGCATGCGCTCGACCTCGGCGTCCGCGATCGCCAGCCCGAGCACGCGCGTCAGGCGTGCGCGACGCAGCGTCACCGGCCGCGGCACGGACAGGTGCTGCGGCAGCACGGCTTCGATGACCGGGCCGGGCGTGCCGCCGGCGATCTGCAGGATCAGCATTGTGGCGCGCTCGATGGCCAGGCGCGGCAGTTCCGGATCGACGCCGCGCTCGAAGCGGTGCGAGGCATCGGTGTGCATGCCGAGCTTGCGCGCGCGGCCCATGATGGCGGCCGGTTGCCAGTGCGCAGCCTCCAGGAAGACGTTGCGCGTGGTGTCCGTCACCTTGGTGGACTCGCCGCCCATGATGCCGCCCAGGGCCACGGCGCGCGCATCGTCGGCCACGACCAGGAAGCCCGGTTCCAGCGCGACCTCGCGGCCGTCGAGCAGCTTCAGCGTCTCGCCCGCGCGCGCATCGCGCACGCGCACGCCGCCCTGCAGCGTGTCGCGGTCGAAGGCGTGCATCGGCTGGCCGATTTCCAGCATGACGTATTGCGTGACATCGACGAGGAAGCTGATCGGCCGGATGCCGGCGCGCTTGAGGCGCTCGCTCATCCACACGGGCGAAGCCTTCGTCGCGTCCACGCCTTCGATCACGCGGCCGCAGAAGCGCGGGCAGCGCTCGCCGGCGTCGAGGCCGACGGCGAGCGTCGACTCCGACTGCGCGCGAACGTGCGGAATGTCGAGCGGCGTCACCGCGCTGTTCATCGCGGCGGCGACGTCGTGGGCCACGCCACGCAGCGAGAAGCAGTCGGCGCGATTGGGCGTGAGTTTCAGCTCGAAGGTGGCGTCCGGCAACGCGAGATATTGCGCGATCGGCGTGCCCACGGGCGCGTCGGCCGGCAGTTCGAGCAGGCCGCTGGCATCGGGATCGATCTGCAGTTCCTTCGCGCTGCAAAGCATGCCGAAGGATTCGACGCCGCGCAGCTTGGCGGCCTTGATGTCGATGCCGCCCGGCAGCTTCGCGCCGATCGTCGCCAGCG
Source organism: uncultured Aquimonas sp. (assembly GCA_946481615.1). The sequence continues at coordinate 2,160 of CAMLOR010000414.1, forward strand.
GCGCCTTCAGGCCTTCGCGCGCGTTCGGCGCGCCGCAGACGATCTGCACTTCGCCCTTGCCGGTGTCGACGCGGCAGACCTTGAGGCGATCGGCTTCGGGATGCTTCTCGCAGGCGAGGATCTGCGCCACCACCACGCCGTCGAGCGCACTGCCGATCGGCGTGACGCCTTCGACTTCCAGGCCGATGGCGGTGAGCGTGGCGGCCAGCGTGTCGCGGTCGGCGTCGATGGCGACGTGTTCGCGCAGCCAGGATTCGGGGAATTTCATGTCGAGTCCTAAGATTCCGTCGTTCCCGCGCAGGCGGGAACCCAGTGACTTTGCTCTTCCGTCGCGCCGCGAAGGCGTTGGGTTCCCCGCCTTCGCGGGGAACGACGGCAGGTTCAGGCGAACTGCTTGAGGAAGCGCAGATCGTTGTCGAAAAAGCTGCGCAGATCGTTCACGCCGTAGCGCAGCATCGCGAAGCGCTCCACGCCCAGGCCGAAGGCGAAGCCGG
>CAMLOR010000415.1 GCA_946481615.1 uncultured Aquimonas sp.
CGGTGTTCCTGCTGTCCCACAGGCCGGAGTGCGTGGTGCCGCCGAGGGACACGACGACCCGCCGCCCCTTGGCGTCGAACGCCTTCCTGGTCCGGATGTCGATGGTGCCGGCCGGTGCGTTCGCATCCATGTCCGCGGACGTCGTCTTGTTGATGCTGATCGAGTCCACGCCCGCCAGCGCGCTCTGTTCGAAGCTGAAGGTGCGCGAGCTGGACGAGTTGGCGTCTATCCCGGGAAGACTGACGCCGTTGAGCGTCACTCCCGTGTACTTGGCCGGCAAACCGCGCAGGCTGATGTTGCGCGGCGCATCGTCGGCCACCACGTCGAAATCCACGCCGGGCATGTACTTGAGGAACTCGCCCGGGTTGCCGTCGCCGATCTCGCCGAAGCTGTCGGCCGACAGCGTGTTGGTGATGTTCATGGCGGCGCGCTGCTCCATGATCGCCCTGGCATCGCCCTCGCGCACCCCGACCACCTGCAGCGAATCCAGCGTACGCGCGCCGGCGTTGCCAGCCTCCACCGACGTGCTGCGCAACTGGAACTCCAGCCGCTCGCGTTCGTCCGGCTCCAGCTCGATGGTGCGACGCTCTTCGTGGAAGCCGGTGTAGCTCACCGTCACCTCCACCGTGCCGGCCGGCACGCCGGTGAGCTGGAATTCGCCCCGCTCTCCCGAATGGACGACGCGCGTGCCGGTACGGCTGGTGATGCGCACGACGGCATCCCGGAGATAGCCGCCCGTCGCCGGATCCAGCACGCTGCCGAGCACCGTTCCGCTTCCCATGCCCGGTTCGCCGGAACGCGAAGGCTGCAACAGGATCACGCGACCGTCGTCGGACTTGACCTCCAGGCCGGTATCGCGCAACAAGGCACGCAACGTCTGCCGCGCATCGCCTTCGCCCACTACCGCCTGCGTATTGACCCCATCGAGCGCATCCGCGGGTGCGATGATCTGCAGCTGCGCCTGGCGCGCGAACTCCGGGATACCGGTCACCGCCGGCTGCGTGGGGACATTGAACGGGCGCCGTTGCGCCATGGCAGGCGGCGCGGATGCCAGCGCTATCGCGACGGCGGTGGCCAGCAGGAGCTTCTTGCAGCGAATCATCGGGAGAGCACTCGCATTGTTGGCCGCAGGAATTGCGGACCTCCAATGCTTGAGACGCCATGGCCCGGCTTCCGCCATGCGTCATGAAAATTTAATCTTCCGGAACGATGACGATCTCGCGACTGGTTTCCTGCCGCACGTCCGCGCCGAACACGTCCGCCACCGCGCGACTGAACCCTGCCGGATTGTTGGCGGCGAACAGGCCGGTGATGGACGCATTCGCCAGGCGCGGGTCGGGAATGACGATACGGACATCGCTGTAACGCGCGAAGGCCTCGGCCGCTTCGGCCAGGCGCTCGCCGTGGAAAGCGAGCTTGCCCTCGCGCCATGCCAACTCGCGCTGCATCTGGTCCGCCGACAGCGATGCCACCTCGATGCGGCCGGACGCTGTCTTCCACGATCCCCGCTGGTGCGCCGCCAGTGCCTTCACGGCTCCTTCGGGCGCAGGCAGGCCCACTTCGCCGTCCTGCACGACGACCTGGGCCGGCTGGCCATCGAGTTTGCGCACCACGAAGGCGGCAGCGCCCGCGCGCAGTCGCAGTCCTTCGATCTCCACCAGCAGGGGCTCGCCACTTCCGGACGCTTCCACGAACACCTCACCGCTGCGGACCCTCACGCGCAGGCGGCGCTCCTCTTCATACACATCGACGCGGCTTTCGGTGTTGAGGGTGAGCGTCGAACCATCGGCCAGCGGGACCCGGCGCATCTCTCCCTTCGCGGTCGCGTAGGCCACCGGCATCGGCATGCTGGCGACCACCAGCACGAACAGCAGGATCGACGCCGCCAGCGCAGCGAGCCCTCGACGCACCGCCGGCGCGGCGCGCCGCGGTGCGCGGTGCGGGCGATGAATCCCGCGCGGGCTGGCAGGCCCGCGCGCCGGCTCCTGCCGGCACAGCTCCGGCGGGAGCGTCGCGTTGGCGATGACGTCGGGGCGGTGCCACAAGGCCTGCGCACGGATGAACGCGCCGCGCCTGCGCGCATCGCCGCTCAGCCAGCGCTGCAGCTCCTCCTGTTGCCGGCCATCGAGCGGCCCGCGATCCATGCGCGCGACCCACTGCGCGGCCTTCCGCTCAATCGCCTGACTGGTTTCGCGACCGTCCATAGGTCCTCCTGGTGTCCCGACCACTTCCCTGGGAGACATGGGGCACCCCGTTTCCGCCATCGCCCAGCCGCTCGCCCAGCCATCGGATGCCCCGCGCGATGTGTTTCTCGACGGTGTTCTCGGAAATCCCCATGCGCTGGGCGATCTCCCGCTGGGGCAGCGCATGGATGCGGCGCAGGACGAAGGCCTGGCGGGCCTGTCCGGGCATGCCCGCGATCAGGTCGGCCAGCTGGCGCAGATCGTCCCGGCCCATGGCGTCGCGTTCGGGCGTGGCCGCCTTGTCGGCCAGTTCGACGTTCCCCAGTTCCTCGATCGCCAGGATCGGCACGATCCGCGCGCGACGGATGTTGCGCAACATCAGCGAGTGCGCCACCTGGAACAGATAGGCGCGCGGATTGAGGATGTCGTCCAGCCGCTCGCGTTCCAGGAGCAGGGCGTAACTTTCCT
>CAMLOR010000416.1 GCA_946481615.1 uncultured Aquimonas sp.
TCACCGGCGTCACCGAGCCGATCGAGTTCACCTTCATGTTCCTGGCGCCGCTGCTGTATGCGGTGCATGCGGTGCTGACCGGCGTGTCGATGGCGTTGATGGATGCGCTCGGCGTGCGGCTGGGTTTCAGCTTCTCGGCAGGGCTGTTCGACTACGTGCTGAACTTCGACCGCGCCAGCAAGCCGTGGCTGCTGCTGCCGGTGGGCGCCGTGTATTTCGCGCTCTACTACGGACTGTTCGCGTATTTCATCCGCCGCTTCGATCTGAAGACGCCGGGGCGCGAAATGGAATCGGCGGCCGCGATCACGACGGCGACGAGTGGCGACGGCGCGGGCGGCTTCGTGGCGGCCCTGGGCGGCGCGGCCAACCTGCTGTCCGTCGATGCCTGCACCACGCGTCTGCGCCTCGAGGTGGCGGACCGCAGGAAGATCGACGAAGCCGCACTGCGCGCGCTCGGTGCGCGCGGCATCCTGGCCGTCGGCGAGCAGGGCCTGCAGGTGGTGCTGGGGCCGATCGCGGACCAGACCGCCGGCGAAATCCGCGCCTTCCTGACGCAGGGCGCGGGCTTCGATGTCGAGGCATTGCGCGCGGCGCTGGGCGGCGTGGACAACCTCGCGCAGGTCGAAGTGCGCGACGCGCGTGTTTTGGTCACCTTGCGCGATGCGGCGCGGATGGATGACGCCGGTGTGCAGGTCGAGGGTTTGCGCGCGTGGACGCGGCCGGCGCCGACGTCGGTGCATCTGCTGCATGCCGATGCGAAGCGGCTGGCGGAGCGGCTCGGCGCGGAGTGAGAAAGCATCCCGTCATTCCCGCGCAGGCGGGAATCCAGGTGCGCTGCATTCCGAAGTTCCTCGCACCTGGGTTCCCGGCCTGCGCGGGAACGACATTGGCGTCGCAGGCCCCCATCCCGGCCTTCCCCCGCGATGGCATGGGAAGGAGATTCAGTCGGCGGCTTCGAAGCGGTTCGCCGCGACGTTCTTGCGCACCTTGGCCGGATCCCACACGCGACCGTTCATCGCGATGTAGACGCCGGGTGCCAGGCATTGCACCGCGCCCACCGCCGTGCCGATGTTGAATTCGGCGTCGGAGCCGCGGAAGCGCGCGGGATTGAGCGCGCCCGTCAGCACGATGGTCTTGTCGGCGATCGAGGCCAGCACCTTGGCGGTTTCGACCATGGTGTCGGTGCCGTGCGTCACCAGCACGTGCTTCGCCGGCTGTGCGGCGATGGCCTGCCGGAGCAGTTCGCGATCCTGCGCCGTGATGTGCAGGGAATCCTTGCGGATGATCGGGATCACCGTGAAGCGGAAGGCGACGCCGAGTTCCTCGAGGATGCGGCCGATCTGCGGCTCGCCCACCTGGTAGTCCGACTTGTCGTCGAAATACACCTTGTCGATGGTGCCGCCGGTGGTGACGATCAGGAGTTCTTGCATGGCGCCGATTATACGCCGCGCTTCCTGGCGAAACGTGCGCGCAGCCCGTCGAGGCTGGCGCCGGCGATGACGAGCACCGACAGTGCGGCTTCCGTCAACGCGGGGCCGCGCACGGCGGGCGCGGTCCAGGCTTCCATCACGCCGTGGCAGAACAGCACGAGGGCGGCGAGCGCGCCGGCGAACAGCGCGATGCGCCGGCGCCGTGCCAGCAGCACGAGCCCCGGCCACAGCACTGCGGAGTGCAGCAAGAGGGCGAGCCACGGCGGCACCTGCGCGGGTGGCGCGAGCACGAGATGCCAGGCCACGATCAGCGCCGCCAGCGCGAGCATCGCCGCCGCGCCTGCGATGCGCGCGGGCGTCCAGTTCACGAGGCGAGCTTCCGCGCGGTTTCGGCCACGCGCCTGCCCAGCGCGCGTGCCAGCGTCTGCTCGTCGGCCGTGAGCGGGCGATCGTCCTGCAGGCCCGCCACGTGGCTGGCGCCGTACGGCGTGCCGCCTGCCGTCGTCGTGTTGAGCGCCGACTCGGTGTAAGGCAGGCCCACGACCACCATGCCATGGTGCAGCAGCGGCACCAGCATCGAGAACAACGTGGTTTCCTGCCCGCCGTGCTGCGTGGCGGTGGAGGTGAAGGCCGCCGCCACCTTGCCGACCAGCGTGCCCGAGGCCCACTCGGCGCTGGTCGAATCGAGGAAATGCTTGAGCGGCGCGGCCATGTTGCCGAAGCGCGTGGGGCTGCCGAGGATCACACCCATGCACTCGGCGAGATCGGATTTTTCCGCGTAGGGGGCACCTTCCTCGGGTTCCGGCGGACTCGCCACCTGCGTGACGGGCGCCACCGGCGGCACGGTGCGCAGGCGCGCCTGCATGCCGGGCACTTCTTCGACGCCGCGCGCCACCTGGCGCGCCAGCTTCGCCACCGAACCGCCGCGGCTGTAATAGAGGATGAGGATCTCGGCCATCGGCCAAGCGTAACCGAGGTGAGCGGCGCGGGCGCGATGCGTTAACCTTCCGCCATGCTGCTCAGCGAGACCGTGCGCCGCTGGTTCACCGAACTCGACCGCGAGCGCGCGCGCGCGTTCGGCCGGTTCGTGTGGCAGCGCTTCGTGGAGGATCGCTGTTTCGAATCGGCCGGCGCGCTGGCCTACGCCACCCTGTTCGCGATGGTGCCGCTGGCGGCCGTGGTGTTCGGCGTGGTCTCGATGTTCCCGCTGTACGA
>CAMLOR010000417.1 GCA_946481615.1 uncultured Aquimonas sp.
CTTTCGCCGGATCGGAGTCGTACACGATGCCGGCGCCGGCCTGCACGTGCAGGCGCCCGTCCTGGATCACGGCGGTGCGGATGGCGATGGCGGTGTCGGCATCGCCCCACCAGTTCACGTAGCCGACCGCGCCCGAATAGATGTTGCGGCGCACCGGCTCGAGTTCGCGGATCACTTCCAGCGCACGGATCTTCGGCGCACCGCTCACGGTGCCCGCGGGGAACGTGGCCTTGAGCACTTCGGCGAAGCCGTGCTGCGGCGCCAGCGTGCCCGTCACCTCGGAAACGATGTGCATGACGTGGCTGTAGCGTTCGACGACGAAGCGCTCGCCCAGCTGCACGCTGCCGGCCTGCGCCACGCGGCCGACATCGTTGCGGCCGAGGTCGATCAGCATCAGGTGCTCGGCGCGCTCTTTCGGATCGGCGAGCAATTCGGCTTCGAGCGCCTGGTCTTCTTCCGGCGTGCGGCCGCGCGGACGCGTGCCGGCGATCGGACGCACGGTGATGGTGCCGCCCATCAGGCGCACGAGGATCTCGGGCGAGGAGCCCACGATCTGCGTCGGCCCCAGATCGAGGAAGTACATGTACGGCGAAGGATTCAGAGCGCGCAGCGCGCGATAGACATCGACCGGCCGCGCGCGGAACGGCACCGACATGCGTTGCGAGAGCACCACCTGGAAGATGTCGCCGGCGCGGATGTATTCCTTCGACTTCTCCACGGCGGCGATGAAGCCATCGCGCGTGAAGCCGCTGACGAAATCCTCTTCCTTGAGCAGCGAAGGGTCGAGCACGTCGGGATAGCTGCGGCCCGAATGACGCAGGCGATACACAAGCTCGTCCAACCGGCGGCGCGCGCGCGCATAGGCCTGCGGCTCGGCGGGATCGGCATGCACGATCAGGTACAGCCGGCCCTTGAGGTTGTCGAACACCGCCACTTCTTCCGACAGCAGCAGGAAGGCGTCGGGCGTGCCGAGCTGGTCGGGCTTGCCGGCGCCGTCGAAATCCGCGAGGCGCGGTTCGATCCAGCCGATGCTCTCGAAGCCGAAGTAACCGACCAGGCCGCCGGTGAACATCGGCAACTCCGGCAGGCGAGGCACCGAGTACTGCGCGCGCAGGCGGTCGACTTCGGCCAGCGGATCGGCCAGCTCGCGCGTTTCCACCGTTTCGCCGTGCTCGCGCACGGTGAGCGTGTGGCCGCGAAACTCGAAGGTGCGGCGCGCGGGCAGGCCGATGATCGAATAGCGGCCCCAGGTTTCGCCGCCTTCCACCGATTCGAAGAGATAGGTGTGCGGGCCGTCGGCCAGTTTCAGATACACCGACAGCGGCGTGTCGAGATCCGACAGCACCTCGCGCACCACGGGAATGCGGTTATGGCCGGCGGCGGCGAGCTGCCGGAAGGTTTCCTGATCGATCACGCGGAGGGGAAGGCTGGGCGACGGCGCGCCAGTATGCCGGGCCCGGCCGGCGCGCAGCTAGGCCGCGGCCGGCGTCGCACCCGCCAGCACGTCCGACCGCCCCGGCGCGCGCAGGCTCAGGCGCCCCGGCAGGCATTCGGCGCGGAAGCGCCGGGCTTCGACCGGCTCGCCGTCGAGATTGAGCACGAGGCCGCCGGGCGCATCGATCTCCACCCACGGCAGGCGCCGCCGCAGCGCGCTATCGATCAACGCAGCGCGGCCCTGCGTGATGAGCGTGCCCAGGGCCGCGGCGAATTCGCCCTGCGCCGGCGGCGGCAGCACGGTGAGGTCGAGCAGCCCGTCGTCGACGTGGGCATCGGGCGCCAGCGGTTGTCCGCCGCCCGCGAGGCGGCTATTGCCCAGCGCCAGCACGAGGAATTCGCCCTTCCACTGGAAATCCGGCCCCGCGAAGCGCGCAAAGGCCGGTTTCACGCTGTCGAAACGCGAAAGGCCGGTGAGCAGGTAGGCGGCCTTGCCGAGCAGGCGCTTGAGTGCGGGATCGGTTTCGACGGTGATGCGCGTGCCGAAGCCACCGGTGGCGACGTTGACGCACCAATGGGTGCTGCCATCGGCCACGATGCGCAGCAGGTCGAGCGGCCGAGGCCTGGCGGCCGCGATGGCCGCGAACGCCGCCTGCGGGTCCTGTGGCATCTCCACCGCCGTAGCGAAATCGTTGGCCGTGCCGAGCGGCAGCACGCCGACCGCCGGCAGCGTTCCCGCACGCGCGGCCAGCGCACCGCAGACCTCGTGCAAGGTGCCATCGCCGCCACCCGCGATCACGGTATCGACACCGCGCGCGACCGCTTCGCCCACGCAACGCGCGGCGTCGCCGCGTTCCCAGGTCACCCGCACATCGAGCGCCACGCCACGCTCGCGCCAGGCGAGCACGGCGGCGCGGACGTCCTCGCGTCCGGCGGCATTGCCATTCAGTACCAGCAGCCAGTGGCTCATCGGATCGAGTGTAGAGGGCGTGCATGAATCGGGACCTTTGGGTGGTCGCGGGACGCGGTTCGTGCGGGCAGAGCAGCCGCGCATCACCGTCATTCCCGCGCAGGCGGGAATCCAGTGCGAGGAACACCGAAGTGCTTCGCATCTGGTTCCCCGCCGTCGCGGGGACGACGAAACGGTGAGGAGTGCTCTTGCCGGGGTGGGGTGGCCGGCGATGCGCAGGCGGCTGAAGGTCGG
>CAMLOR010000418.1 GCA_946481615.1 uncultured Aquimonas sp.
CGGCCGGCAACTCGCAAGAATGCCCCGCAGGCGCTGCAGACGTGACATCGAGCTGTCTCAGCCGATTCACGCTGGCTCTGGACGATCGCAGCTCAACCTGGACGGAGGCACTGATGGTCATCGACCGAGACAAGCAACTTCGCCGCCTGCGTGAAGCAGGCGAGCGCTGGCAGCAGCGAACTGCCCAGCGGACCGCAACCGAGATCCTTCTCGCTCAGGGCGGGCCGGCAGCGGCCGACACGCCGGCACGCGTAGGTGCGCATATCGCTTACCGCAGCGCAACGGCCACCACCTCGCCGCTGGTGGCGATCGAGCGCATCATCGGCACTGCGGATTTTGTCGACGCACCACCGACGCCCGAGGCCGGCGTCGCCGCCCGGCCCGTCGCGCGAATCGTCGAAGTGGCTGAGGATGGATTCGAGCCACAAGGGTTCGGCACCGGGTTTCTCGTCGCGCCCGACGTGCTGATGACGAACAACCACGTGCTGGCCAGCTTCGAGGATGTGCCGTTCGCTGCCGCGAACTTCGGGTACGTGCGGCTCAACGGCCGGGTGTCCAGGGGAACGGTACACGCATTCAGCTTCGATCCGGACGAGTTCTTCACCGACGAAGCGCTGGACTTCACGCTGATCGGCTTGCAGCGCGATCCCGGGTTCGGCTTCCATCCGCTCATCGGGACCGTTGGGAAGATTCTTCTCGGCCAGCAGATCAGCATCATCCAGCACCCCAACGGTGGGGTTCGAAGGTATGCCGTCGACAACAGCACGTTGCTGGACCTGCTGCCCGACTTTCTGCACTACAGCACCGACACCGAGCCGGGCTCGTCCGGGTCGCCGAACTTCAACGACCACTGGGAAGTGGTCGGCCTTCACCACCAGGGGGTGCCCCGGATGGAGAACGGGGTGATCATGGCCAAGGGCAACCGTCCGTGGGATCCCCAGCGCATGCAGGACAGCGACATCGACTGGGTCGCGAACGAGGGCGTGCGCGTCAGCCGGATCATCGATCGCCTGCAGGAAGCGCGCCGCGATCAACCGCGCCTCGCGCGCCTCATCGACCGCGTTCTGGCGCAGTCGTCAGAAGTGCCCACGGAGCGATTCGAGGGCACCGCTCCGATGCACGCATCGAGTGCCACATCCGCTCCGGGAGAAGCCATGTCAGCCACCACCATCCACATTCACGCGCCGACGACAATCTATACGGGCATGGGGCCGGCCCCGGCGCAAGCGACGAAGCCCGTGCAGGCGCCGTCCACGCCGATGGTCGCGCCGCGCGCGCCTTCGCTGGACGCCCCGGAAGGTGTGTCCATCGACCCCGACTATGCCGGCCGGACGGGCTACTCCGCGACATTCCTCGCCGGTGGCCACGCCATCGCGCTGCCGATCATCCCCGCAGCCATGCAGAGCGCCATCGCGCCACTGAAGAACGGCGATGCGACGGGCGTGCTGAAGTACCACCACTTTTCGGTCGTGATGCACGCCGAGCGCAAGCTGGCGATCTACACCGCGGTCAACATCGACGGCAAGAAGGGCAAGCGCCCGGCACGGGCATCAGACAAGTGGTTCTTCGATCCGCGCATGGATCGCAGGTATCCAGTGGGCGAAGATCTGTACAAGGCCAACCCGCTTGAGCGCGGGCATCTCGTGCGTCGCCTGGACCCTGCATGGGGCACCACGAAGATGGCGAAGGTCGCGAACGACGACACGTTCCATTTCACGAACTGCTCGCCGCAGCATGCCAACCTGAACCAGAAGATCTGGGTGGACCTCGAGGACTACCTGCTGGATCACGCCCAGGAGGATGATGTACGTCTGACCGTTTTCACCGGCCCGGTTTTCAAGGACGATGACCCGACGTATCGCGGCGTGCAGCTGCCGCGACGCTTCTGGAAGGTGGCCGTGATGCGCGATACCCAAGGCGCGCTGCTGGCCGCCGGCTTCGTGCAGAGCCAGCGGAAGATGATCGCCGGCCTGCGAGAAGCCGACTTCCTTCGCCAGGAGATGCGCACCGACCAGTTCAAGGTGTCTCAGATCGAAGCGCTGACGGGACTCCAGTTCAACATCGACCCTGCGGCCGACGCGCTGCACGGAGAACCGGACGTGGTGATCCCCGAAGCGGGCGGCCTGGTGGGGCGGCGACTCAACGAGCTGGGAGACATCGTGCTCCGCCGACCAGTCCTGCAGCCCGCTGGTCAGTGAGGACGGCCCTCTGGATCTTCTCCTTCCACAACCGATTGGCACTGCGCTGCGTCGGCACTTCTCATGCAGAATGCCGCGATGAATCCGGGATAGTCCCGGATTCTTCATTGGAGCGCTGAATCAGCATGACGAGTTACATGAGCATGACGGCCGAGATTGCCCGGCTTCAGGCGCAGGCCGAGAAGCTCAAACAGTCGGAGAAGTCGGGCGTGATTGCCCAGGCTCGCAAGGCGATCGAGGTGTACGGGATCACGGCGGAGGAACTGTTCGGCGCGACGGGGCGCAGGAGCAGCGCAGGCGGAAAGCCGGCGAAGGCAGCCGCCGGCAGCATCGGCGCGCCGAAGTACCGCGATCCCGAGACCGGCAAGACCTGGACCGGACGCGGCAAGCCGCCGACGTGGATTGCCGGCGCCAAGG
>CAMLOR010000419.1 GCA_946481615.1 uncultured Aquimonas sp.
CCGATCAGATTCTGGCGTGCCGCCATGCGTCCCTACCCCTCGTGCGTTGGCCTGCCCGTACGCGCGCGTGCCCCCTGCACGGTGCGGCGTGTCGGATTGTTACCCGACTATAGCAAACCCGCGCAAGTCCCTATTCCGCTTTGCGTCATTCAGGCCGGCTGGGGCGCGGCGGGCGGCGGCGGCAGGCGGCCGCGCGGCAGGTAGCGCAGCCAGATCAGCCACACCGCCAGCGCGTCCAGCACGATCAGCGCCTGCCACAGATAAAGGTGGAACCAGTCGAACCAGACCTTGTTCCACTGCCCGAGGTAGAACAGGCTGATGATGCGCACCAGGTTGAGCGCCTGGATGGCGACGAAACCGATGCCGATGCCGACCAGCTTGTGCTTCCAGGGCGAGGGGAAGGCCATGATCGCCGAGACCAGGATGATGACGGCCTCGATGCCGTCGCAGCCGGGCGCGATCTCCACGCCGAAGCCGGTCGACAGGCTCTGGATCACCACGCCGTGCGAGACGACGTCGCTGTCGAAGGCCTTGATGAGGAAGGCGCTGATGTCGGCCAGCACGCCGGTGAACGGCAGGGTGACGTATTCGCGCACCACGTTGGTGATGCGCAACCAGAAGAGGCCGACCAGCAGGCTCATGAACAACACGAAGAAACGCAACATGCCTGCCCTGCGGTGATTCCGGTCTGGTGGAAAGGGCGCCGATGTTAGCATCCGGCCATGAATCCGGCCCCGAACCTGATCCTCGTCGGCCCCATGGGGGCGGGCAAGACTTCGATCGGGCGGCGCCTGGCCGGGCGCCTGGGGCTCGAGTTCATCGATGCCGACGTGGCGCTGGAAACGCTCACCGGCGCGACGGTGAACCTGATCTTCGAACTCGAAGGCGAGGCCGGGTTCCGCGAACGCGAGCGGCAACTGCTGGCCTCGCTGTGCGCGCAGCAGGGCCAGCTGATCGCCACCGGCGGCGGCGCCGTGCTCGACGCCGGCACGCGGCGCGTGCTGGCCGCTTCGGGCTTCGTCGTGTACCTGCGCACCGGCGTGGAGCGCCAGCTCGAGCGCCTGGAGAAGGACCGCAGCCGTCCGCTGCTGAAGGCGCCCGACCGCCGCCAGCGGCTGCAGGCGCTCGCGGCGCAGCGCGGGCCGCTGTATGAAGAAGTCGCCGATCTGGTCTACGACTCCGATCACGCCAGCGTGAGCACCGCCTGCGATGCGCTGATGGCTCTGCTGGCGGCGCGCTGGCAGCGCGGCCCGCATCCCGGCCTGCCGCCGCAGACGGGCGAGGGAGCGGTGGCGTGAGCGTGCGCGAGGTGGACGTCGAACTCGGCGCGCGGCGCTATCCGATCCGCATCGGGCCGGGCCTGCTCGATTCGGACTGGCCAGGCTTCCTGCGCGGCCGCGATGTCCTGGTGGTGAGCGACGAGCACGTCGCTCCGCTGTATCTGGCGCGCGTCGAGCGCACGCTCGGCGGGCACCGCGTCGGGCGTTTCGTGATGCCGGCCGGCGAGGCGGAGAAGACACTGGAGCGCTTCGGCGGCGCGCTGGAGGCGCTGGCCGCCATGCGCGCCAGCCGCGATGCCACCGTGGTGGCCCTGGGCGGCGGCGTGGTCGGCGATCTGGCCGGCTTCGCGGCCGCCTGCTGGATGCGCGGCGTGGCCTTCGTGCAACTGCCGACCACGCTGCTGGCGATGGTGGATTCCTCCGTCGGCGGCAAGACCGCGGTCGATCTGCCGCAGGGCAAGAACCTCGTCGGCGCCTTCCACCAGCCTTCCGCCGTGATCGCCGACACCGACACCCTCGCCACGCTGCCGCTGCGCGAGCTGCGTGCGGGCCTGGCCGAAGTGGTGAAGTACGGCGCGATCCGCGATGCCGGCTTCTTCGCCTGGATCGAGCACCATGTCGACGCCTTGCTGGCGCGCGACCCCGCCACGCTGGCGGAAGCCGTGGAACGCAGCTGCCGGCACAAGGCGCAGATCGTGGCGCGCGACGAACACGAACAGGGCGAGCGCGCGCTGCTCAATTTCGGCCACACCTTCGGCCACGCGCTGGAAACGGCTTCCGGCTACGGCGAACTGCTGCACGGCGAAGCGGTGGCGATCGGCATGGTGATGGCGGCGCGGCTTTCCGCCGCGCTGGGCCACGCGCCGCCCGAGGACGCCGAACGCCTCTCGCACCTGCTGGCGCGCCTGGGACTGCCGCTGTTCCCGCGCGGGCCGGTCGATCCGCAGCAGTTGCTCGACCTCATGCGGCTCGACAAGAAGGCCGTGTCCGGCCGCCTGCGCCTCATCCTCTGGCGCGGCCTGGGCCACGCCGAAGTGATGTCGGGCGTGCCCGAGGCCGACATCCTGCGCATCCTCGCGAGCTGATCCGCGGGCGAGGCGGCTAGAATGCGCGCATGCGCATCTTCCTCCAGCAAAAACCCGCGGCGAACGAACTGCCGCGCTATTTCCAGCTGATCCTGCAGCAGGATCTGCTGGGCGGCTGGACGCTGGTGCGCGAATCCGGGCAGATCGGCGGCAAGAGCCAGCTGAAGCGCGAGGTCTACCTCGAGCAGGACGAGGCCATCGCCGCCTTCGAGAA
>CAMLOR010000420.1 GCA_946481615.1 uncultured Aquimonas sp.
CGCCATGCTCGAGGAGATCGGCGAGATCGACCAGAACGCGCTGATGCTGGCCGACAGCGTCGACCCGAAGATCCATGCCATCGTGCTGCGCTCGATCGAGCGCACGCGCCTGGGCGGCGGGGTGTGGGCCCAGCTCACCGCGCGCGACGACTCGGAAGCCGCGCTGGCGCGCCTGCGCGAGGCGGTGGCGCTGCGCGAACGCCAGCAGCGCCAGAACACGGGCGAGATGCCGACCATGTTCGCGATGGTGGATTTCCTCGCCGGCAAGGCCGGCAGCGACCAGCAATCGGAGGCACTGCGCAAGCTGATCGATCTGCTCTCGCGCAAGAAGGCGCTGGCCTCCCGTGTGGCGCGCGACATCCAGTTCCAGGCCCTGATGGAGATCTGGCTCTACATCCACGTACCGCTGTCCTTCGCACTGCTGGCGGCGCTGACCGCGCACATCGTGTCCGTGCTCTTCTACTGGTGACCCTGCGATGCGCTGGCTGATCCGCAAGCTGCACCGCAAGGCCAAGAGCCAGATCTCCTTCGAGGAGGACGTCCACTACGGCGATGTGCTCACCATCGGCCGCGGCGCCGATCAGGCCATCTTCCTCACCGATCTTCGCGCCGCGCTCGAACATGCGCGCGTCACCGCGCTGGGCAACGGCCGCTACCGGGTCGAATCGCTGATCGACGCCGGCATCCGCATCAACGGCGGCATCGTGCAGAGCGGCGCGCTCGCCGCGGGCGGCATCATCGAGATCGGCGCCACGCGTATCGAGCTGCTCAAGGCGCCACCCGATTTCGACGCCGCCGTGGAAGTGAGCGCGATCGAGAAGAGCGAGATCGAGGCCGTGAAGGAAAGGCTGGCCAAGCCCACGTCGCTGTCGCAGACCTGGCTCGCCAAGCGCATGACGTCCTGGCTGCTGTTCGCCGCGATCCTCGTGCTGTTCCTCGTGCTGCCGATGCTGGCGCATTACTCGCCGGGTTTCTCGGACACGCTGTCGGCCGCGCCGGTGCCTTCGCGCGCCGCCTGGCAGGCCGGCGAACTGGCCGACGCGCACCACTTCTTCGGCAGCGATTGCAATGCCTGCCATACCCGCGGTTTCAAGTGGGTGCGCGACGAAGCCTGTCTGAAATGCCATGCCGGCACGCCCGCGCATGCCGATCCGGTGGCCTTCAATCTGCCGGCGCTCGGCGACGCGCGCTGTGCGCATTGCCATCGCGATCACAACGGCCCGGCCGGCCTGATTCGTACCGACCAGCAACTTTGCGCCGATTGCCACGGCCATCTCGCGGAGAAGACCGCCGGTGCGAGCACGATCGGGGCCATCACCGATTTCGGCAACGCCCACCCCGAATTCCGGATCGCACTGCCGGCCTGGGATGCGAACGGCACCTTCGCGCCGCAACGGGTGTTGCTCGCGAAGGGGCTGCAGGAAAAGAGCGGCCTGAAATTCCCGCACGACGTGCATCTCGACGCCGCCGGCCTCAACACACCCGACGGCCGCCGCGTGCTGGACTGCGGCAGCTGCCATCGTCCCGACGCTTCCGGCACGAAGATGCAGCCGGTCGATTTCGAGACCATGTGCCAGTCCTGCCACAAGCTCAGCTTCGACGTCACCGAGCCCGAACGCGAGGTGCCGCACGGCAAGATCCAGGAAATCATCTACACGCTGGACGAGTTCTACGCGCGGCGTGCACTCGAAGGCATCGTCAAGGATCCGACCGCGCCGCCCAACCTGCGCACGCGGCGGCGCCCGGGCCAGCCGGTCACGCCGGAAATCCGCCAGGAAGCCCTGAGCTACGCGCGCGAGAAGGCGCGCATCGTGGGCGAGAGCCTGTTCACCGGCCGCGCCTGCAGCGTCTGCCACGCGGTGACACCGGGACGGATGGCCGAGGAACCCTGGATGGTGGCACCGGTGCGCGTGGCGGGCGTCTGGTTCCCGAAATCCCGCTTCGACCATGGCAGCCACACCACGATGGACTGTGCCTCCTGCCATGCGGCGTCGACATCGAAGGCGAGCAGCGACGTGCTCCTGCCGGGCATCGACGACTGCCGCATGTGCCACGCAGGCGAAGCCGGCGCGCACGACCGGCTGCAGAGCGGCTGCATCGCCTGCCATGGCTATCACGAGTCGGATCATCTGCTGCAGCGCGAACTTTGATTCGTGGCCTTATCGAGATTGCGTGGGAGAGCAGGTGGGCGGCGTAGTGGTGTCGCCTGTGCTCTTGCCGGGGTGGGGTGGCCGGCGAGGGCTTCGGCGCCGCGCGCGTTGCGCGCGGAAGCTGGGCTCGGCCGGGGTTTTCGATTCGGCATCCCTGCCTCAGCGAAAACGCGCGGACTCCTGTCCGCGCCCGCCTTCGGCGGCCTGATCGTCCGAGCCCAGCCGCCTTCGCATCGCCGGCCACCCCACCCCGGCAAGAGCACTCCGAGCGCTGTCGTTCCCGCGCAGGCGGGAACCCAGTGACTTCAAAGCGCCTCGCACAAGTCACTGGATTCCCGCCTGCGCGGGAATGACGGAGGTGCGTAGCTGCTCTACGCGTACGAACCGCATCGACAGTCGGAGGACGCGGGGGCGCTCGGG
>CAMLOR010000421.1 GCA_946481615.1 uncultured Aquimonas sp.
CGCGGGCGGCGCAACCCATCCCCGAACCCCCGAGCGCCCCCGCGTCCCGCGACAAGACTGCACGCTTCTGCGAACGAACGAGCCAAACAAAAAGCCCGCCTTGCGGCGGGCTTCGAAGATCGAGCATCGGCCTTGCGGCCTACGCGCGGATCATTTGATCTTGCCTTCCTTGTAGATCACGTGCTTGCGCACGACCGGATCGTATTTCTTGATTTCCATCTTGGCCGGCGTGTTCTTCTTGTTCTTGTCGGTCGTGTAGAAGTGACCGGTACCGGCAGACGAGGTCAGGCGGATTTTGTCGCGCTTGGAAGCCATGGTTTAACTCCTCAGACCTTTTCGCCGCGGGCGCGCAGCTCGGCCAGCACGACGTCGATGCCGTTCTTGTCGATGGTGCGCAGGGCATTGGCGGAGACGCGCAGCTTCACCCAGCGGTTCTCGCTGGCGACCCAGAAGCGGCGCTCGTGAAGATTGGGGACCCAGCGGCGCTTGGTCTTGTTGTTCGCGTGCGAGACGTTGTTGCCCGTCGTCACGCGCTTTCCGGTTACCTGGCAAACTCTTGCCATGACACACCTCGAGCTTTGAGCGCTTCCCGTAGCCCGGGAAACATCGGCCCCGCCGTCGTGGGACGGCACGCGATACGGGTAGTGGAGAGGCTCCGGCCGCGCGGGAAATCGCGTTTTCCAGCGCCCCGGCATGAACGCCGGGCGGAGCGGGCCGCGCATTATGCCCGGGAAGGCTCTTCCGGGCAACCGCCGTTCTTGATGTCCAGCCAGAGGCTGTAGGCCGCCGTGAAGGCCGGGAACAGGTTCTGCAGCACGCCCACGGAGTCCTGCTTGCTGGAGAACAGGAAGTAGGACAGCGTCATCACGCTGCCCAGCAGGCTCATGTACCAGAACAGGCGAGGGATCACCGGCCGTCCGGCCCGTTTCGAGGCCCAGAACTGCACCAGCCAGCGCGCCCCGAACATCAGGGCGCCGGTATAGCCGATCAGCTTCCACAGCGTGACGTGCAGGCCGGTCCACTGCAGCCACAACAGTTCGGTATCCATCAGGCGCGCTCCACTTCTTCCACGCCGGTGCGGCGCGAACGCCGGATCAGCCAGGCCACGCCGCGCAGATCGGCGATGCCGACCAGCGCGCGGTTGAGATTGTTGTACTTCGAGGCGCCCGCCGTGCGCGGCCGATGGTTGACCGGCACGCTCACCGTGCGCCAGCCGGCGCGCTGCATCAGCGCCGGCAGGAAGCGGTGCATGTGGTCGAAGTACGGCAGGTCGAGGAAGGCTTCGCGCTCGAACAGCTTGATGCCGCAGCCGGTGTCGGGCGTGGCGTCGCGCAGCAGGCGGCTGCGCAGGCCGTTGGCGAAGCGCGAGGCCCAGCGCTTGCTGCCGCTGTCCTGCCGATCGACGCGCCAGCCGGCATAGAGCTTCGTCAGCCGGTCGCCGGCATCGCGCGCGGCGAGCAGCTTGGGAATGTCGGCGGGGTCGTTCTGGCCATCGCCGTCCAACGTGGCGATCCACGCGCCGCGCGCGGCCTTCACGCCGTTGCGCACCGCCGTGCTCTGGCCGGATTGCTTCTCGTGCCGCAACACGCGCAGCTCGGGGTAGTAGTCGAGCGCGTGCCGCAGTTTCTGCGGCGTCTGGTCGCCGCTGAAATCGTCGACGTAGACGATCTCGAAGCGCGCCACGCCGCGCAGCGCCTTGACGATCTCCTCGATCAGCGGCGCGACATTGTCTTCCTCGTTGTGCACCGGCACCACGACGCTGAGATCGGGCGCGCTGCCGGCAGCGCCGGCGACTGGAACGGACATGGGCCTGGGACCGTGGAAAACCGCGATTTTAGTCTTCGAAACCGTCGGCGTGGATGCGCGGCGAGGGCAGCACCTGCACGAGACCGCTCATGCCCTCGCCGCCTGGATCGCCATGATTGGCGCAGTAGAACCCGAACTGGCCGGGTTGCGGGAAGGCGATCTCGCAGCTCAGGTTGCAGCTGAAGGTGTCCCCATCGCTGCGCAGTGGATGCGAACCGCTGGCCGAGAACAGCACGGTGTCGCCCGCTTCGACCTGCAGTTGGGACGGCGAATAGGTGAAGCCCGGGCCGATGGTGACCACGTGCTGCGCCGCCTGCGCCAGCGGGCTGACGGCGAGCAGGAATAGCGCGGCGACGCGAATCACTGCATTCTCAGCGCCGCACGCGTTCGAGGATGCCCTCGAGCTCGTCCAGGCTGTGGTAGTGGATGACGAGCTTGCCCTTGCCGCCGCGCGCGGCCTGCACGGCCACCTTGGCGCTCAGGATCTCGCCCAGTTCGCGCTCCAGGGCCGCGATGTCGGCATCCGAGGTCTTCTTCGGCACCACCTTCACCGCCGGCGCGGGCTTGCCCTTCTGCAGGGCCTGCACCTGGCGTTCGATCTCGCGCACGCTCCAGCCGTCGGCCACGGCCTTCTTCGCCAGGTCGATGGCTTGCGGCTGCGGCAGCGTGAGCAGCGCGCGCGCGTGGCCCATCTCCAGTTCGTGACGCTCGACCATGCCGCGGATGGTTTCGGGCAGTTCGAGCAGGCGCAGCAGGTTGC
>CAMLOR010000422.1 GCA_946481615.1 uncultured Aquimonas sp.
GTCGCCCTTGCGATTCATGCGTCTACCGGTGCTGCGTTCTGCGTGGGGGAAGTGGATTCGGGCTCGGGCAGCCAGCGCACGGCGAAGCCGTTGGTGTAGCGCAGATCGATGCGGTCGAAGCTGCGCGTCTCGCCGCCGAGCAGCGTCGGCAGATAACGCACGAGGCGCTGCAGGCGCGGCTGCGGCTCGGCGCGGCCGATCACGATGCGGGCACCGTCGGCCAGCGTGAGGTTCCAGCTGCCGCGCGCGGACAAGCGCACGCCGTGCACGGCGAGGCTGGTGCCGGCGAAGATCTTCTGCGCGTCGCCGTAGAGCGAGACGACCTCCTGCAGGCGCGCGTCGGGGCCTTCGAGTTGCGGCAGGCCCTGCACCTGCTCGAGGCCCGGCGCGGTGAACAGCGCGCCGCGATCCGACAGCAGGCGGTCCGCGCCCCAGCGCGCGAAGGCGCGGTGCTCGTGCACGGTGATCTCGATCAGGTCGGGCCAGCGCTTGCGCACTTCCACGCGCTCGACCCACGGCAGCGCCGCGACGGCTTTCTGCACTTCGGCCAGATCCACCGCGAAGAAGCCACGCCCGAGCTGCGAGGCCACCGCCGTGCGCACCTGCTCGCCGTTGACACGCTGGTATTCCGCGGTGAGGCGCAGGCGCTCGATCGGCCAGCGGTCGCCCGCCAGCCAGCCGTTGAGGATGGCGACCACGGGCAGCGTCACCAGCAGCAGGGCGATGCTCCAGGCCAGCACGCGGATCGCGGCGTTCATTCGCGCATCTCCAGCGTCTGCGCCAGGATCGCCCAGCACAGGTCTTCGAACGAGATGCCGATGGCGCGCGCGGCCTTGGGCACCAGCGAGTGGCTGGTCATGCCCGGCGCGGTGTTCACTTCCAGCAGCCAGTCCTTGCCGTTGCCGTCGCGCATCAGGTCGACGCGGCCCCAGCCGCGGCAACCGACCGCGTGGAACGCCTCGAGAGCGAGCGCACGCATCCGTGCCTCCGCTTCGCCCTCGAGGCCGGGGCACACGTATTGCGTGTCGTCGGCGACGTACTTGGCGTGATAGTCGTAGTACTCGCCGGCCGGCACGATCTTGATGCTGGGCAGCGCGCGGCCGCCGAGGATGCCGACGGTGTATTCGCCGGCGCCGTTGCCCTGGCCGCCGATCAGCTGCTCCATCAGCATCTCGTTGCCTTCGTCGCGCGTGTAGCGCTCGGCCAGCGCGACCGCGGCGTCGAGGTCCTCGTCCTTGAACACGCGCGACACGCCGACGCTGGAACCTTCGCAGGCCGGCTTCAGGATCACGGGCAGGCCGAGATCGCGCGCTGCTGCGTGCACGTCGGCACCGCGCGGCAGACGCGCGTAACGCGGCGTGGGCAGACCGAGCGTGAGCCACACCTGCTTGGTGCGGATCTTGTCCATCGCGAGCGCCGAACCGAGCACGCCCGAGCCGGTGTACGGCACGCCGAAGGATTCCAGCAGACCTTGCAGCACGCCGTCCTCGCCGCCGCCACGGTTGCCGTGCAGGATGTTGAACACACGGTCGAACGTCTTCGCGACCAACGCATTCACCAGCGCCGGGATGCCGTCGACCGGCTGCGCGTCGATGCCGCGCGCGCGCAGCGCTTCGAGCACGTTACGGCCGGAATCGAGCGAGACGTCGCGTTCGCTGCTGCTGCCGCCCATCAGGACGGCGACGCGGCCGAAGGCGCGCGGGTCGGTGGCGGTCATGCCGTGGCTCCTTCGAATCCGTTCGCGGCGATCTCCTGCGCGGCGGCGCCGATGTCGCCAGCGCCCATCAGGATCACCAGATCGCCGTCCTTCAACACGTCGGGCAGCACGCCGCGCAGCGCCTTGGCGTTCGGCACCAGCACGGGGTCGATGCGGCCGCGCGCGCGGATGGCGCGCGCCAGCGACTTGGCGTCGGCGCCGGTGATCGGCGCTTCTCCCGCGGCGTAGACTTCCGTCAGCACCACGGCGTCGACTTCCGACAGCACCGCGGCGAAGTCGTCGAGCAGATCGCGCGTGCGCGTGTAGCGATGCGGCTGGAATGCAACGACGAGACGCTTTTCCGGCCAGCCAGCGCGCGCGGCGTCGAACACCGCCTTCAGTTCGCGCGGATGGTGGCCGTAGTCGTCCACCACGGTGACCTTGCCGGCCGGCACGGCCTTCTCGCCATGGATGTTGAAGCGGCGGCCGATGCCCTGGAATTTCTCGAGCGCGCGCGCGATGGCGTCGGCGTCGGCGCCGAGCTGCCAGCCGATGGCGGCGGCGGCGAGCGAGTTCTGCACGTTGTGGCGGCCCGGCAGATTCAGCGTGACGCGGCGCGGCTCGCTGTCGGGCAGATGCAGCGTGTAGCTGGTGGCGCGACCGTCCTGCACCACGTCGTCGGCGCGCACTTCGGCGGAGGCGTCGAAGCCGTAGGTGATGACGTGACGCGGCATCTCGTGCGCCAGCGCTCGCACCTCCGCGTCGTCGACGCAGAGCACCGCGAGGCCATAGAACGGCAGGCGGTGCAGGAATTCCGAGAACGCCTTCTGCACGTTGGCGAAGTCGCCGCCGTAGTTCTCGAG
>CAMLOR010000423.1 GCA_946481615.1 uncultured Aquimonas sp.
CCGTCGTAGCGGCGCGTCAGCGCGCGCAGCGTGCTGTCGCCGTCGGCGCGCACCTGCTCGACGATGCGCTGCACGGCGACGCGCAGCCCGGCGGTGTCGCGCAGGACGGGGCGCCGCAGCAGCGCGTCGCGGGCGGCGGCGTCGAGCGTGGTCCAGTCGACGATGCGCATCGTCACGCCAGCCGTTGTTCGACCGGCAGCACCAGCATGCCGCGGGCACCGGCACGCTTCATGTCTTCCAGGTGCTGCCAGGTGATGGCGCCCTGGCACACCGCCTGCAGCGCCACCATGTCGCGGTTGCCGTCCAGCGCCAGTACGCTGGGCGAGGCCACCCCGGGCAGCAGGCGGATCACCGCCTCCAGCGCGTCGCGGTGCACGTGCAGCATCACGAGCTTGCTGTCGCGCACCTGCAGCACGCCGTCGAGGCGGCGCAGCAGCAGCGCCGCCAGATCGGCGCGCTCGTCGGCGAAAGGCTGCGCCGGCGCGGCGACCACGGCCTCGCTTTCGAGGATGCACGCCGTTTCGCGCAACTGGTTCGCCGCCAGCGTGGCGCCGCTCGACACCAGATCGCAGATCGCTTCGGCCTTGCCCAGCCGCGGCGCGATCTCCACCGACCCCGACAGCGTGACCACCTGCGCCTGCACGTCCTGCTGCTGTAGCCAGTCGGCCAGCAGGTTCGGATACGACGTCGCGATGCGCAGGTCCTGCAGCGTCCGCGGCCCCTGCCACTCGGTTTCCTGCGGCAAGGCGATGGACAGGCGGCAGCGGCCGAAGCCGAGCGCGCGGATCTCGCGGAAGGCCGGCGGCTGTCCTGCGCGTGCGCGCTCCAGCCGCTGCTCTTCCAGCACGTTGCGGCCGACGAGACCAAGATCGCAGGTGCCCTCGGCGAGCAAGCCGGGGATGTCGTCGTCGCGCACCAGCAGCAGGTCGATGGGCAACGATTCGCCGTAGCAGAACAGGCGGTCGCGGCTTTCGCGGAAGGAGAGGCCCGAGCGCGCGAGCAGATCGCGGCCGGGCTCGGCGAGGCGGCCGTTCTTCTGGGTGGCGATGCGCAGGCGGTCGCGCGGTTTCATGAGGGGTCTTCGGCAGGGAAAGGGGGTGCGACGGGAGGGACCGCGGGCGCGGTCAATGCGCGGCGTGCGTGAGGTCGTAGCCCAGTTGCTCGGCGGCGCGGCGATAGCCGCCGGCGCCCTGCCCCAGGCAGCGCGCGACGCGGCCGATGGTGGTGACGCTGACGGCGGTGATGTCGTGGATCTCGCGGTACGGCAGGCCTTCGAGCAGCAGCGGCACCACGCGCCAGCGGTCGGAGAGCGCCTCCAGTTCGGCCGGCGTGCACAGGTCGAGCAGCAGGGCGCGCACCTCGTCCCGCGTACGCAGCGCCAGCAGCGCATCGCACAGGGCGTCGAGCGGCGAGACCGGCGGCAGATCGGGCTGGAGGGCGCGGCGTTTCATGGACACAATGTAATAGCGCGTTATTACATTAGTCAACACCGGATCGGTTCCGGCCCTGTCGTCAACGCCGGTGAACTTGCGTGGTAGTCGAGGTTTTCCGCTTTTCGGCGCGTTATCGTGACCAAGGGTGGGAGAAAGCATGTTCCGAAGCCTGATCGCGCTGTTCCTGCTGGCCATCGCCGCCGCGGCGCCGGCCGCGCCGTTGCGCATCGACGAAAGCGCCGACCTCTACCCGCTGGCGCACGACGCCACCCACTTCCTCGATCGCGCGGGGACACTGAGTCTCGACGAAGTGCGCGCCCTCGCCCGCGACGGCCAGTTCACGCCGCTGCCGCGCGAGCGCTCCAACTTCGGCTACGTGGAAGGCGCGATGTGGTTCCGCTTCGCGCTCGAACGCGACGGCGGTGGCGAGGCGCCGTGGCTGCTCTCGATCGAATATCCGCTGCTCGACCACGTGACGCTCTACCGCATCGGGCCGGACGGCCACGTCAGCGCGCGCGAGTCCGGCGACCGCACCGCCTTCGGCACGCGCGACCTCGATCTGCGCTATCTCAACTTCCTGGTCGACGTGCCGGCGGGCGCACCGACGGTGTTCTATCTGCGCGCGCAGTCGCAAAGTTCGATGCAGGTGCCGCTGGTGCTGGCGCGGCCCGACCGCTACCTCGAACGCCTGCTGCCCTCGAACATCGGGCTGGGGCTGTACTACGGCGTGATGATCGCGCTGCTGCTGTACAACCTGATCCTCTGGGTATCGGTGGGCGACCGCAACTTCCTCTGGTACGTGCTGTACGTGGCTTCGCTCGGCGTGCTGCTGCTGTGCCTCAACGGCCTGGCCTTCGAGTTCTTCTGGCCGACGCAGCCGGACTGGGGCAACCTCGCGGTGCCGGTGTTCATCGCGCTCTCGAACCTGTGCATGCTGCAGTTCGCGCGTTCGTTCCTGGAATTGCACCGCCACGCGCCGCGCGCCGACCGCACCGTGCGCGTCCTCATGCTGGCGGCCGGGCTGCCGCTGCTCGCGGTGGCCGTGCTGCCCTATCGCGCCGTGGTGCAGTACCAGACCTTCCTGGCGCTGCTGATCGCGCCGGTGATCTTCGTGTGCGGCG
>CAMLOR010000424.1 GCA_946481615.1 uncultured Aquimonas sp.
TAGGTGTCGGACTTGCTCGAACCGCCGTCGCCGACGCAGGCCACCGCCACGCGCGGCTCCTTGCGCAGCTTGAAGGCGAGCGCCGCGCCCGCGGCATGCAGGCACTGCGTACCGATCGGCACGCACCAGGAATAATCGTGCGGCGGGCCCGAAAAATCGTTGCCGCGCTCGTCGCCGCCCCAGTACATCAAGAGCTCGCGCGGCTTCACGCCGCGGATGAACTGCGCGCCGTACTCGCGATAGCTCGGCGCCAGCACGTCGTCGTACTGCATGGCGCTGCCGATGCCGATGTGCGCGGCCTCGTGGCCGAGGCAGCTGGCGTAGGTGCCGAGCTTGCCGGTGCGCTGCAGCGCCACCGCCTTGGTGTCGAAGGTGCGCACCTTCAGCATTTCCTTGTACAGCTCGACCACCGACTTCGCGTCGCGCGCGAAGTCGGGCAGGTCGTCGCGCACCAGGCGGCCGTCCGGCCCCAGGTACTGCAGGTATTCGATCTCGAAGGTCGCAACCGTGGTCATCGCGGCGGGTCGACGGAAAGGACGCTCTTGATAACAGTGCGTCATGACGGAGGCAAGGCGCACCGCCGCGAAGCGCGGTTACAATCGGCGCATGGCCACGCCCGAAACGCCGCAACAGAATCTGCGCTCGCTCGAACGCGACATCACCACCGACCTGCGCGACCGCCTCACCTACGGCGGCTATCTGCAGCTCGACACGCTGCTCTCGGCGCAGAAACCGCTGAGCCGGCCCGAACACCACGACGAACTGCTCTTCATCATCCAGCACCAGACCTCCGAGCTGTGGATGAAGCTCACCATCCACGAGCTGCGCGGCGCCATCGCCGCGCTGCGCGCCGATCGCGTCGATCCGTGCCTGAAGATGCTGGCGCGCGTGAAGCACATCCAGCGCCAGCTGACCGAGCAGTGGTCGGTGCTGGAAACGCTTACGCCGAGCGAGTACCTGGAATTCCGCCACGTGCTGGGCCCGGCCTCGGGCTTCCAGTCGCTCCAATATCGCCTGATCGAATTCCTGCTCGGCAACAAGAACGCCGACATGCTGCCCGTGTTCGCGCACGATCCGGCGGCGCAGCAGCAACTGCGCGCCGCGCTGGAATCGCCCAGCCTGTACGACGAATTCCTGCGCTATCTCGCGCGCCGCGGCCACGCCGTGCCGCAGGCGCTGCTGGAACGCGAGTGGTCCAGGCCCTACGAGCGCGCGTCGGCCCTCATCCCGGTCTACAAGCGCATCTACGAGAACCGCGAGGAATTCTGGGCCGAGTACCACCTGTGCGAGCAGCTGGTCGACGTCGAGACCAATTTCCAGCTCTGGCGCTTCCGCCACGTGCGCACGGTGGAGCGCATCATCGGCTACCGCCGCGGCACCGGCGGCAGTTCGGGCGTGGCCTTCCTGCGCCAGGCGCTCGATCTCACCTTCTTCCCCGAGCTCTTCGAGGTCCGCACGGAGCTGAACCAGCCCGGCGCGTAAGCGCGTTTTTGCGCTGCAGCAGGGAAATTCACGGGATTTTGTTTGACTTGGGCGGTGTCCTGCGGGTACACAGCGGTACTTTCACGCGCAGGGGGACCACCGCATGAGCGGCGCCGCAGCCACGCCCGACCACGGGCCGATTCCGCAATTCGCGCAGACGATGGGGCATCCGCGCCCGTTGTGGATGCTGTTCATGACGGAGTTCTGGGAGCGCTTCGCGTTCTACGGCATCCGCTGGGCGCTGACGCTGTACATCGTGCAGCAATTCCATGGCGGCTCGGGCGAGGGCGAAAAGCCCGCCAGCCTGATCTACGGCGCCTACCTCGCCCTGGTGTACGCCGCGGCGATCTTCGGCGGCTACATCGCCGACCGCGTCATCGGTTACCAGCGATCCATCCTGCTCGGTGCCGTCGTGATGTCGGCGGGACTGTTCCTGATCGCCATCCCGGACCCGACCATCTTCAAGGTCGGCCTGGCCACGGTGATCGCGGGCAACGGGCTGTTCAAGCCGAACATTTCCGCCATGGTCGGCAAGCTCTACGCCACCGGCGACGAGCGTCGCGATTCGGGCTTCACGCTGTTCTACATGGGCATCAACGCGGGCGCCTTCCTCGCCCCGATCCTCACCGGCATCCTCTCCGACAAGGTGTTCGGCACCGACGCGCTGCCCAACTACAAGGTCGTGTTCATCGTTTCGGGCATCGGCATGCTGGTCAGCCTGGTGTGGTTCTGGTTCGGCCGCCGCCAGCTCGAAGGCATTGGCCGCCCGCCGGAAGGCGACGGCGGCAAGCACAAGGTGATCTACGTCCTGCTGTTCTGCCTGGCCGCCATCCCGGTCTATTACTTCCTGCTCGACATCGATGCCAGCAACCTGCAGTGGGTGTTGACGGCGCTATTCCTCGGCCTGTGCGGCATGATCCTGGTGGAAGGCTTCCGCAACGGCCCGGTGGCGCGCAACAAGGCCATCGCGATGCTGCTGATCTTCCTGTTCAACGTGCTGTTCTGGTGCTTCTTCGAACAGGCCGGCAGCTCGTTCAACTTCCTTGCCGACAAGATCGTCGACCGCGA
>CAMLOR010000425.1 GCA_946481615.1 uncultured Aquimonas sp.
TCCGCGATGCGCTCGTGGCGCGCATGCGGGACGAGTTTCAGGAATTCGTCGACGGTGGCGTCGGAAACCAGGTCGCTCAGGCCGCCGCTGACGAGCAACGTGGGAACGCGCACGCGCGCCGCCGCCTGCATCAGGCGCGGCTGGTAGCGTTCGCCGTCGCGCGCCACCTCGTCGAGCAGGCGCGGGTCCCAATGCCAGTACCAGCGCCCGTCGCCGCGCTGCACCAGCAGCGAAGAGAGCTCGTCGGCGGTCTTGCGCCTGCGGCGGTGCGGCAGGTACGCGGCGATCTCGTCGGCGGCGTGTTCGAGATCGTCGAAGCCTTCCGGATGCGCGCTCATGAAATCGAGGATGCGCGCCACGCCGCCGGCATCCCAGCGCGGGGTGATGTCGACCAGCACCAGCGCTTCGAACAGACCGTTTTCGGATTCGCCTTCCGCGAGCAGGCCGAGCAGACCGCCCATCGAGGCGCCCACCAGTACCGGCCGCCGCGGCAGTTGGGCCGCAACGTCCAGCACGTCGTCGGCGAATTGCTCCATGCGGTAGGCTTGCCCCGGCGCGTTGCGGCTGCTTTCGCCGTGGCCGCGGCCGTCGACGGCGCGGCTTTCGTAACCTTGTTCGGCGAGGCGTGCGGCAGTCGTGCTCCACGATTGCCGCGTCTGGCCGAAGCCGTGCAGGAACAGCACGTCGGCATGGCGTCCGTCGCCGCGCCAATGGTCGAAGACCAGCATCGCGCCATCGCGTGCGCGCCAGTCGCCGCGCATGGGCGGCGTGCGGGCAGCAGAGGGGCGAGGGACGCGGGATGATTCCATACTCGCCAGTATTGTATTGCCCGCGGGGCTTGTCAATACGGATGCGTATGGAGTCGATGCTCTAGGCCACATCCCTGAAACCCAAGGCTTTTCTTGCAATACGGCCACGCACGGTTAGACTCGGGCGCATGCTGCAGACCCCGCCCGGAAAACTCGAACGCGCCCCGCGCCTGTCGGCCGAGGATTGGGCCCAGGCCGCCCTCGATCTGATCGCCGAGGAAGGCGTGGCCGCGGTCGCCGTGGAACCGCTGGCACGGCGGCTCAAGGTCACCAAGGGCAGCTTCTACTGGCATTTCCCTTCGCGCGAGGCGCTGCTCAAGGCCGCGCTCGAGCGCTGGGAGTCGGTCGAACAGCAGGATGTCTTCGGTACGCTCGAAGCCGTATCGGACCCGCGCGAACGCCTGCGCCGCCTGTTCCAACTGGTGGCGCACGAGGTGAAGTCGCATGTGATCTACGCCGCGCTGCTCAAGGCGCTCGATCATCCGGTCGTGCAGCCCGTGATGCAGCGCGTCTCCGAACGCCGCCTCGACTACCTCACCGCGAGTTTCCGCCAGGCCGGCATGGCGCGCGTGGAGGCCCAGCAGCGGGCGCGCCTCACCTATGCGGCCTACCTCGGCTTCCTGCAGCTGTCGCTGCAGTTGAACCAGCCGCGCATGAGCCACGAGGAGTTCGAGGCCTACGTGGATCACGTTACGAGCACGCTGATCCCGGGCTGATCGCGAAACCCGCGGCGCACCGCACCTGGATTCCCGCCTGCGCGGGAATGACGGCGGCTTCGTCCCCGCGAAGGCGGGGGCCCAGAGGCGAACCCTTCCGTCGCACGGCATCTCGACGTCACGCATCCGCGGGATTGGCCGGCTGCAAACGCTTCCACGACGGACACGACCGTCCGCAGGAACGGGCCGGCGCGATCGACCCGCTAGAATGCCGGTTTCTTTTCGCGAGACCGCCCCGCCATGACGAGTCAACTCGCCACGCTCGACCGATGGGTCGACGAGGTTGCGAAACTCACGCAACCCGCGCGCATCCACTGGTGCGACGGATCCGATGCCGAACGCGCCGCGCTGATCGGCGCCATGCTCGAAAGCGGCGACCTGCTGCGCCTCAACGAGCGGACGCATCCGGACTGCTACCTGCATCGCTCCAGCGTCAACGACGTGGCGCGCGTCGAGCACCTCACCTTCGTGTGCACGAAGCAGCGCGACGATGCCGGCCCGAACAATCACTGGATGGCGCCGGCGCAGGCGCACGCCAAGATGGACGCGCTGTTCGCGGGCTGCATGCAGGGCCGCACGATGTACGTGGTGCCCTACTGCATGGGCCCGATCGATTCGCCGCTGGCGCGCTGCGGGGTGGAGATCACCGACAGCCCCTACGTCGCGCTCAACATGCGCCTGATGACACGCATGGGTACGCCGGCGCTGCGCCGCATCGAACGCGAGGGCACCTTCGTGAAGGGCCTGCATTCGATCGGCGAGCTCGATCCGGAGCGCCGCTTCATCATGCACTTCCCGGAAGAACTCTCCATCAAGTCGTTCGGCTCGGGCTACGGCGGCAACGCGCTGCTCGGCAAGAAATGCCATGCGCTGCGCATCGCGAGCTGGCAGGCGCGCGAGGAAGGCTGGCTGGCCGAGCACATGCTGATCGTCGGCATCGAGAATCCGAAGGGCGAGACGCGCTATATCGCCGCGGCCTTCCCGAGCGCCTGCGGCAAGACCAACCTCGCCATGCTGATCCC
>CAMLOR010000426.1 GCA_946481615.1 uncultured Aquimonas sp.
AACCCCCGGCCGACTCCAGCTTCCGGCGAAGCCGGCGCCGCAGCCGGGCCGGCCACCCCACCCCGGCAAGAGCGCGCGCCTCGCCGCGATCACCTGCTCTCGCCCGACACGCGAGCGACAACGTGCTCTCCCCACACCGTCCAGTAAACTCGCGTCCATGGCTACCCGCGTTCTCACCGGCATCACCACCACCGGCACTCCGCACCTCGGCAACTACGTCGGCGCGATCCGTCCCGCGATCGCCGCCAGCCGCGATGCGGGCGTCGATTCCTTCCTGTTCCTGGCGGACTACCACGCGCTGATCAAATGCGACGATCCGGCGCGCATCGAACGTTCGCGGCTGGAAATTGCCGCCACCTGGCTCGCGGCAGGGCTCGATCCCGCGCGCGTCACGTTCTACCGGCAGTCGGACATCCCCGAGATCCCCGAACTCACCTGGCTGCTGACCTGCGTCGCCGCCAAGGGCCTGATGAACCGCGCGCACGCCTACAAGGCCGCGACCGACGCCAACGCCGCCACCGGCGAGGACGCCGACGCCGGCATCACGATGGGGTTGTTCTCGTATCCCATCCTGATGGCCGCCGACATCCTGATGTTCAACGCGCATCGTGTCCCGGTGGGGCGCGACCAGATCCAGCACATCGAGATGGCGCGCGACATCGGCGCGCGCTTCAACCACCTGTTCGGCGGCGAGTTCTTCACCCTGCCCGAAGTGGTGATCGAAGAATCCGTCGCGACGCTGCCGGGCCTCGACGGCCGCAAGATGTCGAAGAGCTACGACAACACCATCCCGCTGTTCGAAGGCGGCAAAGCGCGGCTGAAGGAGTCGATCGCGCGCATCGTCACCGATTCGAAGCTGCCGGGCGAGGCGAAGGATCCCGAATCCTCGCCGCTGGTGACGATCTACCGCGCCTTCGCCACCGGCGAGGAAACCGCGGCATTCGAGGACGCACTGCGCGGCGGTCTCGGCTGGGGCGAGGCCAAGCAACGTCTGCTCGAACGCCTCGAAAGCGACATCGCGCCGATGCGCGAGCGCTACGAGACGCTGATGGCCAAGCCGCAGGAGATCGAGGAATTGCTGCAGATCGGCGCGAAGAAAGCACGCGGCATCGCCCGTCCCTTCCTCGGACGCCTGCGCGACGCCGTCGGCCTGCGCGCGTTCAAGGCGCTGCCCGCGGCGAAGGCGCCGGACGCCAAGGCCGCGCGCGCGGCGCAACCCAGCTTCAAGCAATATCGCGAATCCGACGGCAAGTTCTACTTCAAGCTGCTCGCCGCCGATGGCCGCCTGCTGCTGCAGAGCGCCGGATTCGATTCGCCGAAGGATGCCGGCAACAGCATCGCCGCGCTCAAGCGCGAAGGCCGCCTGCTGCCCGACGAACGCCACGCGCTCGGCGAAGGAGTGGATGCGGCCGACGTGGACGCCGCGCTGGCGGCGCTGGCGGAGGCCTCGTGAATCCGGAGGTCGAGTTCAACCTGGCGCTGGTGCTGTTCCTGCCCTGGTTCGCCATCCTGGGCGCGCTGTTCTGGATCTATCCGCGCATGCCGAAACATCCGATGCGCGGCGGTTACAACCTCGCCACGCTGGCGATGGCGCTGGTGCTGAGCTGGATCGGGATGCGCTGGGGCATGCTCCATGCCGATCCGCAGGCCGGCGCGATCTGGAAGCAGGTGCTGGCGACGTTGATCGCGTACGGCGTGTTCCTGCTGATCGTCACGCTGGCCTGGGTGGCGCGCGGCAAGATCTTCCGCGCGCGATAGCGGATCGCGCGGGGTTCGACACGCTCACCCCGAACGGGTGAGGCTGGCCCGCCGAAACATCTCGTGCGCACGTCGTTTGCGGCGAGCCGGCTCGCCTCCGTGTTGCGCAAATCGCTCGCGCAGAGCCCGTCGAACGGGCGTTTCAGACCCAGGCGTTGAGTCTCGGCCCCTTGGTCGCATCGCGCAGCCGCACCACGCAGAAGCGCTGCCCGGTCGGGGCCTGCATCACCACCCAGCGCGCATCGTACGGCCGGCTCACCTCGGTGGCGCCGAGCTGCCTGAGGCGCGCGACTTCGGCTTCGATGTCGTCGGTCTCGATGTCCAGGTGCACGCGCGATTCGTGCGGCACCTTCTGCACCTCGATGTGCAGGTCGGCCGGCGTGTCGCCCAGCACCGCGTACTTGCCTGCGCCGCCTTCGTTCGGATCGGTGATCGGCAAACCCAAGGCGGCGCTCCAGAAGCGCGCCGAGGTGGTCACGTCGCCGCCCTGGCAGTCGATGATGAAACCGGCGAGCCGGCTCTTGTGCGCCATGTCAGCGCGCCTTCTGCAGATCGTCGATCAGCGCGCGCAGGAAGCGCGCGGCCTCGCCGCCGGTCGCGGCGCGGTGATCGAAGGTGAGCGACAGCGGCAGGACGCGGTGCGTCTCCAGCCCGCCCATGACCGGCACCACGGCGTGATGCAGGCGGCCGGCGCCGACGATGCACACGCAGGGCGGCACCACCACGGGCGTGGCGTACTTGCCGGCGAACACGCCGAAGTTCGACAGCATGAGCGTGTAGTCGCGCA
>CAMLOR010000427.1 GCA_946481615.1 uncultured Aquimonas sp.
GCATCGGGCGCTGCTTGTCGTCGAGCGGGAAGGCGAGGATCTCGAACTCGCTGTGGCGTTCGAAGTTGCGCACCTCGATGATCATGCCGCCCCACACCACGGGCTGGTCGAGATAGTGCGCGGTGTTCGTGGCCGCCTCGATGGGCGGCGGCACGTGCGATTCGGGCAGCGTGTCGAAGGCCGGCTTCACCGTGGCGCAGGCCGACAGCGCCAGCGCCAGGCCGAGCGGCGCCAGCGTGCGCGGCATCATGCGAAGGCCTCCTGCTTCAGCCACTCGATGCGGTGCGAGCCGCCGCCGTCCTCGCCCATCGCCTTCGCAAGGCCGGGCAGGGCGGCCGCCAGTTCGGTGTCGAGTTTCCAGGGCGGATTGAGGATCAGCATGCCGCTGCCGTTCATGCGCAGCGGCGAATCGTCGGGCCGCACCAGCAGTTCCACCACCAGCGCCGATTTCGCCGGCAGCGCGGCGGCCTTGCGGAAGAACGGCAGCAGCGTGCGGCGCTGCTTGATCGGATACCACACGGCGTAGACACCGGTGGGCCAGCGCGCGAAGGCGTCCTTGAGCGCGGCGACGATGGCGTCGAATTCGGCGCCCTGCGCTTCGTAGGGCGGATCGATCAGCACGAGGCCGCGCTTTTCCTTCGGCGGCAGCAGCGCCTTCATCGCGCCGTAACCGTCGCGGGCGTGCACGCCGATGCGCGCATCGGTGCCCATCGCGCGCTTGAGCGCGGCGGCTTCGTCGGGCTGCATTTCGCAGGCGGCGAGGCGGTCGTGTTCGCGCAGCGCCTGCATCGCGAGTTTCGGCGAGCCAGGATAGAAGCGGCGTTCGCCGGCGGGATTGTGCGCCTTCAGCGCTTCCCGATAGCGCGCGATGGCGGCCGGCAGCGGACGCGCGTTGCGGGCCCAGGCCAGCAGCTTTTCGACGCCGCCTTCGGCCTCGGCGGTCTTGCCCGCCTCCACGGCCGCGAGGTCGTATTCGCCGCGGCCGGCGTGGGTGTCGAGCACGAAGATCGGGGTGTCCTTGCGCTGCAGGGCATCGATCAGCGCGAGCAGCACGACGTGTTTGAGGACATCGGCGTGGTTGCCGGCGTGGTAGGCATGGCGATAATTCATGGCGACGAGGATACGTCAGGCCCGCCGCGGGCGTCCGCGCCACGCCGGCCGTGTTTGCCGGGAATTCAGGGGAATCGCTTGCAGATCCGCACCTTCACCGGCGCCGCCGTGGCGCCGCATCTGGCCGATCTGGCCGCGCTGCGCATCGCGGTGTTCCGCGACTGGCCCTATCTCTACGACGGCCATGCCGAGTACGAGGCCGGCTATCTGTCGACCTACGCGCGTTCGCCCGAAAGCCTGTTCGTGCTGGCCTTCGACGGCGCGCGCGTGGTAGGCGCCTCCACCGGCGTGCCGCTCGCGCACGAAGGCGAAGCGTTCCGGGCGCCGTTCGCGGCGCGCGGCATCGAAGCGGATTCGGTGTTCTATTTCGGCGAGTCGGTGTTGTTGACGGAGTATCGCGGGCAGGGGCTCGGGCATCGCTTCTTCGACGAGCGCGAAGGCTATGCGCGTTCGCTGCGGCGTTTCGCATGGACGGCGTTCGCGGCGGTCGATCGCGAAGCGGACGATGCGCGGCGGCCGGCGGCGCATCGCGGCAACGAAGCCTTCTGGGCGAAGCGCGGCTACCTGCGGCAGCCCGGCATGACGATGCGGCTGGGGTGGAAGGAAGTGGGCGACAGCGTGGAGGCCGAGCACGCGCTGACCTTCTGGCTGCGGCCCCTCACGTAGTTTTCCGCGCGGAAATATCACGTCCCGCCGTGCGCGGCGTGCGATGGACGGTTCGTCGCGGAGCGGATTCGCGCCGGCGATTCGTGCTGGCCGCGGGCGGAAGCGCTGCCTATCGTCGCGCCTCGATTTTTGCCGAGGCCAACCATGCTCCGTTCCGCTGTCGCCGTCCTGTTCCTCTTCTGCTCCGCCGCCTTCGCGCAATCGCCGTCGCCCGGCGACACCGCCACGTTGATGCAGCTCGCGCGCGACGCCGATGCGCGCTGGAATGCCCGCGATGCGAAGGGCATGGCGGCGCTCTACGACGAGCAGGCTTCGATGCGCTTCCATGGCCGCGACGCGTCCATCGATTCGCGTTCCGACGTGCTCGACTACTTCACCGCTTCGTTCGCGCAGCTCGAACCCGGTCTCGTGCACCGCAGCGACGTGCTGCAACTGACCATGCAATCCGCCGACGTCGTACTCGCGGACAACGCCGTGCGCGTGATGCGGCCCACGGCGGACGGCTCGCTCGAAACGCTGCGCGAGTTCTCCACCATCACGGTGCTCGCACGACAGGCCGACGGGTCGTGGAAGATCCGCGGGATCCGCGTGTTTCCGTTGCCGC
Organism: uncultured Aquimonas sp.; assembly: GCA_946481615.1. The sequence continues at coordinate 2,381 of CAMLOR010000427.1, forward strand.
TCGCGGCGCGTTGATGGCGGTCGCGTTCGGGTTCGGGTGAGGTGGTCGTGGGACGCGGGGGCGCTCGGGGGTTCGGGGATGGGTTGCGCCGCCCGCGCTACGCGCGGGTGCCCTCCGGTCGCCGGGGGTTTTCGATCGCACATCCATGTGCGAA
>CAMLOR010000428.1 GCA_946481615.1 uncultured Aquimonas sp.
GCTGATCGGCGACTTCATCCTGGTCAACAAGTTCGCCTACGGCCTGCGCTGGCCGGTGCTGGACAAGAAGTTCATCGAGGTGGGCGAGCCGCAGCGCGGCGACGTGGTCGTGTTCCGCTACCCGAAGAATCCGTCGCAGGACTACATCAAGCGCGTCATCGGCATGCCGGGCGACGAGATCGTCTATCGCAACAAGACGCTCTACGTGAACGGGGTGGTCGTGGCCCAGGCGCCCATCGGCCACTACATCGGCGAAGGCAGCGGCCGCGACATGACCGGCGCCGAGCTCAGGACCGAGCAGCTGCCGCCGACCACCGGCGCCGAGGGTCCGGGCGTCGAGCACCGCATCCTGCAGCGTTCGGCGGCCTATTTCGTGCCGCAGGGCGAAGGCGTCTGGAAGGTGCCCGAGGGCAGCTACTTCGTGATGGGCGACAACCGCGACAACTCCGAGGACAGCCGCTACTGGGGCTTCGTCCCGGAAGAGAACCTGGTGGGCAAGGCCTTCCTGATCTGGATGAACTGGGACGGCCGTAACGGCGGCATCGATTTCGAACGGCTCGCAACCGTCATACACTAGCGGCGGATCCACACCCCCGGGGGATATATGGCGAGCAAGACGAAGCAACAGGGTCTGACCCTGTTGGGCTTCATGATGGTGCTGTTCGTGATCGGCATTTTTGCCTTCGTCGGTTTCAAGCTTTTCCCCGTCTACACCGAATACTACTCAGTGGTCGCGGACATGAAGGGCGTGGCGGCCGAACCGGGCATCGCGCAGACCGACCCGGTAATGGTCCGCGACAAGCTGTTCCGCCGGTTCTACATCAGCTACGTCACCTCGGTGAAACCCGAGAACGTCAAGATCAAGCGCGACAAGGGCTACAACCTGACCGTCACCTACGAGGTGCGCAAGCCGCTGATCTACAACCTCGACTTCGTCGCCAAGTTCGACAAGACCGTCGACCTGACGCGTGCCGGTGTCGACTGACCGCATCGGGCATGGCTTCGTCGATCCGGAACTGCTGCGGCGGGCGCTGACCCATCGCAGCGCCGGATCGAAGAACAACGAACGCCTCGAATTCCTCGGCGATTCGCTGGTCAACCTGATCGTGGCCGAAGCGCTGTTCCAGCGCCGGTCGCGCGCCGACGAGGGCGAACTCACGCGCGCGCGCGCCGCACTGGTGCGCGAGGCCGCGCTGGCCGGGATCGCACGCGAGCTGCAACTGGGCGATCGCCTCGAGCTCGGCCCCGGCGAACTGAAAAGCGGCGGCTTCCGGCGCGATTCCATCCTCGCCGACGCGCTCGAGGCGGTGGTCGGCGCGATCTACCTCGACGCCGGCTTCGAACGCTGCCGCGAGGTGGTCCTGCCCTGGTTCGAACCACTGATCGCCGCGCTGCCGGCGGGCAATACCGCCAAGGACGCCAAAACCCGCCTGCAGGAATGGCTGCAGGCGCGCCAGCAATCGCTGCCCGAATACCGTCTGCTCTCCGCCGACGGCGAAGACCACGACAAGACCTTCAACGTGCTGTGCGTGATGGGGGAGGCCGGCGTGGAAACGCTGGGCGCCGGTCCGTCGCGGCGCCAGGCCGAACAGGCCGCGGCGCAGGCGGCCCTCGACCTGCTGGAAACGACCCCATGACCGATCTTCCGCAACGCACCGGCCAGGTGGCCATCGTCGGCCGCCCCAACGTCGGCAAATCCACGCTGATCAACGCCCTGGTCGGCTACAAGGTGAGCATCGTCTCGCCCAAGGCGCAGACCACGCGCCACCGCATCCTGGGCATCGGCACCCGGCCGGAAGGTCAGGTCGTCTATGTCGACACGCCCGGCCTGCACAGCGGCGGCAAGCGCGCCATCAACCGCTACATGAACCGCGCCGCGCGCGGCTCGCTGGTCGACGTGCAGCTCGGCGCCCTCGTCATCGAGGCCGGCCAGTGGCGCGACGAAGACCAGCACGCCTTCGAGGCCCTGGCCGAAGCCGGCATCCCGCGTGTGCTGATCATCAACAAGGTCGACCGCATCAAGGACAAGGCCGAACTGCTGCCCTTCATCGCGAAAGTGACCGAAGGCCGCGGTTTCGAGGCCGTGTTCCCGGTGTCGGCCGAGAAGCGTGTCGGCCTCGACGATCTCGAGAAAGGCCTGATCGCGTTGCTGCCCGAAGGCGAACCGATGTTCGGCGAGGACGAGGTCACCGATCGCAGCGAGCGCTTCCTCGTTTCGGAGCTGATCCGCGAACAGCTGATGCGCCAGCTCGGCGACGAACTGCCGTATTCGGCCACGGTCGCCATCGAGCAATGGGCCGACGAGGGCAAGATCCTCAAGATCGCCGCCGTGGTGTGGGTGGAACGCGACGGGCAGAAGGCCATCGTCATCGGCGCCGGTGGCGCACGCATGCGCAGCATCGGCACTGCCGCGCGCATCGCCATCGAGGAACAGCTGGAGCGCAAGGTGTTCCTGCAGCTGTGGTGCAAGGTGCGCGAGGACTGGTCGGACGACGAGAACTCGCTGCGGAA
>CAMLOR010000429.1 GCA_946481615.1 uncultured Aquimonas sp.
TGGAACTCGACGGTGTCGCCCTGGCGCACGCGGATGAAACTGCCGGGCACCGTGCCGCCGAAGGTCCAGAAGGTGTAGGTCGTGCCTTCGGCGATCGGCAGTTCCTTCTCGATCACCTCGAGTTCGACGATCACCTTCGCCGGCGCGTTCCGGCCGGTCGGCGGCGGCACGTGCGGGGGCGACGTCAGCACGGCCTTCACCGGCTCGCCCTGCGGCGGGCCGAAATCGCCCTTGCGCGAGCCGCCGGTGTCGGCCGACGCGGCGGCCGCCGACGCGGGCGTGGCGGCGCCGTTGCCGTCGGAACAGGCGGAAAGCAACAGCGCCAGCGTGGTGGCGAAGCAGACAGCGAGCAACGGTTTCATCGTGTTCTCCGGAGCAGGCGGAAGATCAGCCGGGGCGCCCGTCGGCGCGCGGCGTGGAATAGATCCACGCCGAACGCAGCACCCACGGAAGGAAAGCGAACAGCCAGCCGGCCGCGGCGGCGGCCTGCCAGACGGCGGGATGGGGGACGAGTTCGGCGATCAAGCGCACGAGCACGACCAACTGGATCGTGACGAATGCGAACGCGGCGGGCGCGCCGAGCACCAGCGGACGGCCCGAATGGCCCTGCGTCACGCGCGTCACCATCGCGACCAGCAGGCTGCCGAAGTAGCCGATGAACAACGCGTGCGCCGGTGCTCGGCCGAGCACGAACACGCCCGTCGCATCGAACCACGCGCTCTGCGCCGCGTACAGCGCGAGCGCGACGGGCAGCCACGCCACGCCGAGGAACAACACCCGCAGCAGCGCCGGCGCCTGGCCGCGCGGCCAGGTGCGCCACAGCCACGCCACGCACAACGCGAGCCACGGCAGATCGACGACCCACAGCCACGCGTAGGCATGCGCGAGTTCGAGCAGCAGATGCGCCAGCGCCGCGGCCCAGAATGCGGCCAGCAGCCACATCGGACGCCAGGCGGCGTAGCCGCGCACCACGTTGCCTGCAAAGAACGGGAACATGCGATGCGCGACGGTGAAATACATCGGCACGAGCAACCCGAAGGTGCCGAGCTTCACGGAGGCGAACAGCCAGCGCGCATCGTGCGCGAACACGAATGCCGCGAACGCGATCAGGCCGAACCAGCCGAGCAGCAGCGCGAACGCGCAGGAGAACGCGTGCCCGGTCTTCAGCCCGTCCTTCACCAGCAACGCGAGCAGCATCGCGAGGCCGATGCTCCAGCCCGCGAGCGTGGCGCACACGCCGGCCTTCGCGAGCAACGGCGCATGCGTCAGACCGGCGAGGAACATCGCCTGCCCGGCCAGCAGGCCGAGGCCCACGGGCAGATAGCGGCGCGCGGGAAGGTCCGGCAACCCCATCCAGCGCGGGAACACCGTCAGCAGGAAGCCGAAGATGAAAGGCGGCAGTACCTGGTACTGCATCACGAACGCATGCGCCCAACCGGCGGGCATCGCATCCACGGCGGGCGGCGCGCCGTCGATCGCGGCGCGGCCGAGCCAGCCCGCCCACCACGCCATCGCCGCCAGCACGTTGAGCGCGCCGATCAGGAACAGCAGCCGGTGCGGCGCGGCGGCGAGTCGTGCGGGGCTGGGCAGATGGCGGGCGGCGGCGAAGTCCATGGAACGAGTCTGCTCGCCGCCGGCGCCGGCCTTCTTGATCCAGGTCAGGTGCGGCGCATGCCGCTCACGCGAACAGGCGCGCCAGCGCGCCCAGCGGGTGATGCGCCCGCGCGATGCCGACGATGGCAAGGAAGACGGCCACCGCGACGGCGAACGCGACCGTGCGGCGCCGCGCCGTGTCCGCCCGCAATGCCATCGCGGCGAAGCCGATGTACACCGGCAACAGCAGCAGCTTCGCCAGCAGCCAGCCATTGGCGAAGAAACCCGAAGGCAGCAGCGTGAAGAGCATGAGCGCCGCGGTGAGCAGCACCGTGTCGATGCTCCAGCTCAGCCAACGCAGCGGTGCCGCCAGCGCGAGGCGGCCCTGCCCCGCCTGTACCAGCGCGCCTCGCGCGAAGAACAACACGCCGCTGCAGACCACCGCAGCGACGTGCACCCACTTGATCTGCGGGTAGAACTCCAGCACGGCGTCAGGAGCCGGCGTATTCGCCGTCGGTCACCATCTCGCGCTGCGGCGCCACCCACAGGCGGAACACGAACCAGGCCAGCGAAAGCGCGCCGATGCTGAAGATGGTGTCGCCCGGCACGCGCATCCACACCAGCAGATCGACGATCGGGCGCTGCATGAACTCGGCGGAGCGCGCGTAGGCGTAGCCATGCTCGATCGCCGCCAGCAACTGCATGGTGCCCAGCGGCAGCAGGGTCAGCAGCGCCATCAGCACCAGGCCGATGTTGAGGGCCCAGAACGCCAGCTTCAGCGGCCGCACGTCCCAGCGCATCTGGCCGCGCAGCCCGCGCAGGCAGAACAGCACCAGCGCGATGCCGAGCATGCCGTACACGCCGAACAGCGCGGTGTGGCCGTGCAGCGGCGTCAGGTTCAGGCCCTGCATGTAGTA